>JBBPZR010000009.1:0-8491 GCA_038276285.1 Mycobacteriales bacterium | reverse complement strand
CGGCTCGCTCGGCCTGGCGGCCAGCCTTGCCGGGGCGCGGGCACGTGAACGATCGGTGAGATCTCCCTCGGCGCACATGCTTATCAACCGGGCGACGGAGATGCGTGGTGGTGTGTAGACGTCGGCACGGGCACCGTGTGTTCCTGCGAGTGGTGCGGAGCTGGGGATGCCGACGGTGTCGGCACCGTGTGTCCGGGTGGGTGAGGGCTCGGTTCGGCCGCCGGTGGGTGCTTGGGGTGGCTCGGGTGATGCCCGCGGTGGTGATTCGGGACGTGAACGCCAATGTGGCCCAGATTTTCCTGCACGAAGCCCTGCAGCGGAGCCGGTAGGCCACCTGCCACGGCCAGCCCGCTGCCAGTGGCCAGGAGGCACCCCAGCGCGACAAGGGCAACTACCAATGCCCGCAGGCGCCCTCGCCGCCTTCGTCTCCCTCTGGCGGCAGGGGGATCCCGGTCGCCGCTTCCCGCGGCTGCCACCATCGCCGCGATTGTGTCCTGGCTATTAGGTGGAACGACCGAGTGCGCTTCCGAGCGGGCGCGCTCAAGAAGCGCCACCAGGCGGCCATACCCGGCGTCGTCGCCGTCGCCGACCAGCGGGCCATCGCGACTCAACCACCTCATGACACTACGAACGTCTCAGCGCTCCACACCGTTACGGGTCTACCAGAATGGCCGAAACTAGCAGCGACTCCCGCCCTCCGGACCTGCCCTCGGGTGTGGCCGCGGCCGGGTACGGGAAGATCGTGGCCGGTCGGTGGCGTTGGCAAGTCACAGGTGCCCGACGAGGAGGTTGCGTGGTGGCTGTGACGGCGGCACGTGCGGTACACGCTCTCTCGCCGCCCCGGCGGATTGCCACCCTCTCGGTGCATACCTCCCCGTTCGACCAGCCCGGCACCGGCGACGCGGGCGGCATGAACGTCTACATCGTCGAGGTGTCCAAGTGGCTGGCCCAGATGGGCGCCGAGGTCGAGATCTTCACCCGGGCGACCTCCAGCGATATGCCGCCGGTAGTCGAGCTGGCGCCGGGCGTCACCGTCCGGCACGTGACGGCCGGTCCGTACGAAGGGCTGGGCAAGGACGACCTGCCGGCCCAGCTGTGTGCGTTCACCAGCGCGGTGCTGCGGGCCGAGGCGCTGCACGAGCCGGGCTGGTACGACCTCATCTCCTCGCATTACTGGCTATCCGGCCAGGTGGGCTGGCTGGCCAAGGACAGATGGGGCGTGCCGCTGGTGCACACCTCGCACACCCTGGCGAAGGTGAAGAACGCCTCCCTCGCCGAGGGCGACAGCCCCGAGCCGCTGGCCCGCCTGATCGGCGAGGAGCAGGTGGTAGTCGAAGCCGATCGACTGGTCGCCAACACGGTGCAAGAGGCCCGCGCGTTGATCGACCTGTACGACGCCGACCCCGGCCGGGTGGTGACCGTCACTCCCGGCGTCGACCTCGAGCAGTTCCGGCCGGGGGAGGCCTCGACATCACGTAACCGACTCGGCATTGCACCCGACGCGGTCGTGCTGTCTTTCGTTGGGCGCATCCAGCCGCTCAAGGCACCCGACATCCTGCTCCGGGCGGCGGCCACCCTGCTCGAGGCCGAGCCCGCCCTGCGCAGCCGGCTCGTGGTGGTCGTATGCGGCGGCCCGAGCGGCAGCGGAATCGAGCATCCGGAGATGCTGTCCCAGCTCGCCGGCACACTCGGCCTGTCCGATGTGGTCCGCTTCGAGCCGCCGGTCGACGCCGACCGACTGGCCGACCTCTACCGCGCTTCTGACGTGGTGGTCGTCCCCTCGTACAACGAATCCTTCGGGCTCGTGGCGCTCGAGGCGCAGGCGTGCGGCACGCCCGTCGTGGCCGCGGCCGTTGGCGGCCTGCAGACCACGGTGCGTGACGGGATCAGCGGGCTGCTCGTGACCGGCCACAACCCGGCCGACTACGCCGCGGCTATCCGGCGCCTGGTCTTGTCACCGCAGCGGCACCGGCTCGTGTCTCAGGCAGCGGTGCGGCACGCGCGGCAGTTCTCATGGCATCTCACCGCCGAGCACCTGTTCGCGACCTACCGCGACGTGCTTGCCGAGATGGCGCTGCCGATGGACGGCATCGCGGTTGCCCGTTGAGCGGTAGCCGGTGAGCGGTCGCCCATCCCGGGCCGCGGTCGACGCGGTGCTCCGCTCGGCGCTGGACGACCGCGAGGTCGAGTACAGCCGCAGCGGCGAGGGCTCCTATCTGGTCAAGCTGCCAGGGACTCACAAACTGGCCACGATGTGCTGGCTCGTCGCGGGGGAGCACGCCCTGCTGGTCGAGGCGTTCGTGATGCGGCGGCCGGATGAGAACCGCGAGCAGTTGTATGACTTCATGCTCCGGCGCAACGCCCGGATGTACGGCGTGGCCTTCAGCGTGGACGCCACCGGCGACGTATTTCTGGTCGGCCGGGTTGCCCTGCACTCGGTGACAGGTGATGAGATCGACCGCCTCTTGGGCAGCGTGCTCACCTACGCCGACGACAACTTCGACGCGATGCTGGAGATCGGCTTCACCACGTCGATCCGCAAGGAGTGGGCCTGGCGGGTCAAGCGCGGTGAGTCGCTGGCCAACCTGTCGGCGTTCGCCCGCTTCGCCGATCCCGGTCGCTGAGGATTCGGGAGCGGGCAAAGGTTCCACGGGATACCCGCCGGCACCATGATGAGGCGTGCATCCGTGTTGGCCGTTGTTCGATCTCCGGCTCACGCTGGGTGATCTCGTCATGCGCCCCGTGGCCGAGGCTGACCTGCCCGAGCTGGCAGCGATCTTGCCCGATGACGTCGAGCTCGACCCCCGGTTTCCCACGTACAAGGTGTCAGACCCGCGGATTGCGCATGCGATCACGCTCTACCGGACCTTATGGCGCGCCGACTCCTGGAAGGTCGGTTTCGTCGCGCATGACGCCGATCGCGTCGTCGGGGTGCAGGGGCTGGCCGGCCCCGATTTCCTGGAGGAGCGGCTGGTGAAGACCTACTCCTGGGTCGTCAGCGAATGCAGGGGCCGGGGGGTACGCCAAGGCGATGCGCCTGGCCGTGCTGGCTCTGGCTTTCGACCATCTTGGCGCAGATCGCGCAGTCCGACGCCTGGCCCAACAACACAGCGTCGCTCGGCGTCTACGCGCTCTGGCCTATGTGGACAGTCGAATTGGCAGGCGGTCCCGTGACGGCCAACCGGCGGACATACTGCGCATGCAAATGAACCGCGAGAACTGGCAGCTGCGGCACCGCGACCACGGCGTCGTCGTCGACAAGCTCGACGGGTGCCGTCACCTGTTCGGACTGGACTGACGCCTTCGAGGCGATCAGACCACGTTCACGGGCTGGTGCGGCTCGGGTGGCGGCGCCACCCGGAAGGTGTCGCCGGGGCGTACGTTCCCCTCGGCGACCACCACCGCCATCACTCCGCTCCTGCGCACGGCGTTGCCCTGCTCGTCGCGGCCGAGGACGGCCGGCAGCAGGCCGTGCTGCAGACCGTCGAGCTGCACGCACGGATTGCGCAGGCCGGTCACCTCGACGATCGCCGCCTCACCCAGGTGCAGTCTGGTTCCGGTCGGCAGTCCGAGCAGGTCGACGCCGCGCGTCGTGACGTTTTCACCCATCGTGCCTTCGGCGACGCCGAAACCGGCAGCTCGCAGTTCGTCATGCAACTCGGCGGAGATGGGTGCACCTGTCGCAGGTTGGGCTGGGTCGGATCCCGGGCCACCCGGGACCGATGCTTGACGGTGCGGCCCATGTGCGCGTCGCCCTCGACGCCCAACCCCGTCAACAGCCTGATGCTCTCGCGCGGCGGCTTGCTCATCGTGTGCGTCGCGCTGCGGCTGACCGCCGTCACGATACCCTCCACTGTTACCCGCCTCCCTCACACCCTGGCCGGAGCCGCTGCCTGGCAGACTGCCGCCGTGATTCGACGTAGCAACCCCTCCGGGCTGCACGGCCCGCCGGGCTACCACCATGTCACGATCGCGGATGCCACGTCCCTCGTGTTTCTCGCCGGACAATGCCCGCTCGATGCGCAAGGAGAGCTGGTTGGTCCGGGCGATCTGATGGCTCAAGTCGAGCAGGTGAGCCGCAACATCACGACGGCTCTCTTCAGTGTGGGTGCGACGAGCGACGACGTTGTACGTACGGTGATCTACGTCGTCACCTTCGAGCAAAGGACGCTCTCCGCGGTCTGGACCGCGCTGCGGGGTTCGAACATCGCAGCTGCGCTCACCTCGGCGAGCACCCTGCTCGGGGTGGGTCAGCTCGGGTACGCCGGTCAGCTGGTGGAGATCGACGTCACCGCGGCCCTCAGCCGCTGACCGAGGCTCATCCGCTGCCGAGCGTCGCGTCGAAGTTCCGTACGAGGGACGCGGGCGCTTTGCGTCGCCAGGCATCGGTGAGCAACTCGGTCAGCATCGGCTCGGCCACACGCGCCAGGTCGACTCGTACAGCGGGCAGCCGCTTTCCCCACCACTGCTCGGCGCAGGCCAGCGGATCCTCGGCTACGGCGGCGCGGATGTCCTCCTCACTGAGCATGACGTTGAGGTGCTCGGCGTCCGGCACGGTCGCGAAGATCTTGCCGCGCACGCGAAACGACGCGCGGCCGTGGTGGTCCTGCTCGGTGGCCTCTGGCAGAGCAAGAGCGAGTCGTCGGGCCAGTTCTGCCGTGGTCACGCGTTGATTATTGCCCTTGACGTGTCCGCCCCGCATGACACGATGCGCCGATGACTGAACCCACCCGGATCGATCCACCGCTGGTCGCCGGTGAGCGCGAGATGCTCGACTCCTGGCTCGACTATCAGCGCGCCACCCTAGCCCTGAAATGCGCCGGCCTCAGTGATGAGCAGCTGCGCGAACGATCGGTGCCACCGTCGTCGCTGTCGCTGCTCGGGCTGGTGCGGCACATGACCGAGGTGGAGCGCGGCTGGTTCCGCCGGACGCTCGAGGGCGAGGACGCCCCCGCCGTCTACTACAGCGAGGAGAATCCTGACGGCGACTTCGACGACCTCGACAGCCCTGAGCCGGCCGAGGTCTTCGCCACCTGGCGGGGGGAGTGCGACCTCGCCCGCGAGGCCGCAGCCCGGGCCGACTCGCTCGACGTCACCGCTGGCGAGCGTGACGGCAGCCCGTTTTCGCTGCGCTGGATCCTGGTCCACATGATCGAGGAGTACGCCCGGCACAACGGTCACGCCGACCTGATTCGCGAGCGCATCGACGGTGCCACCGGCGACTGATCCATACACTCGACCGGGTGATGGGAGGTCGGTCCCCGCGGGTGCTCGGGGTGTTGTGCGTCGTGGCGTTGCTCTTCGGCTGCGGCGGCTCCTCCCAGAAGGCCGACCCGGGCAGAGCCAAGGCCCTGCTCGCCGATGCCAAGCGCACCCTCGACGCGTCGTCCACCGTGCATTTCAAGCTGACCAGCGCGCATGTGCCCGGGGGCGGGACGACCGTGGTCGGCGGTGACGGCAGGGCGGCGCGGCCCGACAAGTTCAAGGGCAACCTCAAAGTCAGCTTCGCCGGTATCACCGGCACCGTCGGTGTCATCTCGGTCGGGGGCAAGGTCTACGCCAAGCTGCCGTTCACGCTGTCGTACGCGGTCACCGACCCGGCGAAGTTCGGCTTCGCCGACCCCGGTCGTTTCATGGATCCGGGCACCGGCGTCAGCACCTTGCTGGTCAAGGCGACGCAGGCCCGCCTCGGCAGCCGGGTCCGGGTCGACGGCGAGGTCGTGCGGGAGGTGCGCGCGACGATCCCGGGCAGCGTCGTTGCGGATCTGCTGGTCAGCGCCGACCCGGCCCACCCGGTGAGCGCCGTGTTCGGTGTGGTCGAGGGCGACAAGCAGCTGCGCCGAGCGGTCTTGACCGGGCCGTTCTTCAAGAAGGGCGTCGACAGCGTCTTCACGATCGTGCTCGATGGATACGGAGACGCGGTCGACATCAGTGCACCCAGCACAGGCTGACCGGCGGCGGGCGCAGGTCGGGGTCGCCGCCCTGGCCGTGCTGCTGGCAGCCGCCGACAGCTACGTCGTCGTCCTGGCGTTGCCCGACATCATGACCGGGGTCGGGATCGACGTCGACCAGTTGCAGCGGGCGACTCCCATAGTCACCGGCTTCCTGCTGGGCTACATCGTCGGGCTGCCGCCGCTCGGCCGGCTCTCGGACCTGTACGGGCGGGTGCCGGTGCTCCTGGCTTCGTTGGGGGTGTTCTGCGTCGGGTGCGTCATCACCGCCGGTTCGCACGATCTCGGCGCGGTCGTCGTGGGCCGCGCCCTGCAGGGCGTCGGTGGCGGAGGGCTGGTGCCGGCGACGCTGGCTCTCGTGGCCGACCGCTGGCCCGAGGATCGACGCGGTACGCCGCTGGGAGCGGTGGGAGCGGCGCAGGAGTTCGGCAGCGTCCTCGGGCCCTTGTACGGCGGCGCGGTGCTCGCCGTTTCCGGCTGGCGGACCATCTTCTGGGCCAACCTGGGTGGCGGGCTCGTCCTCGCGGGCGCCCTCGTGGGCATCACTCGGGGCGCGCGGGCGTCCCGCCGGCCGCCCGGCGCCGTCGTCACCGCCGTGTTGGCCGCGCTGGCTCTGGCCGGGTTGGTGCTCGTGGTGACCGCCCCCGCCACGCTCACCGGCCAGCTGACTATCGGTGCCGCCTACGTGCCGGTCGTCGCCGGCGCGGCGTGGTCGTCTCCGCTGGTCCTGCTCACCGCGGCGCTCGCCACCGGCGTTGCCGGCCTGCTCTGGCGGCGGGGCACGTTGCGCCGGCTGTCCACCGAGGCCGACCTGATCGGCGCTGGGCTGCTCGGACTGGCCCTGGCCGGGCTCGTCCTGGCGTTTGCCACAGCGGATCCCAGCCGGCAGGCCCTCGCCGACCGGGCTCCCGCGTTGCTCGGTGGCGCTGCGCTGTGCGCCGGGTTGTTCGCCTGGCGCCAGCGCCGGGCCCGACACCCGCTCGTGCCCGGCGACGCGGTCCGCCCCACCGCCGGCTGGGGCGCCCTGGCGGTCAATCTCTTCGTCGGTGCCGCGCTCATCGCCGCGCTCGTGGACGTGCCCCTGTTTGCCCGGGCCACCCGCTATCCCGACTCACAGCTGGGCGCCGCGCTCGTCCTGGTCGAGCTGCTCGCCGCCCTGCCGGTGGGCGCCCTTCTCGGTGGCCTGCTGTGCCGGCGCCTCGCGCCACGCTCGGTCGCAACGGTCGGCCTGGGGCTCACGGCTCTCGGCTTCCTCGGTATGTCCCGTTGGGGTGAGCGGGCGCTCGACGGCCCGGCCCGGCGCCACCGTCCTTGTGCTTACCGGCCTGGGCTTCGGGCTGGCGATCGCTCCGGTCAATGTCGCCTTGCTGGCAGCCACCCGCTCGGCCGTGCATGGCATCGCCTCCGCGCTCGCCGTGGTCGCCCGGATGGCGGGCATGCTCGCCGGCCTCTCCGTCCTCACCGCTGTCGGCCTACGCGTCTTCTATGCCCGGCAGGCCAAGATCGGCAGCCCACTGGCGCTGTGCCCGGCCGATCCGGCGCACTGCCCGGCATACACGACGGCGACCCGCGCTGCCGTGCTCAGCGAGCTCCACGCGACCTTTGCCGATGCCGCGATCTGTGCGGCGACCGCCGGTGTGCTCGCCGCCGTGCTGTTGCGGCAGGATGGCCGCCATGACCGCGACTCTGGTGCTGCTCCGGCACGGTGAGAGTGAGTGGAACGCCAAGAACCTCTTCACCGGCTGGGTCGACGTGCCGCTGTCGGCGAAGGGCGAGGACGAGGCCCGGCGGGGCGGCGAGTTGTTGCGCGATGCGGACCTGTTGCCCGATGTGCTGCACACGTCGGTGCAGCGCCGGGCCATTCGGACCGCGGAGATCACCCTCGACGTCGCCGACCGGTTGTGGCTGCCGGTGCGCCGGTCGTGGCGACTCAACGAGCGGCACTACGGCGCGCTGCAGGGCAAGGACAAGAAGCAGACGCTAGCGGAGTACGGCGAGGAGCAGTTCATGCTCTGGCGGCGTTCTTACGACGTGCCGCCGCCACCTCTGGCACTCGACGACCCGCAGCATCCGCGGCACGACCCGCGCTACGCCGACCTGGCGCCGGACCTGCTGCCGGCCAGCGAGTGCCTGCGGGACGTGCTGCTCAGGATGCTGCCGTACTGGTATGACGCGATCGTGCCGGATCTGCGGGCCGGCCGATGCGTGCTCGTCGCGGCGCACGGCAACTCGCTGCGGGCGCTCGTCAAGCATCTCGACGGCATCAGCGATGACGAGATAGCCGGGCTCAACATCCCGACCGGCATCCCGTTGCGCTACGACCTCGACCACGATCTCCGCCCGGTGACCGCGGGCGGTCGCTATCTCGATCCCCAGGCGGCCGCGGCGGCGGCCGAGAAGGTCAAGAATCAGGGACGCTGACCGCAACACGATCGGCGGGGGGTTTCCGCACACCCCCGGTTCACCCCCCCCCGGGGGGGGGGGGGGGTCAGTGGGGCGAACCGGACGCCCGAGAGCCTGCAGGGCCCCCCGTCCCGGCG
>JBBPZR010000008.1:0-5277 GCA_038276285.1 Mycobacteriales bacterium | reverse complement strand
GTGGGCGATACTGGGATCGAACCAGTGACCTCTCCGGTGTGAACGGAGCGCTCTACCGCTGAGCCAATCGCCCTGACGCGATTGCTGAGGTTACCCGATCCCGGGCACCCAGCCGGGCACTCCCCGCCAGGCCACCCATCCCAGTACCGCTGCCGCCATGAGCAGCAGAACGGTGGCACCCAGCACCAACCGGGTGAACGGCGGTTGCCGTCGTACCCATGATGCCCACTCGGATAACCGCCGGCGTACGTAGCGCAGCAGGCGGTGGGCCCAGGCGAACTCGCTTGCCAGCACCGCCAGGCCGGCGACGACGACGGCCCAGCCCGGCCCGGGCAGCGGCACCAGGATGAGACCGAGCAGCACGATCGCGCCGCCGACGAGAGCGACGCCAATCCGGTAAGCGAAACCGACCCGCGGCATCGCCCGGATGCGCTCGCGATGCGCGCTGGCTCGATGCCGCACACGCGGCCGCTCGCTCAGGCCCGCACCGATCCAGTGGCCACCACCTGGGTCGGCCGCACCGGCACGCTGCGACCCGGCTCGCGGCTGACCTCGAACCCCGTGTACCCGTCCAGGGTCGCCGACAGTCCGTCAACCGGCCGGATGTCCAGGCTCGACCCCAAGACGTCGAAGGTGCCGACCGGCCGCGGTGGCTCGCCCGAGCGCCGCACTGCCCAGAGGACGTAGGTGCTCTTGCTCCGGTCATTGGGGGTGAGCCCGGTGGAGACGACCTTGACCTGGGAGTCGCGCTCCAGGACGTAGCCCACCGTGCGATTCGACGAATCCTTCAGCGCCGCCCGGGTGCTGCTCTGGGCCAACTCGTTGATGACGGTCTGGCGCTGGGCGGCCAGCCGATGGTCGGTGGTCGCACGATCGCGCAGCGAGACATTCCAGCCGAGTAGGGCGACCAGGACCAGCGCCGCCGCCATGGCCGGCGCGGCCCAGGTCAGCACCCGCCGGCGCTGGATCGCGGTGACCGGCCGCACGATGCTCTCGGCTGGGCTCTCGGCCTGCGCCCTGGTTTCGTTGACACCCATGGCCTCGTGGATGCGATCCAGCAGGCCCGCCGGCGGATCCACGAGTGGGACGTCGTGAGCCAACTCACCCATCGTCTCCTCCGACTCCTGCACGATCTGCCGGCACAGATCGCACGTTGACAGATGGTCGGCGAAGGCGTGCTTCTCACCGGGCTCGAGGGCGTGCAGGGCCCAGCCGACGGCCAGGCCGGCGTACTCCTCGTGGTCGGGGTGTGTCACAGCAGATCACCCGCCGTGTCGTCGGCCGACAACTGCTCGCGCAACCGGCGCAGGCCGGCCAGCATTCGCGTCTTGACGGTGCCCAGTGGCGTGCCGGTCAGGGCGGCCACCTCGCGCTGGGTGTAGCCGCCGAAGTACGCCATGGTCAGCGCCTCGCGTTGCGGTGCCGGCAGGGTGAGCATGGCGGCCTTTACCCGATCACGCCGGATTCCGCTCCAGGCCTGCTCGGGCACGGAGGCCGGCACCTCGGTCAGTGCCTGCGACTCGCCCTCGGCGGCCGCCTTCATGCGCCGGCGGCGATTTGCCTCTTCGCGGCGAACGGCATCGACCGCGCGGTGGTGGGTCAACGAAAAGAGCCAAGTCGCGAATGCGCCGCGGCTGGGGTCGTACTTTCCCGGTTCGCGCCACAACGCCAGGAAGACTTCCTGCGTGACATCCTCGGCCAGACCGGTGTCGATGATGATCCGACGGGCCAGCGAGAACACCGGCCGGCCGTACCTCTCGTACAACTCATCGAGGGAGCCGTGGCGCCCCTCGGCGACACCGAGGACCAGGTCGGCGTCACTGACGCCGGTCCTGGGCGTCCTATGCGGGTTTGTCAAGAGGGTCGTCCCCACAAAATCATGTTCGCTCTGAAGTCCCCATTTGGACGTGTTCACCTTTACGCTACCGCCCTGCCAGGTTCATCGTCCGGTTGGCGCATCGCCGGCCCGGGTACGTCGTTGAGCACCGCGACGGCGTCCCGACCCAGAAGGGCTCGCAATGACCTCCTCCCGCCCGACGCGGGTCATTTCCGAACTTGCGCTTCGCCTTGTCGTGCCCGACGGCTCCGCCTTGTCGGTCACCGCGAGTCTGCAGTACGACACGACCGATCCGTATGCGGTTCATGTCACCTTCCATGCCGGTGGTCGGGGTGAGGACACCAGAGTCGTCTGGACCTTTGCACGCCAGCTAATTTTGGATGGGCTCGAGGCTCCGGCCGGCATGGGCGACGTCCGGGTCTGGCCCTCCTCGGACAACGACGGCAAGACCGTGGCGCTGGCGCTGTGCTCACCTTCGGGCGAAGCGCTGTTCCAGGTGCCGCGCGATGCGCTGACGAGCTTCCTACGGCGAACGGTCGTCGAGGTGCCCATCGGATTCGAGGAACAGCACATGAACCTCGACGCCGAGCTCGCCCAGTTGCTCGGCGACTACGCCTGACTCTTATGGCCCGCCGCTAGTTGAGCGGGCCACCCACTGCCTCGGCTGACGACACGAGTTGATGCAGGCTCTCCTCGACGGAGCGGATCTGCGGGCTGACCTCTCGGTCGACGTCCATGGCCGCGACCAGGCGGCGGATCTCGTCGCGAACGGCGGCCGTCGCCGCGCTGGGTTTGGCGATCTCGGCGCGCAGGTCGAGTGCCTGCGCCGCGCACAGCAGCTCGACCGCGAGCACGCTGCGGACGTTGTCGACCACCTCAACGGCCTTGCGCACCGCGTGCCAGCCCATGCTGACGTGGTCTTCCTGGTTCCCGCTGGTCGGGATGGTGTCCACGCTGGCGGGGTGGCAGAGGACCTTGTTCTCGCTGACCAGTGCCGCCGAGGTGTACTGCGCCAGCATGAAACCGGAGTTGGTGCCGGCCCGCGGGGCGAGAAACGGCGGGAGCCCACGAGAGGTGGCCGGGTCCAGCATCCGGTAGGTGCGCCGCTCACTGATCGAGGCAAGCTCGGCGACCGCCATCGCCAGCATGTCCGCGGCGAAGGCCAAGGGCTGTCCGTGGAAGTTGCCGGTCGTCATGACCTCGCCGTCAGCTACGACCACCGGGTTGTCGACCACCGCACCGAGCTCGCACTCGAGCACGCGACGGCAGTGCGCCAGCACGTCGCGGGCAGCGCCGTGGACCTGCGGGGCGCAGCGCAGCGAGTACGAATCCTGTACGGCGTGCCGGCTCTCGCGGTGGCTCAGCAGCAGCGGACTGCCGGCCAGCAACCGCCGGAGGTTGGCCGCACTGGCGAGTTGCCCAGGATGCGGCCGCAGCGCCTGAACCCGCTCGTCGTAGGGCCGGTCGGTCCCGAGCAGCCCTTCGACGCTCATGGCGCAGGCGACGTCGGCCACCCTTGTCAGCAATTCGGCGTCATGCACCGCGAAGGCCAGCATGGCCTGCATCGGTTCGGTGCCGTTGAGCAGCGACAGTCCCTCCTTGGGCGCGAGATGCAGCGGCTGCAACCCGTGCTCGGCAAGCAACTCGGCGGCGGGTCGGCCGTCCGGATCCGGGTCACCTGATCGGCGTAACCGCCCTTCCCCGATCAGCGGCAAGGCCAGCGCGGCGAGCTGGGCGAGGTCACCTGACGCTCCGACGGAGCCCCTGCACGGGATGACGGGCAGGAGGCCGGCGCCAAGAAGTGCCAGCAGACGCCGCGGCAATTCGACGCGCACCCCGCTGAAGCCGGCCGCAAGCGTGCGTGCCCGCAGTAACAGGAGTGCGCGCACCACGTCGTCGGCCAGCGGCGCGCCCACGCCTGCTGCATGGCTCCGGAGCAGGGAGTGCTGCATCGCGACCAGATCGTCGCCATCGACCGAGGTGTCGGCCAGCGCGCCGAATCCGGTGGTGACGCCGTACACGACGGCCTTGCGCTGCACGGCCTCGGCGACCACTCGGCGACTGGGCTCCATGCGCTCCTCGACATGCGGGCCCAGCTCCACCCCGGCTCGCTCGCGGGCAACGTCGACCAGGTCGTCGATCGTCAAGGCGTCACCTGTGACGACGAGAATGCGCATGGTCATGAAAGCTACCCGGTAGTTCACAGCCGTAGGCTGAAGCGTCATGAGCCGGGTGCCTGCGATGCTGGCGGTGATCCTCGTCGCCGGCTGCACAGCCGCCGGGGCACGCCCGGCGGCCGACTCAACGGCACCTGCCCCCGAGGACCGCTCCTTCGGCATTGTCCCCCCATCGCCGACCACCGCGGCGGCCGCTGGCGACATCACGCTGGCCTTCGCCGGCGACGTGCATTTCGCCGAACGGGTGCAGAGCAGGCTGACGCACCACCCGCACGACGTGCTGGGCCCGATCGGCAAGACGCTGGCCGCCGCCGACATCTCGATGGTGAACTTCGAATCGGCCGTGACCGACCGCGGTGCGCCCGAGCCCAAGCAGTTCCATTTCCGGGCACCTCCGGCGGCCTTGACCGCCCTGCGCGCTCAGGGGATCGAGGTCGTGACCATGGCCAACAACCACGGCGCCGACTACGGCCCCGTCGGGTTGAAGGACAGCCTCGCTGCCATAAAGGCCACCGGCATGCCGGTGGTCGGCATCGGCGCCAACTCCGCCCAGGCCTACTCGCCGTTTCTCAGGAGCGTGCGTGGTGTCCGGATCGCGATCATCGGCGCCAGCCAGATCCACGACCGCACGACTGCCGCCTGGACGGCCGGCGCCTCGTCACCCGGCATTGCCTCGGCCCTCGCTGTCGACCGGTTGGTCGCCGCTGTCCGGGCGGCCCGGGCTCGGTCGGACGTCGTGGTCGTGTACCTCCACTGGGGCACCGAGGGCCACGCCTGTCCCAATAGCGAACAGAGCAACCTCAGCCGCCAGCTCGTCATTGCCGGTGCCGATGCGGTTGTGGGGACTCACGCCCACCTGCTGCTCGGCGGTGGCTGGCAGGGTCGGGCGTACGTCGACTACGGTCTCGGCAATTTCCTCTGGTGGCGCGACAACGCCTACTCCAACGACACCGGGGTCCTCACCCTGCGAGTGCACGCTCACCGGGTGGTAGGCGCCGCGCTCACACCGGCGCGGATCGACGGGGAGGGCGTGCCTCTGCCCGCCACCGGCGCCGAGGCCACCCGGATCCAGGCCAAGTTCGCCCAGCTTCGCGGCTGCACCGGCCTCAGCGCGGCCCCAGCTAGCTGAAGCCAGCCACCGAGGAGTCACCCGTCCGGTGGCGCGGGGGGTGGTTTTGGTGTGGGGCGCCAACTGGGCCGGCCCCCCCCGGGGGGCGCCCCCGCCCGGCGGGCGCCCCCCGTGTATGGCCCTGGGGGGGGCGG
>JBBPZR010000007.1:0-43581 GCA_038276285.1 Mycobacteriales bacterium | reverse complement strand
TCGGGCGCGGGAAGCAGCAGCTCAGCTGTCTCCGGCAGGGCGAGGGTGAGCCAGCCGTCGGTGCCGGGCAACGAGCCGGAACCGGCCCAGAGCACTTCGCCGGCCGCGCACAACTCGTCGAGCATTCTGGGGCTGTAGTCGGCCACCCGGGCCGGCAGCACCAGCCGCTCCAGTGCCGACGCGGGCACCATCGCGCCCTGCAACTGCTCGACGGCCCGCAGCAGCGCGTCGACCCCGCGCCCCGCCCCGCCACCGATGAGCTGCCAGACGGGTAAGAACCTCGCGAGGGCAGCCGCGGGCACCGGCTCCACGTCCTTGCGCAACCGCGCCAGCGACCGGCGGCGCACCATCCGAAGCACCTCGGCATCGCACCACTCCAGCCCCACCCCGCCGGGCCGGAACTCGCCGGAGACCGCCCGGCCGGTGGCGGCCAGCCGCTGCAGGGCAGCTGTCACGATCGCGACGCCCAGGCCCAGTCGACTGGCGCACTCACCGGCGACGAACGGCCCATGGGTGCGGGCGTAACGCGACACGAGGTCGCCGAGCGGATCCCGGACCGGCTCGGTGTAGGCCTCGGGCACGCCGACCGGGAGGGCCGCGCCGAGTGCGTCGCGTACCCGGCCGGCATCCTCGACGGCGAGCCAGCGCTCCTCGGTGGCGACCCGCACCCTGATGGCCCGGCGGGCCTCCTCGAGCTCGGCCAGCCAGCGGACGGTCGCTCCCCGATCCTGGGCCTCGGCCGTGGTGAGCCCCCCCAGCAGCCGAAGCAGATCAGCCGTGCCGTCGAGGTCGCGCACCTGACGATCGGCCGTCAGCCGCTGCAGCTCGGCGTCGATCTCGGCCAGCGTCTCGGGATCGATCAGCTCGCGGAGCTCGGCCTGGCCCAGCAGCTCGGCCAGCAGCGTGGAGTCGAGTGACAGCGCCTGGGCCCGCCGCTCGGCCAGTGGTGCGTCGCCTTCGTACATGAACATGCCGACGTAGCCGAAGAGCAGCGATCTGGCGAACGGTGAGGGCTGGGGCGTCTCGATTTCGACCAGGCGCACCCGCCGGGCCTGGACGTCGCGCATCAGGGTCACCAGCCCCGGGACGTCGAACACGTCCTGCAGGCACTCCCGCATCGCCTCCAGGACGATCGGGAAGCTGCCGTACTCGCTGGCCACCTGCAGCAGCTGGGCGGCTCGCTGCCGTTGCTGCCACAGCGGCGAGCGCCGGCCTGGATTGCGCCGCGGCAGCAGCAAGGCCCGCGCCGCGCATTCGCGGAACCGCGCCGCGAACAGCGCCGATCCGCCGACCTCCGCGGTGACCAGCTCGGCGATCTCGTCGGGCTCGAAGATCGCGAACCCGGCCGGAGCCTCGCTCTCGGTGTCCGGCAGGCGGACGACAATGCCGTCATCGGAGTGCATCGAGGCGACATCGACCCCGTAGCGCTCCCGCAGCCGGGCGGAGATCGCGAGCGCCCACGGAGCGTTGACCTGGGCGCCAAAGGGCGAGTGGATGGTGACCCGCCAGTCGCCCAGCTCGTCGCGGAACCGCTCGACGACGACCGTGCGGTCATCGGGCAGCTCGCCGGTGGCCTCGCGTTGCTCGGCCAGGTAGGACACCAGGTTGGCCGCACCCCACTTGTCCAGCCCGGTCGTTGCGGCGCGGTCGAGTGCCGCCTCCGGTGTCAGTCCGGACATCTCGCGGACGAATCCGCCGAGCGCACGGCCCAGCTCGAGGGGGCGGCCGAGTGCGTCGCCCTTCCAGAACGGCATCCGGCCGGGCTGCCCCGGTGCGGGGGAGACGAGCACCCGATCGTGGCTGATCTCCTCGATCCGCCAGCTGCTGCTGCCGAGGAGAAAGATGTCGCCGACCCTCGACTCGTAGACCATCTCCTCGTCGAGCTCGCCCACCCGGCTGCCCTTGTCGCCGACCATGAACACGCCGAACAGGCCACGATCGGGGATCGTGCCGCCGCTGGTGACCGCCAGCCGCTGTGCGCCCGAGCGGCCGGTCAGCGTGCCCGCGACCCGGTCCCACACGATCCGCGGCCGCAGCTCGGCGAAGTCATCGGACGGGTACCGCCCGGCCAGCATGTCCAGCACGGCCTCGAAGGCCGACTGCGGCAGGCCACTGAACGGCGCCGCCCGACGGACCACCGCGGCCAACTCCTCGACCGGCCAGTCGTCCATGGCCACCATGGACACCACGTGCTGAGCCAGCACGTCGAGCGGGTTGCGCGGGTAGCTCATGGCTTCGATGGCGCCGCTGGACATCCGCTCGGATACGACCGCACACGGCACCAGGTCGCCGCGGTACTTCGGAAACATGACGCCATGCGACACCGCGCCGACCTGATGACCGGCCCGGCCGATGCGCTGGAGCCCGCTGGCGACCGAGGGCGGTGACTCGACCTGCACGACCAGATCGACGGCGCCCATGTCGATGCCGAGCTCGAGGCTGCTGGTGGCCACGACCGCGGGCAGGGAGCCGTCCTTTAGCGCCTCCTCCGTCAGCCGGCGCTGCTCCCGCGACACCGAACCGTGATGGGCTCGAGCGATCTCAGAACGGGCCGGGAGGCCGGCACCGGACTGGCCCATCAGCTGGGCCGGCGGGCGCTCCGGTGCAGCGCTGTCTTCGTCGGGATGATCCTGTGCATAGGCGATCTCGTTGATCCGTGAGCACAACCGCTCGGCCAGCCGCCGCGAATTGGCGAACACGATCGTGCTCCGGTGCGCCCGGATGAGCTCGAGCACCCGCTCCTCGACAGCCGGCCAGATCGAGGCGCGCCGCTCGGGCCCAGCGGGGTCCGCTGGAGCGGTGATCGTCTCGCCCAAGGCGGACATGTCCTCCACCGGCACCACGATCTGCACGTCGAACGTCTTGGTGGCTGGCGGCTGGACGACGGTGACTTCACCGGCGCCGCCGAGGAAGCGGGCCACCTCGTCGACCGGCCGCACGGTCGCGGACAGGCCGATGCGCTGGGCCGGCCGTTCTAGCAAGGCGTCGAGCCGCTCCAGGGACAGGGCCAGGTGGGTGCCCCGCTTGGTGGCGCACACCGCGTGAACCTCGTCCACGATCACCGTCTCCACCCCGCGCAGCGCCTCGCGGGCCTGGCTGGTCAGCAGGAGGAACAGCGACTCCGGCGTGGTGATCAGGATGTCGGGCGGTCGGCGCCCGAACGTGCGCCGGTCCACCGCCGGGGTGTCACCAGAGCGGGTCCCCACCGTGATGTCCGGCTCGGGCAGGCCGAGCCGGTGCGCCGCCTGCCGGATGCCGGCTAGCGGCGAACGCAGGTTGCGCTCCACGTCGGCGGCCAGCGCCTTGAGTGGGCTGATGTAGAGGACACGGCAGCGTCGCTGGGGATCCTCCGGCGGTGGCTTCCCGGCCAGCCGGTCCAACGACCAGAGAAAGGCGGCCAGCGTCTTGCCCGATCCGGTCGGGGCCACGCAGAGCACGCTCTCGCCGCCGGCGATCGCCCGCCAGGTGCCTAGCTGCGCTGCCGTGGCCCGTTCGAAGGCGCCGCGGAACCATACCCGGGTGGCAGGGGAGAAGCGGTCGACGACATCGGGCACGCCGTCCATAGTGCCCCGTGGGTACGACAACGTGGGTACGGCAACGTGGGTACGACGATCAGCGGGTACGGCCTCAGCCGCGCTCCAGCCGCGCCTCCAGCCGCGTGCGCGCCGCCGGCCACTCCTCCTTGAGCAGGCCGAAGTACGCACTGTCCCGGCGAGAACCGTCCGGCCGGACCATGTGCGCACGCAGCGTGCCTTCCCGTACGCCGCCAATCCGCTCTATCGCCGCCTTCGACCGCTCGTTGCGGTCGTCGGTCTTCAACGCGACCCGGATCGCGCCGAGGTCGTCGAAGGCGCGGCCGAGCAACAGCAGCTTTGCCTCGGTGTTCAGCGGGGTCCGCCACCATTGCCTGCCCAGCCAGGTGAAGCCGATCTCGATCCGGCGGTGCGCGGGAACTACGTCGAGGTAGGACGTGCTGCCGACGGCCCTGCCCTCCGAGCGATCGACGATCGCCCACGGAACCCGATCCCCTCGGTCATGCTCGGCCAGCGCGGCGTCGATGATCTCGAGCATGGCCGGAACGGTGTCCGGTCGCCCCACCGGCATCCACCGCCACACCTCGTCGTCCTGCGCGGCGCGGCACAGATCATCGCCGTGCGCGGGCGACAGGGGCTCGATGCGGACGAACCTGCCCTCTAGGACGACCGGCGCCAGCCAGTCGGGGCTCATCCGCCCAGAATGCCAGCGCGACGGCGACGGCGGCCGGGGGGTCAGGTCCGCCGTACGACCGCCGATAGATGACCATGAGGACCGGGACACCAGCCGTCGTGGCGTCAATCGCCCTGCTGTTGACCTCCGGAAGCGCTGCCGCGAGCGGTGCCCAGGGCGTCACCGTGGCGCTCGGCCGGACCCTGCCGGGCACGGCGTGCCCTGTGCTTCCCGCGGACAACATCTGGCATGCAGACGTCAGCCGGCTGCCGGTCTCGGTGCGCAGCACCCAGTGGCTGTCGCACATGTCCGCTTCCACCAGGCGCCTGCACCCAGACTTCGGCCCGTCCTACGGCGCGCAACCGGTCCTCTACGGCATTCCAATCACGCTGGTCAGCGGCACGCACGCGTTGGTGGCCGTGCGCTTCGCTTATGCCGGTGAGAGCGACCCCGGCCCGTACCCGCTGGGATCCGACACAAAGATCGAGGGCGGGACGACGTCGTCTGGCGACCGACACGCGCTGGTCGTCAACAGCACCACCTGCACCCTGTACGAGACGTGGAGCACCTGGCACCCGACGACCGGTTGGACGGCCGGGTCCGGCGCGGTCTTCGACCTGCGCTCGAACGCCTTGCGACCAGCGGGTTGGACTTCAGCGGATGCGGCCGGGCTGCCGATCCTGCCCGGACTGCTGCGCTACGACGAGGTCAAGGCGGGCTTTATCGACCACGCCATCCGGTTCACCACCGACGTCACCAACCGGAGCTACGTGTGGCCGGCCCGGCATCAGGCCGGCAGCGTGAGCGACCCGTCGTATCCGCCGATGGGCGCCCGCTTTCGCCTCAAGTCGTCCTTCTCGACGGGGTCGTACTCGCCCACGACCCAGGTGGTCCTCCGGGCGATGAAGACGTACGGACTGATCCTCGCCGACAATGGGTCGCCCTGGTTCTTCCAGGGGACGGCCGACGCGGGCTGGCCGGAGGCTCTGCTCGACCAGCTGAAGACGATTCCGGCCAGCGCGTTCGAGGCCGTGGCCGTCGGCTCACTGCAGGTGTCGCCCGACAGCGGGCAGGTCAAGGCGCCCTGACGGCTGGCAGACTGGCGGCATGGAGCGCACCCTCTTCGAGCCCGAGCACGAGGCCTTCCGCGACCTGGCGCGGTCCTTCATGGACAAGCACGTCGTCCCCCACCATGCCGAGTGGGAGCGCGCGGGCATCGTCGACCGGGCGTTGTGGGTCGCAGCGGGCAAGGCGGGTCTGTTCGGCACCGACGTGCCGGAGGAGTACGGCGGGGGCGGCCAGCCCGACTTCCGCTACAACGTTGTCCTTGTCGAGGAGTTGGTCCGGGCCGGCGCGACCGGCCTGGGCTTCGGCCTGCACAATGACGTGGTAGCGCCGTACCTTCTCAAGCACACGACCGAGGAGCAGAAGCAGCGCTGGCTGCCAGGGTTCTGCTCCGGCGAGCTGATCACCGCGATTGCGATGAGCGAGCCGGCGGCCGGCAGCGACCTGCAGGGCATCCGCACGACGGCGCGGCGCGACGGTGACAGCTACGTACTCAGCGGCTCGAAGACCTTCATCACCAACGGCATCAACTCCGACCTGGTCATCGTGGTCGCCAAGACGCAGCCGGACAAGGGCGCGCACGGGATCAGCCTCTTGGTCGTCGAGCGCGGGATGGCCGGATTCGAACGCGGGCGCAACCTCGCCAAGATCGGGCTCAAGGCTCAGGACACCGCCGAGCTGTTCTTCGCCGACGTACGCGTCCCGGTGGAGAACCTGCTCGGCGAGGAGAACAACGGCTTCTACTACCTGATCGAGAACCTGCCGCAGGAGCGGCTCGGCATCGGCGTGGTTGCCACGGCGGCCTGCGAGCGGATGCTGGAGCTGACCATCGACTACGTGAAGACACGCCAGGCGTTCGGCCGGTCGATCGGATCGTTCCAGAACACGCGGTTCCTGCTGGCGGAGCTGGTCACCGAGACGGCGGTCGCCCGTACCTTCATCGACCGGTGCATCACCGAGCACAACGCCGGAGCCCTGTCGGTCACCGACGCGGCGATGGCCAAGTGGTGGACCACCGAGCTGCAGAACAGAGTCGCCGACCGCTGCCTGCAACTGCATGGTGGCTATGGCTACATGCTGGAGTATCCGATCGCCAAGGCTTTCCTCGACTCACGGGTGCAGACCATCTACGGCGGTTCGACCGAAATCATGAAGGAGATCATCGGCCGCTCGCTGGGCATCTAGCGGGCACGGTCCGGGTCCGCACCGACTCCAGGGTCACGATCGCCTCGACGGCGCCCGATCCCCCGATCATGTGCCCGGTGGTGCCCTTGACCGCCGTGACCGGCGGTGTCACGTCGCCGAAGAGTGCGGTCAGCGCGGCAGCCTCGGCGCGGTCGCCCTGAACCGTGCTTGTCCCGTGGGCATTGACGTGCCCGACCTGGTCCGGTCGCGCGCCGGCATCGGCGAGGGCGAGTCGCATGCAACGCAGCGCGCCCTCACCGTCGGGGCTGGGTGCGACCAGGTGGTAGGCGTCGGCACATGACGCGTGACCGGCGACCAGCCCGAGCGGCTCGCGGCCGGCGGCTCGGGCGTCGCCGAGCCGCTGCATGACGACGAACCCGGCTCCTTCAGCGAGGACGAAGCCGTCACGTGCTGCGTCGAAAGGGCGCGAGGCCAGTGCCGGACACGACACGTTGCGGCTCATCACGTCCAGCCGAAGGAAGCAGCACAACGCCCCGTACGTGACCAGTGCGTCGACGCCGCCAGCCAACACGAGGTCGGCGGCTCCGCGCCGGAGCAGCTCGACCCCCTCGCCGATCGCCGCCGCGCCGGAGGCACATGCGGCTGACACGGTGACGCACGGACCCTGGAAACCGAAGCGGAGCGACAGGTGGGCCGCGACCGAGCTCGGCATCACGATCGGCAGCGTCAGCGGGCTGAGGGCACGGACGCCTTGGCCGAACAGCCGCGCGTGCTGCTCTTCGTAGGTCGCCGCCGCACCGAGCCCGACGCCGAACACGACGGCACACCGCTGGGCGGCGGGCAGCGGACCGCCCCAGCCGTCGACGGCATCCTGGGCGGCGCCGATCGCCAGCGCGTGCGACCGGTCCAGCCGCCGGACCTCGACTGGTGAGAGGTAGTCCGCGGGGTTGAATCCGTCCACTCGCCCTACGAGCATGTCGGCGCCGTCGGGCAGCCGGTCGTCGGTGTAGACGGTCGCGCAGGAACGGCCGGCGCACAGCGATTCCCAAAGTTCGTCGACCCGGTTACCGCCGGGTGCCTTCACGCCGGTCCCGACGACGGCGACGAGCTCCCGATCGATGCGACCGGGCATCGAGCCCGCTACTCGAATGACCAGTTGCCGGCGACTTCCAGATCTGCGTTGAGCGTCACCGGATCGGTCAGCGTGCCGAGTCCGGTCGCAAACATGCGCAGCCGCAGCCCGTCGTGGCCGAACGTGCGGCCGGCGAGCCCGCCGGAGAGGGCATGCGCCGCGGTCTGCCGCATGTCGCCGTTGAGGGTCGGGATGGCCTTGCCGGCCGCGAAGACGGCCAGCATGTCCTGCAGCGTCAGGTCGAAACGGGCTACCGGCGTGCCTACCTGGAAAGAGGCGGGGTGCCCGAAGTCGGCGCCGGGATGGCTGCGCTGGTAGACCGTGAGCACCCCGGCGATGTCGAGCGAGTGCACGGACTGATCGAGCACCCGAGCGACGAGATCCCCTGTCGCGAAGGCGGTGAACAACGCCGTCGACTCGTTGTGTGGTGAGCCCTGGAAGAAGTCGGCGGTCCGGGCGTTGGTGGCCCGGATGAGGTAGCCGTAGCTGGTAAATGACTGGCCGGAGGAGCCGGTCTGCGAGATCCGGCCGCGAAACTCGACGGTGGTGGTGCCGCGCGGTCCGACACCGACGGCTGAGTCCGCCGTTGCGGAAGCCGCCACCGGCCCGGCCGCCACGAGCCCGACTCCACCGATGACGGCGGCACCGGCCGAGGTCAACACCCGGCGTCGCGACACCCGCCTGGTCGCTGCTCCCGGCGACGTGCTGCCGTCATCGCCCGCTTGCCCACCCACCTGACGAGGCATGGCATGCCCTCCCCAACCGCTCGGGCCGCGGACCGCGGCCCACCGCCCGCACCGTACCGCGCAACCCCGCTGCGTATCGCTCAGAACCGAACAGCCGGCCGGCGGCGTAACACGATGCGGTAGTTGTTATGGTTCGGGTGCGGAACTGGACTTCGCTGGCGGCGAGGTAGCGCAGGAACCGCCGAGCCGTGGCCTCACCGACGAGGCAGTGGCCTCGCGCTCGTGGTCGCGCAGCGCAATGAGCCAGGCCCGGAATGTTCGTGCGAAGTCCGCCGGATCACTCCGTAGAACCTCGACCTCGAAGTACGGCTCGAAGCCGAGCACCACCTCGCAGAGATGGGGAGCGAGCGACTCGGGGAACAGGTCCAGCACGAAGTCGCCGAGCGGACCGCGGCCTCGCGGTGCGCTGGTGTCGGGGGCGCCGTCGTTGGCGATGGTCTCCAAGCCGATCCGCCCGCCCGGTGCGAGCCAGTCGAAACCGCGAGCGAAGAACCGGCGGTACAAGGCGACGCGCTCGATCCCGGTCGTGCCGTCTCGCGCAAAGTGCTCGAAGGCGCCGTAGGAGAAGATCGCGTTGTAGGGCTCTGCTGGAGAGTGCTCCGACCAACTCTCCAGCCGCACGTCGGCTCGGGGCACGGGGTCACGCGCGATGAAGTCTCGCTGTGCCGGGCTGAGGGTGAGTCCAACGGTCCGGTCGACACCATGCTGATCGACCAGCCGGCGGAGGTTTCCACCCCAGCCGCACCCCACGTCCATGACGAAGCCGGAGCCCTCGACCAGCACGCGCTGGGCGAAGAAGTCGATCTTCCTCTTGAGCGCCTGATCCAGGTCGCTGGTGTCGTCGCGACCGGACCACATCCCGGCGGAATACATCATCGTCGGCCCCAGCCAAAGGGCGTAGAAGTCATTGGAGACGTCGTAGTGGGAGCGGATCGCGGAAGCTGAGGCGCCGGTGCCGGCCGGTCTGGCGCCCAGATCGCTCGGCCGCAGCGGGACCGTCCAGGTCTTGGGATTCGGGCGCCGGGTGAGCATCACCCGGTACAACGCCTGCTCTCGCAGGCGGAAGACCGCTTCACCGCCGGCGAAGTACCGCGCGAAGATCCGAGCCTGTTCCGGACCGACGAGTGAGCGGACCACTGCCTCCTGGGCGCGGCACGCGAGCGCCCAGGCTCGGAATGTCCGGCGGTAGTGGTCGGTGTGGTCGAAGAACTCGTCCAGCTCGAAGTGCGTCTCCCAGCCGAGGACCAGTTCGGAGAGCGACGCCGACATCGAATCCGGGAAGATGTCGGTGCGGATCAGCTCCGTGAACGGCCCGCGCCCGGGCCGGCTCCCCTCGTGCCCGACGTTGTCGAGGCAGATCAGCTGCAGTCCGAGCCGCCCGCCAGGGCGCAGCCACGACGCGGCCCGGTCGAAGAACGCGCGGTAGACCTCGACCTTCTCGTCGGCGGTCAGGGTGTCGGAGGCGAAGTGCTCGGTCGATTCGATGGCGGTGATCGCGTCGTATGTCTCCGCCGGCTCGTGATCGACCCAGCTCTGCACCTGGTACGACACCCTGGGGACCTCGCGGCTGACGGCGACGCGGGCCTGCGCGCTGCTCAGGGTCAGCCCGACGCCGCCGGCGGCGCCATGGCCGCGGACGAAGCGGTCCAGCAAGCCGCCCCAGCCACATCCGACGTCGAGGACCCGGCCACCGGAGACGCCGAGGCGTGTTGCGAACAAGTCCAGCTTGCGGCGCTGCGCCCGTTCGAGCGTGTCCTGCGGGTCGGCTCGATCCCATAGCGCGCAGGAGTAGACCAGGTCGGCGCCAAGCCAGAGCCGGAAGAAATCGTTAGAAAGGTCGTAGTGATGCTCGATCGCAGACGGCGACGTGCCCGCCGCCTTGAGCCGATCGGCCCGGTTCATCGCTAGAGCTGGACAGCTCCCGAGCCGAGCGTTGCCCTCAGCTCCGCCGCGATCTGGCTGACGGTGCGCACCTGGCCCAGCCGGCGAAGCACATCCATGGGCAACTCCCGGTTGAGCCGGATCTCCAGATCGGTGATGATTTCGGCGGCCGTCAGGGAGTCGATGCCGAGCGAGTCGAGCGTGGCGTCCTCGGAGACCTGCTCTGCGGGCACGTCGCAGATCCGCACGATCGACTGCCGCAGCGCCGTGTCAAGCTGCATGGCGGCGAATCTTCCCCACCGGGATGACGCCCGTCAACGAGGTTGGTGAAAGCCGGCGGACGTTCAAGCCGATATCCGAACGCAACGGGCGGCTCCCTGACCCACGCGGTCGCCACGCCCAGCGCGTTCGGCGCCATCAATGTCTATGTCGAGGTCTCGGCACCCTGACGAAGCAGGGTGAGTGCTACGGGTGGAAAGAGCAGCACGGACAACAGCCCCGCGCAGACAAGAGCGGCTGCTGTCACGGCCGTGACCCGTCCCGTTGCCACGCCGATCTGGGTGGCGGCGACGATGAACGGCAGGGACGTGGCCTGCAACAGGGCCGCGGCGATCATCTCCCGACGGCGCATCGACTTGCGGTAGAGCAGCGCGGGCACGCCACGGGCGACCAGCAGCGCGAGGAAGAAAACCGGCACCCGCAGCAGCGCCGTCGGATGCTCGAGCAGCCCCAACAAGTCCAGCCGCAGGCCGCTGGCGACGAAGAATACCGGGACCAGGAAGCCGAACCCGATGGACTCGAGCTTCAGGCGGAAGTGCGGGTGGGTCGTGGAGTCGCGGTCGATGGCGCCGATCACGGCACCGGCCATGAATGCACCGAGGATGCTCTCGAGGCCGAATTTCTCCGCCAGCACGACGAAGGCCAGCAGCAGGACGACCGCGAAGCGCACCCGGATCTCGGCGGTGGTGTCCTGCAGCATGACCAACAGGTCGCCCACCCGCATGGACCTTCCCGCGCTGCCCACGGCCAGCCCCACGGCGACGACGAGCACCGCGAAAGCGACCAGCAGGGTGACCTTGCTGCCGGGGCTGCCACCGGCCGAGACCAGCAGCGACTACAAGATGACGGCGGTGAAGTCGGCCACCGTCGCCGCGGCGATCACGGTCTGACCGGTCGGGCTACCGGCCTGCCCCGCGTCCTTGAGGGCGGGTACGACGAGGCCGAGACCGGTAGCCGACAGCGCGACGTCGAGGAACAGTGGGCTGCGTACCCAGCCGATCGCGTGCAGTCCCAACCCGATCGGCGCTCCGAGCGCCAGGGTGATCAGCGTGCCGATCAGCGCGACCCGCAGCAGCCGGCCGCGGAGGCGATGCAGATCGATCTCGAGCCCGGCCAGGAACAGCAGGAAGGCCAGACCGATGATCGCCAGGACGCTGATGGGCAGGTCGACGTGCAACCAGTTCAGCACCGACGGCCCCAGCACGATGCCAGCGACGATCTCGAGGACAACCGACGGCACCCGCAGCCGGCGGGCGAGTGCGGCCAGCAGCGGTGCGACGACGGCGACAGCGGCGACGGCCAGCAGGCCCACGAGGGAGACGTTCGGCATGGTCCTAGAGTCCGTACGCCTCGAGGAGGCGCAACCACACCTCACTGACGGTGGGAAATGAGGGCACCGCGTGCCAGAGCCTCTGCACCGGCACCTGGCCAGCGATGGCGACAGTTGCGGAGTGCAGCAGTTCCTGGACCCCGGGGCCGGTGAAGGTGGCACCCACCAGCAGACCCGTCGACTCGTCGACGAACAGCTGGCTGGTGCCGGAGACGCCGTTACCGAGTACGTAGGCCCCCGCGACGCCCCCCGTTGGAGTGCTGACGACTCGTACGTCGATGCCGCGCTTGCGGGCATCGGCCTCGGTCAGGCCGACCGCGCAGACCTGTGGATCGGTGAATGTCACCCGCGGGATCACGTCGCGGGATGCGCGGTCGTGGGAGTCGCGCCCGAGGATCACGTCGCCGGCGATGCGGGCCTGGTACTTGCCCATGTGGGTCAGCAGCGCGGTCCCGTTGCAGTCGCCGACGGCGTACAGCCAGCCGTCCGCGACGCCGGTCGCCCGCAGGGTGTCGTCCACTTGTCCCAAGGCGAGATGTCGCGGAGCCCCTCGACCGGTGGAATCAGGGCCTGCGTACCGGTGGCAAGCACCACGGCCCGGCGTGCGGTGAGCCGGCGGCTGGAGCCGTCGCTCATGGTCACCTCGACCACCCGTGGGCCGCCCAGGCGGCCCGTCCCGCGGACCAGCTCGATGCCCTCAGACTCCAGCCACGGCAACTGCCCCGCGTCGTCCCATCCGTTGGTCATGTAGTCACGCTGGGCGAGCGCGGCCGCGACATCGATCGGGCCGGTGATCGCCTCGGCCGCGCCCGGCACCCGCCGCGCGGCGGCGATCACGTCGCCGGGACGCAGCAGCGTCTTGCTCGGGATGCACCCCCAGTACGAGCATTCGCCGCCGACGAGTTCGCGCTCGACGATCGCCACCGACAGCCCTCCGTCGGCGCACCGCCCGGCAGCGTTCTCCCCGGCCGGCCCCGCACCGATGACCACCACGTCGAACTCGCTCATGGCTTGCTGTTCCTCTCCGCTGGACGTCCTGGCCCATTCTGGTAGCGCTCCTGGGCGTTCTGTCCCGGGAGACCCGCAACGTTACGGCGCGGTGTAACGCTGGCAGATCCGGTCGAGACTATTGCTAGTACGGCCGCGCACCGCGGCGCCTCGATCTCCAGGAGCTGACCAATGAACGGCATCCCCTTCGCCGAGACACGGCGGGCACTGCACGCCGTGGCGGAACTCGTGCTCGCCGGCCCGCAGTACCGGACCAGCGGCACGATCCGGCTGCGGGTCTGCCCGGGTGCCCTGACGACCATCGCCGAGCCGAACCTGCGCTTGGAGGCGACCGATCTGGTCCGTGGGAGCCAGCGCCTGCCGCTGTCCGGCGCGACGTGCGGCGCGCTGGCGAAGGCCCTCGGCGTCGAGCCCCGCGGGCCCGATGGGCTCTACTCCGACGGGTCGGGCGCCGATCCGGACGAGCTCCTCCAGGTGGATCCGGCAGCCGCCCGGACCATCGTGGAATGGTTCGCCGCGGGAGACGCGGCGATGCGTGCGCTCCACCCTGCGTCCGAACCGGTGCTGTGGCCGGAGCACTTCGATCTCGGCATCACAGCGGACGACATCAGCTACGGCGTCTCGGCCGGGGACGTCCACTACGCCGAGCCTTACGCGTACGTAACCCCACCTGCCGCGCGGATCGATGAGTTCTGGAATGCGGCGTTCGGAGCGGCGCGGGGTATGCGCGAGTTGACGGATGCCGACGGGGTGCTGTCTTTCTTCCGCGAGGGCCGGCATCAGGCCCGCGCCGATGGTTAGCCGGACCATCGCCGGCGCCCCCGCGGTCCTTTCCCACAGACCCCGGCGCGGTGTCTACTGTCACCAGTGGGTCCAGCCATGGACCATCAGCGAGGGCCAGCGGGGGAGCCCTCGCCCGAGGCCATGCCCGAGCCGACTGGCCAGCCGGCGCGGAGCGTCTCCTCGAACAACGTCTCCGGAGCGGTGACGAACAGGCCTTCTCGGACTGCCAGGATCTCGTCGAGCTGGTGACCTACTATCTCGATCATGCCCTCGACGGGGCCACCCGCCGACGGTTCGATGAGCGCCTCGCGATCTGCGGCGGCTGCCAGACCTACCTCGAGCAGACGCGTACGACCCTGCGCCTGACCGGCGCGATCCCGCCCGAGACGCTAAGCCTCGATGCTCGCGACCGGCCACTGAGCGTCTTCCGTGACTGGTCTCAGGTTCGACCGCCGGGGGCGGTTGGCTGTACTGACCACGCGGCTAACCTGCCAGCGTGCGACTGACAGAGTTCTGGGCTCGGATGAGCAGTCACTTCGGTTCTTCCTACGCTGAGTCCATTGCCGCCGACCACGTACTGAGCGAACTCGGTGGCCGTACCATCCGTCAGGCGCTTGCCGATGGGGAGGACGTGAAAGCGGTCTGGCGAGCGGTCTGCCTCACCTTCGACGTGCCCGCTCGGGAGCGGTGAGCTCGGCTAAAGTCGGATTCCGGCCGAGGTGCGCATGTCTCGCCGGGTCTGTCACGATGCCCCCATGACGCGCAGAGGAGTCGC
This sequence comes from Mycobacteriales bacterium, assembly GCA_038276285.1. Taxonomy (GTDB): domain Bacteria; phylum Actinomycetota; class Actinomycetes; order Mycobacteriales; family QHCA01; genus QHCA01. The sequence continues at coordinate 29,230 of JBBPZR010000007.1, read as the reverse complement.
TTGGACCGCAGCAGCGGTTGCCACCCTGTGGTTGTTGGCCGGCTGCGTCAAGCTCGACATGGACGTCAAGGTCCGCTCCGACAACAAGGTTGACGGCACCGTCGTCCTCGCCGTCGACAAGTCGGTCATCACGGCGACGGGTGCGTCAGCGCAGCAATTCCGCGACCAACTGCGGACGCAGGGGCCGTTCAGCGGAGCGGACAAGCCGAGTGAGGGTTTCTTCAGCCAGCGACCGTACGATTCGGGCGGCAAGATCGGCGAGACCTACACGTTCTCCGGGGTGCCACTGTCAGAGTTCGCCGGCAAGGACAGCGGCCTGACGATCCAGCGCAAGGGCGATCGTTTCCTCGTCTCCGGTGTCATCGACCTGGTGGGCTCCTCGGGCATCGACCCGCAGCAGGGTGCGCTCGGGAAGAGCCTCGGGAAGAGCGCTGAGACCCGTATCCGCATGACCTTCCCCGGGGAGGTGCTACACAGCAATGGCAAGATCGATGGCCGCTCGGTGACGTGGCATCCCAAGCTCGGCGAAAAGACCCCGCTGACCGCGGAGGCGCGGATCACGGCGGTGTTCCCGGTGCTGATAGCTGTGGGCGGTGGAGTGGCGCTGTTCGTACTCGTCGTCGGGGCACTGCTGCTCTTCCTCTTCTTGCGCCGCCGACGCGCGTCCGTCGCCCCGGCCGGTGCCTACCCCGCCGGCCCCGCGTACGGCTGGGGGCAGCCTCAGCAACCGGATCCGGATGGCACCGCAGCGCCGTCCGGCTACGCCTCGGCACCACCAACCGCTCCTTACGCGCCGGCACCATCTGCCGCGGCACCGGACATGACGATGCCGCTGCCAGCGGTGCCGCCCGCGGCTGCGACCCCACCACAGGAGCCCTTCCCACCCGCGGCCACTCCAGCGGAGCCGACGCAGGTGATCCGGACAAATGAACCGCTCCCACCCGCTCCGCCGCAGTCCCCCGAAGAGTCGCGCTAGACACGTTCTGATCCGTCGGCGTGTCACCATAGTTCGAACACGTGTTCGGGATAATCTCTCGTCCACAAGGCCGCGGTCGTCCCCAGATTCGCGGCGGGAACGAGCTCTGTCGGACCCGCCGTTTAGCGTCAGCCGCGACCTCATAACCGCGACGACAAGCTGGCACGACAAGCCGTCACAACAAGCAAGGGTGGGCAGGCATGGCTGCACTCGACCGCGACAAGGCCCTCGATCTCGCGCTGGCTCAGATCGACAAGTCCTTCGGCAAGGGCTCGGTGATGCGACTCGGTGACCGACCGCAGATTCCGATGTCGGTGATTCCGACCGGCTCCATCGCCCTCGACGTGGCGCTGGGCATCGGCGGGTTGCCTCGCGGCCGGGTCGTCGAGATATACGGGCCGGAGTCGAGCGGGAAGTGCCTGACGGCCGACACTTACTTGTGGACAGACCATGGTCTGGAGACCATCGGTGAATTGTTCGAACGCTGTGGACAGCCCGCCACCTGCACGTCCCGTACGACCGACGTGCGTGCACTCGGAGTACGGGTGCTCAACGAACGCGGCGCCCTGGAGCAGGTGACTGCTCTTACGCACAACAACCGGAGGCCCGTGCGGCGTTTGCGCCTGCGGTCAGGACGCAGCATTACCGCAACCCATAATCACCCGCTGCGCGTCATCAGCGAGCGTGGATTCATCGTGTGGCGTCCGGCCGGGCGGATCGAGCCCGGCGACTATGTCGTCTCGGCAGCGTTCGGAGCGGTGGAGGCATCGTCGGGAGACGGCCTCAGTGAAGACGAGGCCGTGCTGTTGGGTTACCTCGTCGCCGAGGGCACCCTCTGCTACAACTATGCGATCCGCTTCACGAACTGGGATCCGGACGTTGGCGCGGAGTTCACCACGTTGATGCAGCACCTGTTTGACACGAAGGTCCGCTGCTATTACGGCAAGGAGTACGCAGTTTCGGGCCTTGCCATGCGAGAGTTGTTCCACGAGCGCTACGGCCTCGACCGGGTTCGTGCGGCTGGCAAGTCCGTCCCCGCCTGCGTGCGCACCGCCGGACACAAGGCGCAGCGAGCCTTCCTCTCGGCGCTCTTCGAAGGGGACGGCTGGATCGACACGTCGTCAACGGTCGGGCTGGGGACCGCGTCCGAACGTCTGGCCAGGGAAGTCCAGCTGCTGCTCTACGGGCTCGGCCTCCCCGCCACGATCTCCTCATCGTTCAACACGACCTATCAGCGCGACTACTGGACGGTCACGGTGAATCCCGCGATGACGGGCCGCTTCCTCAATGAAATCGGCTTCCGGTCGGCTCGGCGCGAGGCCCAGGTGGCGAAGAACTTTCGTCCGTGCTTGTCGCGTGACCCACAGTTGGAGAACGTTCCACACCTGGGCGGACTACTGCGAGACCTGCGCGATGATTGCGGTGGTGATCGGGCGTTCGATCGGATTGCGAGTGATCTCTTCCGCGCGGACATCTCGGTCGCATGTTCCCGCCGCCGACTCCAGCGCATCGTCACGTGGCTTGAAGCGCGCGAGTCGGAGCTGTCGCGGTCCGGTCAACTGATCCTTGAACACCTGCGGTTCCTGGTCACTGCACGCCTCACATATGAGCCCGTTGCCGCAGTCGATGACATGGGGAGACAGCCCACCTTCGACCTGGCGCTCGCCGAGACGCACAGTTTCATCGCTAATGGCGTCGTGTCACACAACACGACGGTCGCGCTGCATGCGGTCGCCAACGCGCAGGCCGCCGGCGGCATCGCCGGGTTCATCGACGCCGAGCACGCTCTCGACCCTGACTATGCCAAGGCGCTCGGCGTCGACACCGATGCCCTGCTGGTTTCCCAGCCCGACACCGGCGAGCAGGCGCTCGAGATCACCGACATGCTGATCCGATCCGGAGCGCTCGACATCATCGTCATCGACTCGGTCGCCGCTCTCGTGCCGCGCGCCGAGATCGAGGGCGAGATGGGCGATAGCCATGTCGGACTACAGGCCCGCCTGATGAGTCAGGCCCTGCGCAAGATCACCGGCGCGATCAGCAACACCAACACGACCTGCATCTTCATCAATCAGCTCCGCGAAAAAATAGGCGTGTTCTTCGGCTGCCTGTCCTACAACACGCGGGTCACCCTCGCTGACGGCACTCAGGAAAAGATCGGCAAGATCGTGAATCAGCGGCTTCCGGTCGAGGTGCTGTCCTATGACCCTGAGGTGGGCAGAATCGTGCCCAAGAGGGTGGTCAACTGGTTCGATAACGGCGTCACCGATGAGTTCCTCCAGATCACCGTCGCTCGCCCCGGCGGCAACGGCCGCGCGCAGATGGGGTTGACCAGAAACCACCTTGTCCGCACTCCTGGCGGCTGGCGGGCAGCTGGTGAGCTCTGCGTGGGCGATCACGTCATGCTGTCGCAGACCCACCGGCTCAGCCCCCAGCAGCGGCAGCTGGTTCTAGGCGGCTTGATGGGCGATGCTGCCCTCGCGCGTCCCCGTGACGGAAGTCGCTGCACTCGACTCCGCATGGGGCACGGCGCACGGCAGGTGGGCTACCTCGACTGGAAGGCGTCGATGTTCGGCAATGTCGACCAGTGCCGCTGGACCAACTCCCAGGGCGCGGCGTTCGTCGACCTCACGCCGCTGCCCGAGCTCGTGGAACTGCGCGAGTCCGTGTACCTCGGCGACGGCAAGAAGCACCTGTCCTGGGACTATCTCAAGGCGCTCACACCGCTGGTCCTAGCGGTCTGGTACATGGACGACGCCTGCTTCACCGTCCGGTCCAAGGGGTTGCAGGCCCGCACCCAGGGCGGCAGCGGTCGAGCCGAGGTGTGTGTCGATGCGATGAGCGACGGATCACGTAAGCGGCTCGTGCAGCACCTTCAAGACGCTTTCGGACTGGCCTGCTCCCTGAAGGCCCGTGGTGCCAGAGCACGGAACATCATCCAGTTCACCACCGCGGCGACGGCTCGACTGCAGGAGCTCATCGCGCCGTATGTGCATCCGTCGATGGAGTACAAGCTGCTACCGCGTTTCCGTGGACGGTTTGCTGTCAAGCCGGAGTTTGTCGAGCCGATCGAGCTTCCGGTGCCGGCACGGGTTACCGACGTGCACATCAAGCCGAAGAGCCGCTCCATGCACCGGTTCGACATCGAGGTCGAAGGGTCGCACAACTATCTCGCCGACGGCATCGTCGTGCACAACAGTCCGGAGACCACTACCGGCGGCAAGGCGCTGAAGTTCTATGCTTCAGTGCGCCTCGACGTGCGCCGCATCGAGACGTTGAAGGACGGCGGTGAGGCGGTCGGCAACCGCACCCGAGTCAAGGTCGTCAAAAACAAGGTCTCCGCGCCATTCAAGCAGGCGGAGTTCGACATCGTCTACGGGCATGGGATCAGCCGAGAGGGTTCGCTGATCGACATGGGCGTCGAGCAGGGGATTGTCCGCAAGTCCGGTGCGTGGTTCACCTACGACGGCGACCAACTCGGCCAGGGCAAGGAGAATGCCCGGTCGTTCCTGCGGGACAACCCTGACCTGGCCAACGAGATCGAGAAGAGGATCAAGGAGAAGCTGGGTATCGTGCCCACGCTTGACGCCGAGGCGCCGGCGCCGCCACCGGTCGACTTCTGAGGGTGGATAGCCGGGGGCAGAGCGCTGGCCGGGTGGCCAAGACGGTCTCAGACGCGGCCGATCTGGCCGACCCGCCGGCGGATCCCGAGTGCGTCGCCCGTGCGATCTGCCTGCGCCTGCTCACCGTGCGGGCGCGGAGCCGGGCAGAGTTGGCGACGGCCCTGCGTCGCCGGCACGTTCCTGACGCGGCAGCCGAGGCGGTCCTCGACCGGTTCGTCGAAGTCGGCCTGATCGATGACGAGGCATTCGCGATGGCCTGGGTCAACTCCCGCCACGTCGGCCGAGGGCTGGCCGGTCGGGCTCTGGCCGGGGAGCTCCGCTCTCGTGGGGTAGCCGCAGAGACCGTGTCCGCCGCCGTCGGTGCCCTCGACCCACAGACCGAGATGGCGACTGCCCGTGCCCTCGTCGAGCGCCGCCTCCCGAGCCTGCGGTCGGCCTCACGAGAGGCACAGTTGCGCCGGCTGGTCGCGATGCTCGGCCGCAAGGGCTATTCGCCGGGGGTGGCACTGCAGGTTGCCCGTGATGTGTTGGCCGATTCGGTCGTCGAGCGCGGGCTGCCGACGGGAGAGGCCTTCTTCGAGAGGGGGTGACTATCGCCGCTGCGGGAGGGCAAGGATCCCGGGCAGTTGTTCATCGGCTATCTGATCGCGGCCGTCCTGATGATCATCGGCGGTGTGGTCGAGATCTTCCTCGGGGTGGTGGCCGAGCAGAAGCCGCTGGAGGACATCGCCTCACCGCTGTCGGCCATCCGTCAGGAGACGTCGGCTGCCTGAGGGCCCTTCGCCCGGGTAACCGGCCTTGACCGCTCTCACCTGCGGTCATAGCCTCGGACTACTGAGGAGTACGCCCGCGACGCGGGTTCATATAGAGCGACCGATTTCCGAAAGCGCAGTACCCAACGAAACGACACGTACCACCGCCGCAAAGGCGGCGCCAACCCGGCAGGGTCACCTGTCTTGATTTCGACCAGTTCGTCTGCACGTTCGGCGTTGACGGTCCGGTGCGGGGCCGCCGCGACGCAGCGACCTCCTCACGCAGCACCGCTGCGCGTGCCCGCCTGCTGCGGGTGGGTGCAGCCGCGGACCTGAGGAGCCAGCATGCACGGGATCGCCGCACTGCTCGGGATCATTCTGGTCATCATTGCTGTCCCGCTGACGGCCGTTCTGACGGCCGTGTTTGTCGTCCGGCGGGCTGGGCCGCGTTCTGCGTCGCCCTCGCCGATGGCGGAGCAGACCACGGCTGCGGCCCCCGCTCCAGCTGCCATTGCGGAGACCCGTGCCGAGGCCGACCGGCTCCTGGCTGAAGCTCGCCGCGAAGCGGCTGAGGTGACCGCCGCCGCGCTCCGCGAGGGTCAGGGGCTGGCCGCAAGCGCCCGTCGGGACGCCGAGGCATTGACGGCCGAAGCTCGCCGGCAAGCCGCCGAGACAGCAGCGAGCACCCGGCGCGACGCGGAACTGGCTGCGGCTTCCATCCTCCTCGAGGCGCGGCACGAGCGGGAGCGCGAGGCCGCAGAGTCGCGGGCCGACCTCGAGCGGCGGGAGCACCGGCTGGCCGAGCGAGAGGAACGGCAGGATGCCGAAAGCGACCGTCTAGACGCGCGCGATATCGACCTGGTGAGGGCTGAAGACGTGCTAGGCCGCCGTACGGAGGAGCTCGAGCGGCTCGAGGAGGAACGGCGGCACGAGCTCGAGCGAATCGCCGGGCTGTCGGCCGACGCCGCTCGTGCGGAGTTGGTGCGGGCGATAGAGACCGCCGCCAAGCGAGAGGCCGCCCTGCTGGTCCGCGAGATCGAGTCGGATGCCCGCGAGACCGGCGAGGCGCGGGCCAGGAACATCGTCGTGGACGCCATTCAACGGGTCGCCAGCGAGCAGACCGCGGAGAGCGTCGTCAGCGTCCTGCACCTGCCCAGCGATGACATGAAGGGTCGCATCATCGGCCGCGAGGGCCGCAATATCCGCGCCTTCGAGCAGGTGACCGGCGTCAACCTCATCATTGACGACACCCCGGAGGCGGTGTTGTTGTCGTGCTTCGACCCGGTCCGCCGCGAGGTCGGCAGGATCACCCTGGAAAAGCTGGTGCTCGACGGACGGATTCACCCGCACCGGATCGAAGAGATCCACGAGCGCAGCAAGCAGGAGGTGGAGGCCCTCTGCATTCGGGCCGGCGAGGATGCCCTGGTAGAGGTCGGGATCACCGACATCCATCCCGAGTTGATGAACCACCTCGGCCACCTGCGCTATCGCACCTCGTACGGTCAGAACGTCCTGAAGCACCTCATCGAGACGGCGCACATTGCCGGGCTGATGGCGGCCGAGTTGCGGATGGATCCGGCCCTGGTCAAGCGGGCCGCCTTCCTGCACGACATCGGCAAGGCGCTGACGCACGAGGCTGAGGGCAGCCATGCACTGGTCGGCGCCGAGTTGGCCCGCCGGTGTGGGGAGTCCGAAGAGGTCGTGCACGCCATCGAGGCGCATCACAACGAGGTGCTGCCGCAGACCATGGAGGCTGTGCTGACCCAGGCATCGGACTCCTGCTCCGGAGGTCGTCCGGGAGCCCGGCGGGAGAGCCTGGAGACCTACGTCAAGCGCCTTGAGCGGATCGAGGAGATCGCCAGCGGCAAGCCGGGAGTCGACCGGGTCTTCGCCATGCAGGCCGGTCGGGAGGTACGGGTGATGGTGCTGCCGGATGCCGTCGACGACCTGGCCGCGCAGGTGCTGGCGCGCGATGTGGCCAAACAGATCGAGGAGGAGCTGACCTATCCGGGGCAGATCCGGGTGACCGTCGTCCGCGAGTCCAGGGCCACCGAGATCGCGCGTTAGCAGGAGCGGCATGCGTAAGCGACTTGTCACGACGGTGCTGGTGTGTCTCGCCACCCCGGCCGTCCTGATCGTCGGCAGCTGTTCCACCAAGCCCCGTCAGAGCGCAACGGCTGACCCACGCCCCCCACTGACCTCAGCGTCGCCGAACCCGACGATCTCCCGCGTACCAGTGGGCACGCTCAAGGTCGACGGATGCATCCTGCCGGTGGGCACCCGACGGGTATCCGTGCCGACAGCGGACGGAGCCGTCCTGACGGGGATCACTCTCGGGTCAGGTCCGCGCGGTGTCGCGTTGTTCCACTCCTCCGACGGCGACGTGTGCCAGTGGGCTGACTATGCCTGGCGGCTGGCGCAGGCCGGAGTGCGGGTCCTCGCCATCGACGCCCGCGGGCACGGCTCCTCGGTCGACCCTGCTCCGGCCGGAACGGTGTCACGCTACGAGTTGGACGGAATGGCCGCGGTCACCTGGTTGCGTGCCCACGGGGTGCTGAAGGTCGGTCTGGCCGGCGCCTCCGTGGGAGGCACCCTCGCACTCGTCACCGCCGAACGCCGAGATCTGCGCGTGAGTGCGGTGGCCAGCCTCTCCGGACCGCAGACGGACTTCGCCCGGCTTGACGCGTTCTCCGGCCGGGCGCGGCTGCCGTTTGCTGTGCTGCTAGCGGTCGGCGCCCTGGACGGCGACTTCGCGAAGGATGCGGACATGCTCGCGGCCAAGATCCCGGGCGCTCGGCTACTGAAGGCCGACACCGGCAACCACGGCACCGACCTGCTCCCGGTGGTCGTACGTGGTGCCACCACCCAGGACACCTTGACGGCGTTCTTCGTCCGTGCGCTGGTCTGACGGAGTGAGGGGATCAGGGGGTCAGCCGGACCACTCTTCGCGCAGCAGGCCCATGATGACCGTGGCGAGGTAGTCGCCATCAGCGAAGGCGTGCCGGCGCAGCACGTCCTCCTGCACGAAACCGACCTTGCGGTACGCCGCGATGGCCGCAGCGTTCGTGGCGAGGGTCTCCAGGTGCAGGCGCTGAAGGTTGCGCTCGGAACACGAATCCGATGAGCACCCGCAGGGCGTCCGTGTTGTACCCCTGGCCTCGGCCCTCCGGCAGCAGAGCGATGCCGAGTTCGGCGAAGTGGGGGAACGGGTCCTCGTCGAACATGCCGTAGCGCCCCGCCGGGTCGCCGTCCACCTCGATCACGAACGCCACGCCGCCCGCCAGCCCGGTCGCCGAGGAATACCACTCACGGAAGACGGCATAGGTCAACGGCTCGGGCGGCCGGGCGCTGCGGACCGGCCAGGAGGCGAGGACGGCAAAGACGCGGTAGATGACCGGGAGGTCTTCGTCGCGGCAGGGCCGCAGCACGACCTGCTTGCCGCGAGCAGGCCCGGAACGCTGGACCGGCTCGCCTGGCGTGCCCGCGTACCCTCGATCCCTGAGATGCGTACGTACCAGGTCCGCACCCACGGGTGCCAGATGAACGTCCACGACTCCGAACGGCTCTCGGGGCTGCTCGAGGAGGCCGGCTACACGCGTGCCGAGGTGGGGGCGGCGCCCGACGTCGTCGTGTTCAACACGTGCGCCGTGCGCGAAAACGCCGACAACCGGCTGTACGGCAACCTCGGCCAACTGGCTCCAGCGAAGCGCGCCAACCCCGACATGCAGATCGCGGTCGGCGGTTGCCTGGCGCAGAAGGATCGCGGCGAGATCACCCGGCGCGCGCCCTGGGTGGACGTGGTCTTCGGCACGCACAACATCGGTTCGCTGCCGGTGCTGCTCGAACGCGCCCGGCACAACGCCGAGGCGCAGATCGAGATCCTCGAATCACTCGAGGTGTTCCCCTCGACGCTGCCCGCCCGGCGCGACTCGACCTATGCCGGCTGGGTGTCGATCAGTGTCGGCTGCGACAACACCTGCACCTTCTGCATCGTCCCGTCGCTACGCGGTAGCGAGCGCGACCGCCCCCCGCAGGACGTGCTCGCCGAGGTGCGGGCGCTGGTCGGCGAGGGCGTTCTGGAGGTGACCCTGCTCGGGCAGAACGTCAACTCCTACGGCCGCTCGTTCGGTGATTCGGCGGCATTCGGCAAGCTGTTGCGGGCCTGTGGCCCGATCGAGGGGCTCGAGCGGGTGCGCTTCACCAGCCCGCACCCCCGCGACTTCACCGACGACGTGATCAATGCGATGGCGCAGACCCCGAACGTCTGTCACTCGCTGCACATGCCGTTGCAGTCTGGCTCCGACGCGGTGCTCAAGGCGATGCGGCGGTCCTACCGGCAGGAGCGCTACCTCGGGATCCTCAATCGGGTACGCGCCGTGATGCCCGACGCGGCGGTCACCACGGATGTCATCGTGGGGTTCCCCGGCGAGACGGAGGCTGACTTCCAGGCCACCCTGGACGTGGTGCGCGCGGCGCGGTTCGCCGGGGCCTTCACCTTCCAGTACTCACCGCGCCCCGGTACGCCGGCCGCGGAGATGGATCACCAGGTGCCCAAGCCGGTCGTGCAGGAGAGGTACGAGCGGCTGGTGACGCTGCAGGACGAGCTGGCCTGGGCCGGGAACCTTGCCCTGGTCGGGGCCACCCTCGAGGTGCTCGTGGCCGAGGGCGAAGGCCGCAAGGACGCCGCCACCCGGCGGCAGTCCGGGCGGGCTCGGGACGGGCGGTTGGTGCACGTCGCGGGAGCTACGGATGTCCGGCCGGGCGACGTGGTGGAGGCGACGGTGACGCACGCCGCCCCGCACCATCTGGTCGCCGACGGCGCGCTGAAGTCGCACCGGCGGACCCGGGCCGGTGACGCGTGGGCGACCGGCCGGGCACCGCGCACGCCCGGTGTCCTGCTCGGCATGCCGGCGCTGGGCGCGCCCTAGCGGGCAGCTGTTAGGCGTTAGTGGAGCGCTCCGCCTGTTCGAGGAACTCCCGTCGCCGGGCGAGTGACGCCTCGGCCTCCTGCAGCGCTCGCTGGTCGCCGGCCGCACGTGCCCGGGCCACCTGAGTCTCGGCCTTGCCCACCTGCTCGCGCATCTGGGAGATCAGCGGGTTGGCCTGGGCTGTCGACCGCTGCCACCTCGCGTCCACCGAGTCGCGCACCCGCTCCTCGGCCGTCCGCATCCGCGCGTCCTGCGCGGCGACCACCTCGCGGGGGACCCGGCCGACCTTCTCGTAACGCTCCTGAATGTCGCGGAGCCGGTCATGTGCAGCACGCGGGTCGGCGAGGTCGAGCCGCTCCGCGTCGGAAATCAGCCGCTCCTTGGCTTCTTGATTCTCGCGGCTGGCGGCGTCGCGCTCAGCGAAGAGGGCCGTCCGCTGACTGAAGAAGCGGTCCTGCGCGCCACGGAAACGCTGCCACAGCTCGTCTTCTGTCTCACGGCTCGCGTGAGGAGCGGCCTTCCACTCCGTCATCAGCTCCTTGAGCCGGCGTGCGGTCGACGCCCAGTCGGTCGAGTCGGCCAGTGACTCGGCCTCGGCTGCCAACTCCTCCTTGCGAACCTGTGCGGCCTTGCGCTGCTGATCGAGCTGGGCGAAGTGGGCGCCGCGCCGTCGGGTGAAAGCGGACCGGGCGGCCGTCAGCCGCTTCCACAGCTCCGCGTCCGCCTTGCGATCGACCCCGCGGATGTCCTTCCAGTCCTCGACGATCTCGCGCAGGCGCTCGCCAGACGCCTTCCACTGGGTGCCGTTCTCCCCGTGCTGCTCGGCTTCTTCGACCAACTGTCGTTTGCGGGCGAGAGCCTGCTCGGACAGCGCGACTCGCTCGGCCCGCACCCGCCGCTGGCCCTCCTCAGCCTTGGCGTGCACCGAATCGAGCCGCTCGCCGACCGCGGTGAGATCCCCGACCACCGGCGCGGTCGGCAGCGACTCCCTCAGCCGGCGAACAGCGGCCAGGGTGGCCTTCGGGTCGGCTGTACCGGCATCGATGCGCTGGTCGAGGAGGTTGACCTCGGTGACGAGGTCGTCGTATCGGCGTTGGTAGTAGGCCAGGCCCTCCGCCGGAGATCCCGCCTGCCAAGAGCCGACAACCCGTTCGCCGTCCGGCGTACGCACGTACACCGTGCCGTCGTCGGCGACCCGGCCCCACTCAGCGCGGGCGGGCTCGCTAACCCCGCTGACCTCGCCGGGCTCGCCTGTCTCCCCGGTGCCAATGCTCACCCGAGCATTCTCACGCACGCGGGCGGGCTGGACCACCCGACCGGGCAGGCCGTCGGTTTCTGATGCCCACCGTAGGCTCGCTTTGTGCTCATCGGCGCGGCAGTCTGCCCGCACCCGCCTCTACTCCTACCCGCTGTGGCATCCGGCGCCGCCGGCGAACTGCACGATCTGCGGGAGTCCTGCGCCGAGGCGCTCCGGCGCGTGCTGGCGTCCGGCCCGGATCTGGTCTGCGTCGTCGGCGCCGGGCCGGAGCAGCGGTGGTACGGCGACGGAGCCGGGGGGTCCTTGCGTGCCTACGGCGTGCCCGTCGACGTGGCTCTGCACGGCGCGGTGGACAGGCCGCCGACCATGCCGCTCTCCCTGACCGTCGGGGCATGGCTACTCAACCGCACCGGATGGCCGGGGGAGCGGCGAGCGGTCGCGGTGCCGGCCGGTGCCGCCGACGCCGAGCTGGCCCGGCTGGCCGAGCAGGTGCTGCACCTGGCGCCGACGGTCGCGCTGATGGTGATGGCAGACGGCAGCGCGCGGCACACGGAGAAGGCGCCGGGCTACGTCGACCCGCGAGCGCCGGCGTTCGACGCCGCCATCGCCGGCGCACTCGCCGGCGGCGATCCCGCCGCCCTCGCCGATATGGATCAGCGCCTCGGCGATGAGTTACTGGCGGCCGGGACGGCTTCGTTGCGGCTTCTCGGGCAGGCGGCGGCAGCTTTGCAGTGGGACGCCGCCCTCCTGTCGGAATCGGCGCCCTATGGGGTCGGCTACTTTGCCGCGGCCTGGACCCCGCGCCGATGACGCGAGTGGTGGCCGTTACCGGTCCGACGGCGGCCGGCAAGTCCGCTCTCGCGGTGCGGCTTGCCGAATCACTCGACGGCGAGGTGATCAACGCCGACTCGATGCAGCTCTATCGCGGAATGGACGTCGGCACGGCGAAGCTGAGCGATGCCGAGCGGCGCGGCGTCCCCCACCACCTGCTCGACGTATGGCCCGTCACCCAGCTTGCCAGCGTGGCCGAATACCAGCGTCTGGCCCGCGAGACCATCGACGGCCTACTCGCCCGGAGCGTCACACCGCTGCTCGTCGGCGGCTCGGGACTGTATGTGCGAGCCGCCCTCGAGCGGCTCGAGTTTCCGGGCACCGATCCGGCTGTTCGCGCCTCTTTGGAGGCCGAGCTCGCGGCGGCCGGACCGCAGGCACTGCACGCCCGGCTGGCAGGTTCCGACCCGGTGGCCGCCCTAGCCATCCTGCCAACCAACGGCCGGCGGATCGTGCGGGCGCTCGAGGTGCTGGAGATCACCGGCCGACCTTTCGCAGCCGTGCTGCCCGGCTACGACGCCGTCTATGACGTCGTGCAGATCGGTGTCGATCTCCCGCCGGTCGACCTCGACCAGCGGATCGAGGCCCGCGTGGGCCAGATGTTCGACCGCGGCCTGATCGACGAGGTACTAGTACTGATCGAGCAGGGGCTCCGCGACGGACCCACCGCCAGCCGGGCGCTCGGCTACGCGCAGGTCCTGCAGTTGCTTGACGGGGACATCAGCGAGAGTCAGACCCGAACGCTGACCGCTCAGGCGACCCGGCGGTTCGCCCGCCGCCAGCGGTCGTGGTTCCGTCGCGACCCGCGGGTGCGCTGGCTGGCCGAGCCCGATCTCGAGGCCGCCCTGCGCGAGGTGCGCTCACCTGGCACGACCGGCTGAGCTGGGGCAGGATCTGGTACATGCGTACGAATCGTCTTGTTGCTGTCATCGGCACCGCGCTCGCCGCGGCCACCGTCCTGGCCCCATCGACCGCGAGCGCCGGTCCTCGCCCGACGGGCAAGTTCCCCGTCGCGATCGGATCCGGCGGTGCGGTGTCCACTGTGGACGCCGATGCCACCCGGGCAGCCCTGGGCGTGCTGGCTAAGGGTGGCAACGCCGTCGACGCCGCCATCGCGGCTGCCGCGGCGCTGGGGGTGACCGAGCCGTATTCCTCGGGGATCGGTGGTGGTGGCTTTTTCGTGTATTACGACGCCGCCACCAAGACGGTGCACACCATCGACGGCCGGGAGACCGCCCCTGCAGCGTTCACCTCGACGACCTTCACCGAGAACGGCCTCGCGATCCCCTTCGCCGACGCTGTGACCAGCGGCCTGTCCAACGGCGTGCCCGGCACCCCCCTGACTTGGGCCACGGCGCTGCACCAGTGGGGCACGATTTCCCTGGCCAAGGCACTGAAGCCGGCTGAGCAGGTGGCGGAGCGCGGTTTCGTCGTCGACCAGACCTTCCAGGACCAGACCGCCGCCAACGCAGCCAGGTTCAATGACTTCCCCGCCACCCGCGCCCTCTTCCTGCCCGGTGGGCAGCCTCCCGCGGTGGGTTCGTTGTTCCTCAATCCGGATCTCGCCGACACCTATCGTCAGATTGGCGAGCAGGGCGTGTCGGCGGTCTACGGCGGGCAGATCGGCGCTGACATCGTGCAGACGACGCAACACCCGCCGGTCGACGCGGCCGCGACGCGGAACGTGCGGCCCGGCCTCATGACGCTCGATGACCTGACTGCCTACACCGCACCCGAGCGCGCGCCGGCGCACGTCACCTACCGCGGGTTCGACGTCTACGGCATGGCGCCGCCGTCCTCGGGCGGCTCCACTGTCGGTGAGTCGCTGAACATCCTGGAGAACTTCGATCTGGCCTCGATGAGCGACACGCAGTACTTCCAGCACTACCTGGAGACGACCCGGCTGGCCTTCGCCGACCGCAACCGCTACGTCGGCGACCCCGCCTTCGTGACTGTCCCCTTGGCCGAACTGCTCAGCGACGGCTTCGCCCGCGAGCGGGCCTGCCTCATCGATCCCAATCACGCGGCGACCAGCCCGGTGCCGCCCGGCAGTCCTGACGGCTCGTACGACGACTGCGCGCTGCAGGGCACCGCCGCGCCGACCGGCTACGAAGGGCCGAACACCACCAACCTGACCGTCGCCGACCGGTGGGGCAACGTCGTCGAGTACACGCTGACCATCGAGCAGACCGGCGGCAGCGGGATCACCGTCCCGGGTCGCGGCTTCCTGCTCAACAACGAGCTGACCGACTTCAACTTCACCCCCACCCAGGGAACCGCACCGGATCCGAACCTGCCGGCGGGCGGCAAGCGGCCACGGTCGAGCATGTCGCCGACCATCGTGCTGCGCGACGGATCTCCCTACCTCGCCGTCGGCTCGCCCGGTGGCGCGTCGATCATCACGACGGTGCTGCAGATCCTCACCGGGCGGCTCGACCGCGGCCTGAGCCTGCCCCAGGCGATCGCCGCGCCCCGGGCCTCGCAGCGCAACTCATCGACGACGCAGGCGGAGCAGGCGTTCATCGACCTCTACGGCCCGGGTTTGACGGCTCTTGGTCAGTCCTTCGTCCTGCCGCCGGCACCGCCGGAAATCGGCGCGGCGACGGGCATCGAGTTCCTCGGCGACGGCAGGATGCTGGCCGCCGCCGAGCCGGTCCGGCGCGGCGGGGGAGCGGCGGCAGTGGTCTCACCCGGCTGAGCCCGTACGCTCGGATGTCGTGTTGCGCTTCGTGAAGGGCCACGGCACCGAGAACGACTTCGTGCTGCTGCCCGACCCGGACGGGGCGCTGGAGCTGAGCCCGTCGCTGGCCCGGGCGCTGTGTGATCGCCGAGCCGGTCTCGGCGCCGACGGTGTGATGCGCGTCGTACGGGAGAGCTCTGGCGCCACCGGTGCCGAGTGGTTCATGGACTACCGCAACGCTGACGGCTCCGTGGCCGAGATGTGCGGCAACGGGATCCGGGTGTATGCCCGCTATCTGGTGGCGGCCGGTCTGGCGCCGCCGGGCGTCCTACGGTTGGGCACGCGGGACGGTGTGAAGGAGGTGCACCTCGGACCCGAGGGTGACGTCACGGTCGAGATGGCGCCCGCGAAGGTGCTCGGGACATCGGCCATGACTCTGGGGGGGGTCTCGCACGACGGCATCAGGGTCGACATGGGCAATCCGCATCTGGTCTGCGCGGTCGACGGCCCACTCGATCGCTACGACCTGAGCCGGCCGCCTGGCCTGGACGCCGGCGACTTCCCGGATGGCGGCAACGTCGAGATCCTGACGTCCGCCGGCGATCGGCACATTGCCATGCGGGTGCACGAACGCGGCGTGGGGGAGACCCGCTCATGCGGCACCGGCGCCTGCGCGGCGGCCGTCGCCACCGCCTCCCGTACCGCGGACGCCGGTGGCGACTGGACGGTCGACGTGCCCGGCGGCCGGCTGCGGGTGGCTCTCGAGGGCGAGTCGGTACGGCTGTCCGGACCGGCGGTCATCGTGGCGACCGGGCACCTCGACGACGCGTGGTTGGTTGCGGTAGCCGGGTGAGCCGTCCGGGTGATCTGCCGGGGGGACTGTTGCGTTTCGGCTGTCCCGAGGTCAGGCTGATGTGTCACGTTTCCCTCACGGAGGTGTCCATGCGCAACAGGCTTCTTCTCGTCCTTGCCGCGACAGTGCTTGGGGTGGTCGCCCTGCCCGGCACGGCGAGCGCGAGCCACTCGTGGAACGGCTACCACTGGGCCCGGACATCAAACCCGTTCACCTTGAAGCTCGGGGACAACGTCAGCGCGACCTGGGGCTCCTACCTGGCCACCACGAGCGCCGACTGGTCCGTGTCCACGGTGCTGGACACCACCATTGTCCCCGGCCAGGCGAGGCCCAGGAACTGCCGACCGACCAGCGGGCGGGTCGAGGTCTGCAACGCGACCTACGGAAACACCGGCTGGCTGGGCGTGGCGTCAATCTGGGCCAGCGGCAGTCACATCACCCAGGGCACCGTCAAGCTCAACGACACCTACTTCAACACCGCGCAATACAACACGACGGCGTGGCGCAACCTGGTGTCCTGCCAGGAGGTCGGGCACACCCTCGGACTCGACCACCAGGACACGAACTTCAACAACGCGAACCTCGGGACGTGCATGGACTACACCAACGACCCGAGCACGAACCAGCATCCCAACCAGCACGACTACGCCGAGCTGGTGACGATCTACTCGCACCTCGACAGCACGACAACCGTCGGCGGGGCGGCGTCGCCAGGCACCGCGGTCGGCAACAGCAGCGCATCGTGGGGTCGGCAGATCGACCGGTCGGCCGACGGGCGCAGCTCGCTGTACGTGCGTGACCTCGGCAACGGCCAGTGGGTGTTCACCTTCGTCACCTGGGCGTGACAGCGGAGGCCGGCACGGCTCATAGCTAAACTGCAGCGCTAGCTCCGGGGCCCCCGCGCGGGGGCCCCGGACTCACGTCGCGGTATCTGCCGCCGCGCGGACCGCTGCTGCCACCGCCGGTGCGACCGCGGGGTCGAAGACGCTCGGCACGATGAACGTGGCGTTGAGCTGGTCGCCGTCGACCACGTCGGCGATGGCTCGCGCCGCGGCCAGGGACATCTCGCGGGTGAACACCCGCGCGTGGGCGTCGAGCAGCCCGCGGAAGATCCCTGGGAAGGCCAGCACGTTGTTGATCTGGTTGGGCTCGTCGCTGCGACCGGTGGCGACTACGGCGGCATGCCTGCGGGCCTCGCGCGGGTCGACCTCGGGATCGGGGTTGGCCAGCGCGAACACGATGGAGCTCTCGGCCATGGTGGCAATGTGCCTGCCGGTGAGGATGTTGGGCGCGCTCACCCCGATGAACACGTCCGCACCGGCCAGCGCGCCGGGCAGGTCGCCGGTGTAGCCGGTCCGGTTGGTGTTGCGGGCGAGCCACTCCATCGACGGATCGAGCCCGGTCAGGCCCGCGTGCAGGGCGCCTATCCGGTCGCAGGCGATCAGGTCGCCGACGCCCTGTGCCAGCAGCAGCTTCATGATCGCCGTGCCGGCCGCCCCGGCACCGGAGACCACGATGCGCACGTCGGCGATCGCCTTCCCCACCACCCGCAGGGCGTTGGTCAGGGCGGCCAGCACGACGACCGCGGTCCCGTGCTGGTCGTCGTGGAAGACCGGGATGTCGAGTAGGTCGACCAGTCGCCGCTCGACTTCGAAGCAGCGGGGTGCGGCGATGTCCTCGAGGTTGATGCCGCCGTAGGCAGGCGCGATGCAGCGCACCACCTCGACGATGGTCTCGGTGTCCTGGCTGTCGATGACCACCGGCCAGGCGTCGACGCCCGCGAACCGCTTGAACAGCGCCGCCTTGCCCTCCATCACCGGCAGGGCCGCGGCCGGCCCGAGATTACCCAGGCCGAGCACGGCCGAGCCATCGGTGACCACAGCGACGGTATTGCGCTTGATCGTGAGCCGGCGGGCGTCGTCGGGGTTCTTGGCGATGGCCAGGCAGACCCGCGCCACGCCCGGTGTGTAGGCCCGCGACAGCTCGTCCCGGTTGCGCAGTGAGACCTTCGGCGTCACCTCGATCTTGCCGCCGAGGTGCAGCAGAAAGGTACGGTCGCTGACCTTGCGGACCTCCACGCCGTCCAGGGCCGCCAGCCCGGCGGTGACGCGCTCGGCGTGAATGCCGTCGGCGGTGTCACAGGTGATATCGACGACGATCCGCTCGGGCTGGGACTCCACCACGTCCAGTGCCGTGACGACGGCGCCGGCGAGACCGACCGCGGTGGTCAGCCGGCCGACGGCCTGCGGCTTGGACGGCACGGAGACTCGTACGGTGATGGAGTAACCCGCGCTGGGCAGGGGCGTGAGGTCGGTGACCGGGTCTGTCACCGGCTCATCGTGTCATCACACCATCCACGACAGCAGTGAGGTCGACTGCAGGTAGACGAGCACGCACATCACCAGCAGGAAGAGCAGGCTCCACCCGATCACCTTGCGGAACAACTCGCCCTCACCCTGCCGGTCGGTCAAGCCCACCGCGGCGGCGGCGATCGCCAGGTTCTGCGGCGAGATCATCTTGCCTAGGACGCCGCCGGAGGAGTTGCCGGAGGCCATCAGCACGGGATCGAGGCCTGCCTTGTGCGCGGCCGTCACCTGGAGCAGGCCGAACAGCGAGTTGGATGACGTGTCGGACCCTGTCACGGCGACGCCGAGCCAGCCGATGATCGGCGAGAGGAAGGCGAAGGCGGCTCCCGCGCCGGCCATCCAGTTGCCCAGTGTCCCGGTCTGCCCGGAGCCGTTCATGACGAAGGCCAGGGCGAGCACCAATGCCACCGTGAGAATCGCGGGGGCCAATTGCCGAAGCGACGCGCCGTAGGTGCGCAGTGCCTTGCCAGGCGTGACGCGGAGCACGAGTGCGGTCAGCACTCCGGCGATCAGCAGCAGGGTGCCGGCCGCGATGAGCCAGTCGAACTTGAAGACGATGGTGGTGAGCGGCTTTCCCTTGCCGTTGACGATGTGCACCCCGGGCCAGGCGAACAGCTTGGTGACGGCATTCAGGCCGGTGCCGCTCTCCCCGGGTTTCAGCGGCGCAACGCCCTTGATCGCGGGGATGTTGGCCAGCACGAAGATCGCGATGATGATGAGGTACGGCGAGTAGGCCCGGGCGACCTCCGCCCGCGGGTCGGGCTGCTCCACTCGCTGGGCAAATTCCGGGCTTGGCGTGTCGGTTGCACCCCCGGCAACCGCGGGCACAACCCGGCCCCCGCCCTCAGTGTCTGGGCCCTCGGTGTAGGACTCGGCCGGGTGCCAGATCTGCAGGAATCCCACCAGGGCCAGGGCGGCCAGCAAGGCGGCGACGATGTCGGCGAGAGGCACCGAGATGAAGTTCGATGTCGCGAACTGTGCGAGACCGAAGACCACGCCGCACACCAGCGCCGCGGGCCAGGTTTGCCGCAGCCCGCGCCGGCCGTCGACGATGAACACCAGCGCCAGCGGAACGAAGAGGGCGAGCAGGGGGGTCTGCCGGCCGACCGTCGAGCCGAGGTGGCTCACCCCCAGCCCGGTGACCTTGTCCAACGTGATGATGGGGATGGCCAGTGCCCCGAAGGCGACCGGCGCCGTGTTAGCCACCAGCGCGATGGTGGCGGCCTTGATCGGCTTGAAGCCCAGGGCGATCAGCATGACGGCCGTGATGGCCACCGGCGTCCCGAAGCCGGCCAGCGCTTCGAGCAGTGCCCCGAAACAGAAGGCGATGATGATCGCCTGAATCCGCTGGTCGTCGCTGACCCTCGAGAAGGAACGCCGCAGCACGTCGAAGTGCCCCGTCCGGACCGTCATGTTGTAGATCCAGATCGCGTTGACGACGATCCACATGATGGGGAAGAGGCCGAACGCCGCGCCTTCGCTGCCCGCCAGCAGAGCCTGGCCCACCGGCATCGAGTACACCGCCACCGCGACGACCAAGGAGACCGCCAGGGCTATCAGGGCGGCTACCCAGGCGCGGAGTCGCAATCCGCCGAGGAGCACGAACAGCGTGACCAGCGGGATGGCGGCCACCAAAGCGCTGTAGAACAACGAGCCATTGACCGGGTCGAGCACCTGCTTGTACATGGCTTCACCCTTCGCAGGAGTGCCCGCGGGCGTCGTCCGTGGACATTTACGGCATCCGTTCGTACGCAGGCAGCGTGAGGAAGTCGGCGAAGTCGTCGGCGAGCGCCACCTCGCCGAACAGCTTGTGGGCGTCCGCATACTCCTCTGCTGAGCCGAGCTTGGCTAGCTCCTCGTCGATGATCTGCTCGACGAACTCCCGCGTCACCCGTTTGCCGTTGCTCAGCGTGACGTCGTTGTGCACCCACTGCCAGATCTGTGACCGGGAGATCTCGGCGGTCGCAGCGTCCTCCATCAGATTGAAGACCGCGACGGCGCCCGAACCGCGGAGCCAGGAGGCGAGGTATTGCAGAGCAACGCTCACGTCGTTGCGCAGCCCCTCCTCAGTGATGTCGCCGGGAGTCGACCGCACGTCGAGGAGCTGCTCCGCGGTGACGTGCACGTCGTCGCGCATGCGGTGGCGTTGATTCGGCCGCGTCCCGAGTACGGAGTCGAACACCTCGCGGCACAGCGGCACCAGGTCGGGGTGGGCCACCCAGGAGCCGTCGAAGCCGTCGCCGGCCTCGCGCTCCTTGTCGGCCCGGACCTTGGCCATCGCCGCGTCATTGACCTCAGGGTCCTTGCGGCTGGGGATGAAGGCCGCCATCCCGCCGATGGCGTGGGCGCCGCGGCGGTGGCAGGTGCGGACGAGCAGTTCGGTGTAGCCGCGCATCATCGGCGCGGTCATCGTCACCGAGTTGCGATCGGGGACCAGGAACTCCTGCCCACGGGTGCGGAACACCTTGATCAGCGAGAACAGGTAGTCCCACCGGCCGGCATTGAGGCCGGCCGAGTGATCGCGCAACTCGTAAAGGATCTCGTCCATCTCGAATGCCGCCGGAATTGTCTCGATCAGCGCGGTGGCCCGGATGGTGCCTTGCGGGATGCCCAAAACATCCTGCGCCTGCACGAAGACGTCGTTCCATAGCCGAGCTTCGAGGTGGGTCTCCATTTTCGGGAGGTAGAAGTACGGCCCCTTGCCCGCGTCGAGCTGGCGCTGCGCGCAGTGGAAGAAACAGAGGCCGAAGTCGAACAGACTGCCCGACATCGGCTCACCGTCGACGAGCACATGCTTTTCCGGCAGATGCCAGCCGCGCGGCCGCACGACGATGGTGGCCAGCTCGTCAGCGCCCTTGAGCGAGTACGCCTTGCCCTCGGCGCTGGTGAAATCGATCTTGCCGTCGAGTGCATTGCGCAGGTTCAGCTGGCCGCCGACCATGTTCTCCCACAGCGGGGTGTTGGCGTCCTCGAAATCGGCCAGCCAGACCTTGGCTCCGGAGTTGAGCGCGTTGATCGTCATCTTGGCATCGGTCGGGCCGGTGATCTCCACCCGCCGGTCGATCAGGCCGGGCGCCGCCTCGGCCACCCGCCAGTCGCTGTCGCGGACGTCTTTGGTCTCGGGCCGGAAGTCGAGGGTGCCACCCGCGGAGATCTCCTCCTGGCGGCTCTGCCGCGCCGCCAACAACTCCAGCCGGCGAGCGCCGTGCTGGCGCTGCAGGGTCTCAAGGAAGCGCAGCGCCTCGGGGGTGAGGATCTCCTGGGAGCTGTCCGAAGGCGGCCCGGTCACGTCCAACGGCATGGCGCCTCCTGGCGACAAAGAACTGTCCACGCTGCGCCTACCCGGAATACGGGGTGCCACACGCTGCTCGGCGTGACACCATCGAAGCAATGACCAGTCCCTTTGCCAAGACCCCTGACGCCGAGTTGTCGGAGATCGAGTTGTCGGAGCGCCTTGTCGACTTCCCGGCAGCCGAGCCGTCGATGGATGGCGAGCAGCTCGACCTGGCCGACCGGCAGGCGTTGCGCCGCATCCCGGGGCTGTCCACCGAGCTCACCGACGTCACCGAGGTCGAGTACCGCCAGCTGCGCCTCGAGCGAGTCGTGCTGGTCGGCGTGTGGACCACCGGCACGCTGGTCGACGCTGAGAACTCCCTCGCCGAGCTGAAGGCGCTCGCCGAGACGGCCGGCTCCCGGGTGCTCGATGGTCTGATCCAGCGGCGGGATCGGCCCGACCCGGCCACCTATATCGGCTCGGGCAAGGCCAAGGAGTTGCGCGGCATCGTGATCGCCGAGGGCGCCGACACCGTGGTCTGCGACGGCGAGCTGTCACCCGGCCAGCTCCGCCAGCTCGAGGACGTCGTCAAGGTCAAGGTGATCGACCGCACGGCGCTGATCCTCGACATCTTCGCTCAGCACGCCCGCAGCCGGGAGGGCAAGGCGCAGGTCGAGCTCGCGCAGTTGCAGTACATGCTGCCCAGGCTGCGCGGCTGGGGCGAGTCGATGTCCCGCCAAGCCGGCGGCCGGGTCGCCGGCGGGGGCGGCATCGGCACCCGTGGCCCCGGCGAGACCAAGATCGAGACCGATCGGCGCCGGATCCGCACCAAGATGGCGAAGCTGCGGGCCCAGATCAAGGAGATGGGCACGGCCCGGGAGGTGAAGCGGCAGGAGCGGGTCCGCAATCAGGTCCCCGCGGTGGCCATTGCGGGCTACACCAACGCCGGCAAGTCCTCGCTGCTCAACCGCATCACCGGCGCCGGCGTCCTGGTCGAGGACGCGTTGTTCGCCACGCTGGACCCGACCGTACGACGTACCGACACCGCCGATGGCCGGACCTACACCCTCACCGACACGGTGGGCTTCGTGCGTCACCTGCCGCACCAATTGGTCGAGGCCTTCCGCTCCACCCTCGAAGAGGTGGCCAAGGCAGATCTCATCGTGCACGTGGTCGACGGGTCGCACCCCGATCCCGAGGTGCAGGTGACCGCCGTGCACGAGGTGCTCGGTGAGATCGATGCCCTGCACGTGCCCGAGTTGCTGGTGGTCAACAAGGTCGACGTGGCTGAACCCGACGTGCTGGCGCAGCTACGCCGAGTGTTGCCCGGCGCCTGCTTCGTTTCCGTGGTCACCGGCGAGGGCATAGACGCGCTGCGGGAGGCGATCGAGAGCAGGCTGCCCCGCTCGGAGGTGGAGATCGAGGTGTTGGTGCCCTATCACCGGGGGGATTTGGTTTCCCGCGTGCACGACGACGGTGAGGTGCTCACCGAGTCGCACACCGGTGACGGCACCCGGCTGCAGGCCCGCGTGTCGGCTGCACTGGCCGCCGACCTCCGGCCGTTCGCGATCGCCTAGGACTGCTGGACGGTGCCGGCCATGAACACTCCACTTCCGCCATTCGACGTCAATCTGTCGATCCTGTTCACCGAGCTGCCGTTGCTGGAGCGCCCGGCTGCGGCTGCGGCGGCTGGCTTCGACGCCGTGGAACTGTGGTGGCCCTTCTCCACGCCCACTCCGGCCGACGATGAGCTGGACGCGCTGGAGCGGGCGCTCGGCGACGCCGGCACGCGGCTCGTCGGCCTCAACTTCGACGCCGGTGACATGCCCGGCGGCGACCGGGGACTGCTGTCCCTGCCATCCCAGTCCCAGCGGTTCCGGGACAACGTCGACGTCGCCGTGGGTCTCGCCGAGCGCACCGACTGCCGGGTGCTCAACGCGCTGTACGGCAACCGGCAGGACGGCGTCGACCCGGCCGAGCAGGACGAGCTCGGCACCGAGAATCTCGCCTTGGCCGCTGCCGCCGCCGCGCGAATCGGCGCCACGGTCGTGGTCGAGAGCCTGAACTCCTACGAGGCCCCGCGATATCCGCTGCTCAGCGCTGCGGACGCCGTCGCGGTCCTTGACCGGGTGCCGCCCGGGTCTGGTCGGCTCGGCTACCTCTGCGACCTGTACCACTTGGCCCGGATGGGGGAGGACCTGCCCGCCCTCATCGCGGAGTACGCCGATCGGATCGTCCACGTACAGATCGCCGACAGCCCCGACCGCCATGAGCCCGGCACCGGAGAGCTGGACTTCCCCGCGCTGTTCGCCGCGCTGCACGAAGCCGGCTACACCGGGTACGTCGGGCTGGAGTACAAGCCGTCCACCACCAGCGCGGCCAGCTTCGGCTGGCTGCCCCTGGCGCATCGCAATGGCCGGATCTCACCGGTCCGGGAGGGATCAGCATGACGACCATCGGTTTCATCGGCTTGGGCGTGATGGGCCGCCCGATGGCCGGCAACCTCATCGAGGCGGGCCACGACCTGATCGTCTACAACCTCAGCCCGGCCGCGGTCGAAGAGCTCGTCGGCCGCGGCGCGAAGGCGGCTGGCGACCCGCCGGAGGTGGCCAGCCAGGCCGAGGTGATCATGATCATGGTGCCGGACTCCCCGCAGGTCGAGGAGGTGATGCTCGGCGAGGAGGGGATCCTGAGCACGGCCACCGAGGGCCAGCTCGTCATCGACCTGAGCAGCATCGCCCCGGCGACCGCCGTCTCGGTCGCCGAGCAGGCCCGCGAGCGGGGGGTCCGTTTCTTGGACGCGCCGGTCAGTGGGGGGGAGCAGGGCGCCATTGACGGCACGCTGTCGATCATGGTCGGCGGCGAAGCCGCCGACTTCGACGCCGCCAAGCCGCTGCTCGACGTGCTCGGCAAGACCGTGATCCACGTCGGCCCCTCCGGCGCCGGGCAGACGGTCAAGCTGGCCAACCAGATGCTGGTCGGCGGCATCATCGAGCTGGTCAGCGAGGCGTTCGTGTTGCTCGAGGCCAGCGGGGTGGACATGGAATCTGCGGTGGAAGTGCTCGCCGGCGGGCTTGCCGGCAACGCGATCCTGGATAAGAAAGCCGCCGGCATGCTGGCCCGCGAGTTCGACCCGGGCTTCCGCATCGACCTGCACCACAAAGACCTCACCAACGCGCTGGCAGCTGCCCGCGACCTGGGCGTCGCCGTACCCGTTACCGCCGTCGTCGCCCAGCTGCTTGTCGCCATGCGGGCCATGGGCCGGGGCGACCTGGACCACACGGCCCTGCTGACCCTGATCGAGGACCTGTCCGGCCGGGGGAGGTGACCGTGATGAAGCGTCCGGCCATGCAGGCCGTCGTGTCGGTGCTGGAGAGCGAGGGTGTCGACACCGTCTTCGGTGTGCCCGGCGCCGCGATCCTTCCGCTTTACGACGCACTGCGCGGCAGCTCGATCCGGCACCTCTTGGTCCGGCACGAGGAGGGCGGCACGCACGCCGCCGACGGATGGGCGCGGGTCACCGGCAACGTCGGAGTGTGCCTGGGCACGTCCGGCCCGGCCGGCACCAACATGATCACCGGGCTCTACACGGCGCTGGCCGACTCCATCCCGATCATCGCCGTCACCGGTCAGGCGCCGAGGGCCAAGCTGCACCAGGAGGCGTTCCAGGCCGTCGACATCTGCGAGATCGCCCGCCCGGTCACCAAGTGGTCGGTGCAGCTCAAGGAGGCCGCGCAGGCGCCGTGGATCTTCCGCGAGGCCTTCAGGATCGCCCGCTCCGGCCGGCCCGGGCCGGTGCTCATCGACCTTCCCGTGGATCTCAGCCAGGAGGAGATCACCTACGACCCCGAGCTCGACGCTCCGCTCCCGGTGCACCGGCCGGAGCCCCCCGAGCGACCGCTGCGCGCTCTGCTGCAGATGATCGACAGTGCGGAGCGGCCGCTGCTGCTCGCCGGGGGCGGGGTCATCGGCGCCGAGGCGGCCGAGGAGCTCGTCGCGCTCGCCGAGCACCTGCAGGTGCCGGTCACGATCACCCTGATGGGCAAGGGCGCGATCCCGGAGGACCACCCGCTCTACGCCGGCATGGCAGGCCTCCAGACGCAGACCCGGTGGGGCAACGCGCTGCTGCTGGAGTCGGATCTGATCGTGGCCATCGGGGCCCGCTTCGGCGACCGCTACACCGGTGATCTGGAGACCTTCCGCGGTGACCGGCGCTTCGCGCACATCGACATCGAGCCGATGCAGCTCGGCCGGGTCTTCGAGCCCGACCTGGGCATTGTGGGGCATGCCAAGCCCACCCTGGCCGCGTTGCTCAGGCTGTCCAAGGACACCGGGGTCGATCGTGAGCGGCGCCGCTCCTGGGTGGCCCGCGTGGCCGAACTGCGCACCAGCCTGACCCGCTCACTCGATCAGAAGGACATCCCGATCAAGCCGCCCCGCGTCTTCGGCGAGCTCAACGCCTTCTTCGAGCGCGACACCACCTTCGTCACCGCCATCGGGCTCTACCAGATCTGGTCCGGCCAGTTCCAGGAGACGTTCCTCCCCCGGCGCTACCTGGTGTGCGGGCAGGCCGGCCCGCTGGGCTGGGAGATTCCGGCCGCGATCGGGGCCAAGACGGCACGGCCCGACCGCCAGGTGGTCGTGGTGGTCGGCGACTACTCCTTCCAGTTCCTGATGGAGGAGCTGGCGGTGGCGGCGCAGTACAAGGTGCCGTTCGTGATCGTCATGGTCAACAACGAGTACCTCGGCCTCATCCGCCAGGCGGAGATCCCGTACGACATGAACTTCGAAGTGGACCTGCACTTCGGTGAGCACGGCATCGACCACGTCAAGGTGGCCGCGGCGATGGGCTGTCCCGGCCGCCGGGTCACCGATCCGGAGGAGATCCGGGCGGCGCTGGAATGGGCCAGCGCGGAGTCCGAGCGGCTGCAGGTGCCGGCGCTGGTGGAGATCATGGTCGAGCGCGAGGCCAACGCCGCGATGGGGCAGTCGATCGCCGACATCAAGGAGTTCGAACCGGTCCCCGAGGCCGTGCCCGTCCAGGCCAGCCCGGATCTGCAGCCCACCGCGGCCGGTTAGGGGCAACCATGACGACGTACGCCGAACTGACAGCCGAGCGGGAGACCGGCCGGGTCACCGACGCGGTCCGAGCGGAGATCGCCGCCCTGCTCCGCCCGGGCGGGCTGATCAGCGAGCCGGCCCAGCTGCGCACCTACGAGTGCGACGGCCTCACCGGCTACCGTGTCACGCCGGCGCTCGTGGTGTTGCCACTGTCCACTGAGGAGGTTGCGGCGGTGGTGCGGGTGTGCGCGCGGGAACGCATCCCCTTCGTTGCGCGCGGGGCGGGGACCGGGCTGTCGGGCGGCGCGCTGCCGGTCGCCGACGGGATCGTCATCGGCTTGGCCCGGATGCGCCAGGTCCTCTCCGTTGACATCGCCAACCAGCGGGCCGTCGTGCAGCCGGGGGTCACCAACGCCTCGATCACGATGGCCGTCGCCGAGCACAACCTCTACTACGCCCCCGACCCGTCGAGCCAGGTGGTGTGCACCATCGGCGGCAACGTCGCGGAGAACTCCGGCGGCGCGCACTGCGTGAAGTACGGCTTCACCACCAACCACGTGTTCGCGCTGACCCTGGTGACGAGCGACGGCAGCGTGGTGACGCTCGGCGGTGACTCCATCGACGCGGTCGGGCCCGAGCTGCGCGGCGTGGTCATCGGCTCGGAGGGGACGCTCGGGATCGTCACCGAGATCACCGTGCGCCTGCTCCGCACGCCCGAGGCGGTGCGCACGCTGGTTGCCGACTTCCCCAGCGCCGAGCAGGCCGGCAACGCAGTGAGCGGGTTCGTCGCCGCCGGAATCGTGCCCGCCGCCGTCGAGATGCTCGACGCGCTGGCGATCGAGGCCTGCGAGGAGGCCGTGCACGCCGGCTACTCCCTCGACACACCGGCGGCACTGGTGGTCGAGCTCGACGGGCCGATCGCGGAGTGCGAGGCCGGCTTCGACCAGGTGCAGCAGGTCTGCCGGGACAACGGTGCCACCCACATCCGGATCGCGAACGACACAGCGGAGCGGGCGCTGGTGTGGAAGGGGCGCAAGGCCGCGTTCGCCGCGATGGGCCGGATCAGCCCCGACTACTTCGTGCAGGACGGGGTCATCCCGCGTACCAAACTCGGCGAGGTCCTCACCCGGATCACGGAGCTGGCCGACGAGGCCGGGCTGCGGGTCGCCAACGTCTTCCATGCCGGCGACGGCAACCTGCACCCGCTTGTGCTCTACGACGCCAAGGTGCCGGGCCAGTCCGAAGCCGCCGAGGTGCTCGCCACGGCGATCGTCGTGCTGTGTGTCGAGCACGGCGGGTCCATCACCGGCGAGCACGGAGTCGGCAGCGACAAGGCGTGCTCGATGCCCAAGATGTTCTCCGAGGCCGACCTCACCGTGATGGCGCGGGTGCGGGCCGCTTTCGATCCCGACCACATCTGCAACCCGGGCAAGGTGCTGCCGACTCCGCGACTGTGCGGGGAGAAGCCCGGCCCCTACCGCGCGCACCCCGACGAGGCCGCCGGGCTGATCGAGCGGATGTGACCGGTGATCAGACGATGGTGACCAGTGGTACGGCGACTGCGCGGGTGCAACGCCCGTCGACCGTTGCAGCCACCGCCGAGCTGCTGCGCGACAGTGCCGGACCCGTGCTGTTCCGCGGTGGGGGGACCGCCGTGCGGTGGGGTGGCCGGCCGGTGCCGCCGGACCTGGTCGTGGAAACCACCGGCCTGGACCGGCTGATCGCGCACAACGCCGGTGACATGACGGCCGCCGTGGGCGCCGGCATGCCGCTGGGCCGGCTGCAGGAGACCCTCGGCGCGGCCGGTCAGTGGCTGGCCATCGACCCGCCTTCGGAGGCGGCCGGTGCCACGATCGGTGGCGTGCTGGCCAGCGGCGACTACGGCCCACGGCGGCTGCGCTACGGCGCGATGCGTGACCTGGTCATCGGCGTCACCCTCGTGCTCGCCGACGGCACGGTCGCCCGCTCGGGTGGGCACGTGATCAAGAACGTCGCCGGCTACGACCTGTCCCGGCTGATGTACGGCTCGCTGGGCACCCTGGCGCTGGTCGGTGAGGTGGTGCTGCGCCTGCACCCCCGCCCGGAGGCCTCCGCCACCGTGCTCGCGCCGGCTGACGCCCGGGCGGCAACTGCCGCGACCCTCGCGCTGATGGCATCGCCGCTGGAGCCGTCCTCCGTCGAGTGGCTCGGCGGGGACCCGTCGGGGGGTCGGCTGGCGGTCCGGCTGGAAGGGTCCGCTGACGGGGTCACGGCGCGGTTGGCCGGCCTGCACGACCTGCTCACCGCGGCTGGCCTGCGCCCTGAGCGGCTGGCGCCGGCAGACGAGGAGAAGCTGTGGCTCGAGGTGGCCACCGCGACCGGAGGAGGCACCGACACCGTGGCGGCGGCCGGCACGCTGCCCAGCCGTACCGCGGACGTCGAACGGGAGCTGGCCAAGGCGGCGGACACCGCCGGTGTGCACGCGACGCTGACGTCTCACCTGGCCCTCGGCCTGCATATCGCCCGCTTCACCGGCAACCCCGCGGATCTGGTGAACGCCTTCGACGCCTGGCGCCGGCGGGTGGTCTCGATGGGCGGCACGGTGCTGCTGCGCGACCGGCCGGCCGAGGTGGACGCCGCCGTCGATCC
>JBBPZR010000006.1:0-19371 GCA_038276285.1 Mycobacteriales bacterium | reverse complement strand
TTAGACGGTTGCCGGGTAGTACTCACGCGGTCCGCCCGCGGCTGCGTGCGCCCCCACTAGGCTGGCGCCATGATGGGGCTCGCCTTTGTGGTGCTCGTTGTCGTGGCACTCGCGGCCGTCGCCGGGCTCGTCGTTTTCCTGGTTTACACGCTCGCTCGCAAGCCACGGTCGTGACCGACCCGGGTTACCCCTATGACGAGTCTGACGACCTGCGGGCGGGTCCTGACCCGCATCCCGATCTGCTGCCGCTGCTGCCGTTCGTGGGGCGGTGGCGCGGGACCGGCCGGGTCGGCTATCCCACGATCGAGACCCGCGACTACGCCCAGGAGATGCGCCTCAGTCACGACGGACGGCCGTTTCTGTTTTATGAATCGCGGTCGTGGCTGATCGACGGCGATGGGCGACCGCTTCGGCCGGCCGCGCGCGAGGTGGGCTGGTGGCGGGCGCAGGGCACCGATGGCGTCGAGGTGCTGCTGGCTCATCCCACCGGGATCACGGAGATCTATTACGGCCGGGTCGACGGCACCCGGCTCGAGTTGGCCACCGACGCGGTCGTGCGTAGCGCGACCGCCAAGGACGTCACCGCCAACACCCGGCTCTACGGGATCGTGGACGGCGACCTGCTGTACGCGATCGACATGGCCGCGGTCGGTCAGCCGTTACAGCCGCACCTGTCGGCGCGGCTGGCCAGATTCTGAGCAGATTCCGAGCCGGGGCATTGGTCGACCCCCGGGCGCTTCCTCGGTGCCCCGTACGACGAGTCGGTACGGAGACGCACGAGGGCCGACTGGACGAGGTCCGGCGCCCGGAGGTCGGGTGACTGTCGGGGTGTACGCGGTGCGCCGTTCCTCACGGCGCGTCGGGCTTCTCCCGTTGTCCGGAGTACTGCGGCTAGCGGACAGCCACCTCACGAGTCCAAGACATATTCAACGCTGGACCACCTCCCTCCTCGTGTACGCCAAACAGTAAATCCCCGAGGGCGTTGCCGCAATGCCGTTGTTCAACTGAGTGCGAGGGCCGTCTGGATCCGTTCGGTCAGCCCGCCGTCGCCCCGCTCGCGACCGTCGATGGCGCGCACTGCGGCCGCCCCGCGTACCGATGACACCAGCCACACGGCGTCGGCCGCGTGGAGTTCGGCGATCGTCGCGAAACGCGTGCCGGTGTCGAAGCCGAGGTCGGGTGCCTGCTCGAAGAGGTACGCGGCGGTGGTGCCGTCGAGGATCCCGGTCTCTGCCGGAATGGTGTAGAGCGCGGAGTCGACCGCCCACACGACGCTGGCCGTCGGGCCCTCGAGCACCCCGCCGTCGATGGACAACCAGATCACGTCGTCGGCGTCGTGCCGCCGCGCGTCGCGGATGACCGCCATGGCCACGGCGTACGAGGTGGACTTGACCCCGCCGAGCAGCCACGGCGCGTCCCGCCGCGCCTGCGCCGGCAGGCCCAGGGAGCGGGTGACCACCCGGATGCCCTGGCGGCGCTGTCGCACTGTCTCGGCCGGCACGGCGGACAGGATCGCGTACGCGGTGGGCGGACCGTCCGCGTCGGGGCCGCGCGTACAGACCAGCCGGAGCACGCCGTCGCCGTCCACCGGCCACTGCGCTGTCACCGCGACCGCCAGCCCGCGCCAGTCGGCGGCCGACGGCGCGGCGAGGTCCATCCGCAGCGCCGAGCGGCTCAGCCGGGCGAGGTGTTGCTCGAGGAGCCACGGCTCACCCGCGCGTACCAGCATCGACTCGAAGATGCCGTCGCCGCGGAGCGCGCCGAGATCGTCGGCCCGCAGGATCGGGCGCGCCGGATCGACCAGGCCGGTGCCCAGCACGGCCAGGACGCGTTCGGTCATCGGCTGAGCGTATCCACCGGCTCTCAGCCACTTCCGGGCCCGGCCGTCACCCGAACGCTGGCTCAAGACTCTCCGGTGCTGGGTCGAATAGTCATTAGTAGCCAAGGGTGGGGGCTTCCAAACCGAGGAGAGCCATGAGCAAGACTGAAGATGCCCGCGAATTGCCGCTGGCGGTTGCTGACGGCTCGGCCGACGCCGTGATGAGCGTCATGCGCGGCCATGTCCCGATCAGCCTGCTGGTCGACATCGCCCAGCCCGACGGACCCAGCTCGGCCGAGATCAGCGAGCTCGAGGGTGGCAACGCGGACTGGCTCCGCAGCCCCTGACCGCGGTTGCCCCACAGCACCTACCATCGGTCGATATGACGACCAGCCTGCTCCGCACCCGGCTGCGGGCCCGGGGATACCGGATGACGCCGCAGCGGCAGCTCGTCCTCGACTCCGTGCAGGCGTTGCACCACGCGACCCCTGAGGAGATCTGCGCCGAGGTACGCAGGACCGCCTCGGGAGTGAACATCACCACGATCTACCGCACGCTCGAGCTGCTCGAGGGGCTGGGGCTCGTCACCCATACCCACCTCGGACACGGCGCCTCGACCTACCACGCCGCCGGCGAGCAGGAGCACGTACACCTCGTCTGCCGGGACTGCGGAGAGGTGAGCGAGGCGCCCCCCACGTTGGTCGACGGCGTCGTACGGAAACTGCTCACCGAGCGCGGCTTCACCGTTGACGTCGGGCATTTCGCGATCTTTGGCGTCTGTGCCGACTGCCGGCGGCAGCGCGACGGGGACGACGAGGACGACGGATGACCAGCCCGCTGCTGAGCCTGCCCGGAGCGGTCGGCGCCGAAGGAGTCGATGCCGGGGTTGTGGCGCACTACGGCGACCCGTTCGGTGAACAGCGGGCGATGGCTGACGGTGTCGGCCTGGTCGACCGGAGCAACAGGGCGGTCGTGGCGGTGCCAGGGCCCGACCGGTTGTCGTGGCTGCACAGTCTCACCACCCAGCACCTGGCCCAGTTGCCCGCTTGGAGCGGCATCGAGGCACTGATCCTCAGCCCACACGGTCACCTCGAGCACCATCTGGTGCTCGCCGACGACGGCACGACCACCTGGATCGACGTCGAGCCGGGCACCGCGCCCTCGCTCCTGACCTTCCTCGACGCGATGCGGTTTCTGTTGCGGGTCGATCCAACCGATGTGACCGGCGACTGGGGCGTCCTTTCCCTCGTTGGTCCGTCCACGCGAGGCGTGCTGGCCGACCTCGGCGTCGCCGATCTGGCCGCGGTATTCGACGTGCGGCCCCTGCCCGACGGCGGCTTGGTGCGCCGGATGCCATGGCCGGGTAGTGACGGCGCCGATCTGCTCATTCCCCGGCCGTCGATCGGGATGGTCGCCGACCGGTTGCGATCGGCCGGCGCACGACCAGCGGGTACGTGGGCCTACGAGGCGATCCGGGTTGCGGCCCGCAAGCCCCGGCTGGGCGCCGAGACCGACCACCGCACGATCGTCCAGGAGGGCGACTGGGTGACCGGCGCCGTGCACCTGGACAAGGGTTGCTACCGCGGTCAGGAGACGGTGGCCCGGGTGCACAATCTGGGGCGGCCACCGCGACGTATGGTCCTGCTGCACCTCGACGGGTCGGCCGAGACGCTGCCCGAGCACGGTGCTGCCGTGTCCCTGGGGGGCCGCCAGGTCGGCTTCGTCGGCACGGCTGTTCGGCACTTCGAGCTGGGGCCGATCGCGCTGGCGCTCATGAAGCGCAACGTCGCCGATGACGCCCGGTTGCGGGTGGATCAGCTCGACGCGTCGATCGACGACGCCTGATCAAACGCCCGCGGTCAGCCGTTCGAGCAACGGTTCGGTCACCGGCCGAAGACGCCCTTGCGCTTCTTGCGGGGGGCCGGCTCGCGAGCGCGGCTCGGACGCCCTGGGTGGGCGACCGCTGCGTTGATGGGAGGTTCCTCGACGCCGAGAAAGGACAGCTCGCGCATGAGGGCGGCCGTGTCGATGTCCTGGGAGACGGCCGGTGCCGGCTGCCGGTCTTCGGGGCGGGGCTGCTTCGGGATGACCGGCGCCGGTGCCGGCACGACGGCCACCGGCTCGTGGCGGGACAGCTCGGACAACAGCGCGGACGCGTACATTGACGGCTCGTCGACGGGAGGTACGTCCTCAACCGGGAGCTCGTCCTCAACCGGGAGCTCGTCCTCAACCGGGAGCTCGTCCTCGACCGTGAGCTCGTCCTCGACTGGGAGCTCGTCCTCGACCGGGAGCTCGTCCTCAACAGTGAGCTCGTTCTCGACGTGCAGGCTGTCCTCGATGACTTCGATGGCGTCCTCGGCGGCCTCGAGCTCGGCCTCGACGACTGCGATGGCCTCTTCGACCACCTCGACGATCTCGGCCTCGACGACCTCGCCTTCGACGGCCTCGTCGGGCGGATCGAGCTCCGCCGCTTCATCGATCATCGGTTCGGTCATGGTCAAGAGGCCGCCGTGGACCAGCCTGGCGACGGCGTACGTCGCCTCGTACCGCGTGAAGCCGCACGCCTCGGCGAGTTCGGCGACCGAACGCTCGGCATCGACCAGAGTGAGCACGGTCCATGCATCGGCGGACAGTTCTGGCTGGCCGCCGGCCAGACCGGTGGCCGACAGGACCGGGACCGCGGCCGGCCCCGTGACGAACTGCGCCAACCGGGTCCAGGCGTGCTGCCGGTCGAGCATCTCCTGTAGCAGTTGGCGTACCGGCACGGTATAGACCACCTCGGTGGTCAGCGCCGGAGTGGGCGCGAAACCCCACGTCCCGGTCTGCCAGGAGAGCAGTTCGGAGCACCCCTCTCGTACCTGCTCAGCGGCGAACGCGGCCACGACCAACGGCGCGACGTAACCGAGGTCGACCAGGAGACGCTCGAGGGAACGTTTCCCGCCCTCGCTGCGATCCGAGGCGACGGCGGTGGCCAGTGCTTCCGGGGTGAGCGCTCCGCAGGTCACCAGGCGGGCGCCGAGGTCGGGCTGCAGCCCGGGCGTGGCGACCGCATAGACCTCACCAGCGCGGAAGTGCACGACGGCCTCGCTGTCGGCCCCGGTCACGATCCGCAGGTCGCCGGTGGCCGACTGAGCCGCCAGCTCCTGCAGGAGGACCGGGATCGGACTCGTCGCCAGCTCTCCCCTGAACATGCGGCTCCCTTCGCCGGCGCAGACCCCCTATCCCCTTCGGCACGCAGGGCCACGACGTGAAGCTGAGTGTCGCTAGCAGCAAGATCGACGGGCTACCCCCCAGCGGCTGCCATTCCGTGTCAGGCTCTGACCATGACCGGCACGATGCTCACGGTCGCGCCCACGGGGGCCGAGACCGCCAAGACCGCTGCGCCAGCCCTCCCGGTGACTCTGGACGAGCTGGTTTCGACCGCCGAGCACTGCGCCGCGGTCGGGGTCGCCATGATTCATGTGCACATTCGGGACGCGGTCGCCCAACCCACCCTCGACCCGGCTCTCCTCCGGGACACCGTGGGGGCCCTGCGCGAGCAGACCGACCTGATCGTCCAGCTGTCTACCGGCGGCGCGGTGAGCGACGGCGAGGACGACCGGCTGCGGGTGCTGGACGCCGACCCCGACTCCGCCAGCTGCTCCATGGGCACGGTGAATTTCGGCAGCGACGTGTTCGTCAACCGATGGGACTTCATCGTCGCACTGCACCAGCGGATGCAGGATCGCGAGATCGTGCCCGAGTACGAGATCTTCGACCTCGGCCAGCTGAGTACCCTCGGCCGGCTGCTGGACAAGCACGGCCTGCCCTATGGCGGTCATGTGCACTGCGACCTGGTCATGGGCGTGCCGGGCGGGATGCCTGGGACCACCGCGGCGATGGTCGCCGCGACCCAGATGCTGCCGGACGGGGCAAGCTTCAGCGCCACCGGGGTGGGCCGCGCGACCCTGCCGGTCGCACTCGCCGCGCTGTCCATGGGCGGTCACCTCCGCGTGGGCATGGAGGACACTCTGACCTACGCGCCTCACCAGCCGGTCGACAGCAACGCGCAGCTCGTGGCCCGAGCAGCCGCGCTGTCGCGGATCGCACTCCGGCCGCCGATGAGCGTTTCCGAGGCGCGCATGCTTCTCGGAATCAAGGATCGCCGGCCGGCCACGGCAGGCGCGTCTGGACCAGGAGCTGCCAGATGACGAATTTCCGCCCCGGCGGCAACCGGCGAATCGACCGTGTGCTCAGCCCGGATTTCACGGCCGACCTGCGCGCGCTGTCGATGGACGACCTGCGCGCGCGCCGGGCGATGGCGGAGCAGGAGGAGGTCGACCTGTCCTATCTGCGCCGGCTGCTCCAGGGCCGCATCGACATCGTGCGCGCCGAGCTTCGGCGGCGGGCCGGGGATTCCGACGAGAGCCTGGTCGACCACCTCCCGGAGGTGCTCGCCGAGCAGCAGCCCGCGACGGCGTACGGCCTGGGCCGGCATTCGGTCGTCGAGCCGTCGCGGGTCGCGGACCATCGGCGGCGGGTCGAATCGCTGGTGGCCGATGTGGGCCTGAGCGACTTTGCGGCGCGCACCGACGAGGAGTTGCGGGGCGCCCTCGAGGTCTATACCGAGGAGGAAGGCGGGGTCTCCGGTCACCGCCGCGCGGTTCAGAAGGTCATGGACGTCTGCAGTACCGAGGTCGCCCGCCGCTATCGCGAGGGAGAGGCCGACGTCGCCACCATCCTCGAGCGGGAGCAACGCTGAGCGCGGTCCTCGCCCAGGTGGTCCGATCCGGCTTTGTGGAATCACAGCACCGTGGATCGGTCGTCACACTGGCCGCGGACGGCTCGGAGCTGTTTTCCCTCGGGACGGTCGATGAGCCGGTGTTCCCGCGGTCGTCGAGCAAGCCGATGCAGGCGGTCGGAATGTTGCGAGCCGGCCTGGCGTTGGCCCCCGCCGACCTGGCGCTGGCGGCCGCCTCGCACTCGGGCGAGGAGAGGCACGTCCGCCGGGTACGCGAACTGCTGCACAACGCCGGCCTGCCGGAGTCCGCTCTTGGCTGCCCGCCCAGCCTGCCGCTGTCCGAGGAGGCCGCGGCCGCGGTTATCCGGGCCGGTGGCGGGCCGTCGCGGGTGCAGATGAACTGCTCGGGCAAGCATGCCGCCATGCTGCTGACCTGCCTGGCCGCCGGGTGGCCGGTCGACGGCTACCTCGACGCCGTGCACCCGCTGCAGAAGGCACTGCGGTCGACCACCGAGGACCTGACCGGCGAGACGGTCGCCGCGGTCGGCGTCGACGGCTGCGGAGCGCCGGTGTTCGCCGTGTCCCTACGAGGACTCGCGCGCGCCTTCTCATGCCTCTCAGTCGCCGCCCCCGGCACGGCCGAGCGCGCCGTCGCCGATGGCATGCGTGAGCATCCTGAGCTTGTCGGCGGCACCGATCGCGACGCGACCCGGCTGATGTCCGGGCTGCCAGGACTGCTCGCCAAGGATGGCGCCGAGGGTGTCTACGCGGTCGCTCTTGGCTCCGGCGCGGCGGTCGCGATCAAGATCGACGACGGGGCTGCCCGGGCGCGCACCCCGGTCCTCGTGCGAGAGCTCCGCCGGCTCGGCGTGGAGGGGCCGGTGCTCGACGAGCTCGGCGAGGTGCCGGTCCTCGGCGGCGGCCGGCAAGTCGGTGTGGTCCGGGCGGTCTACTAAAGCGGTTACGGGTGCCTGACCCGCAACTCTGACCACACGGTCTTGCCCTGTCCCTCGTGAGCCTCGCTGATCCCCCAGGCACTCGCCAGCGCCGCGACGAGTTGCAGCCCGCGGCCGCCCTCGGCCAGCTGCTGGCTCTCGACGACGCCATCGGGCCCGACGGAGGTGAGACGCGGTCGCGGCCGCGCCGCACCGGAGTCGGTGACCGCGATCCGCAGCACATTGGCGTGTAACCGCACGGCAAGGCGCACCGGCGGGGCGCCGTAGCGGATGCTGTTGGAGACCATCTCGCTGAGCATCAGCACCGCATCGTCGGAGCAGCCCTCGAGCCGCCAGTCCTGCCACGTTTGACTGATGAAAGCGCGCCCGTCGTGCGCGGCCAGCGGATGGAAGCGCAGAGTCGTTGACCGGGAGAGGTACGGGGGCAGGGCGTGCGTCCCGGCGAGGGCTTCGCCCAGCGTCGGGTGCACTGCGACGAAACGCGGGAGACCTACGGCCCGCAGCTGCGACATGACGGCGCGGTTCGGGCCGCAGAGTCTCAGCGACACCCCCGGCCAGCCACCGGACTCCCGCCACGCGGTGGGGAACACGGCCGCACAGGCTGAATCGGTGGAGTCAACATCGTGCAGGTCGCAAATCAATGCCACGGGCTGCTCGGCCATCACCTTCAGCAGGTGACGGCGCACTTCGTGGGCACCGGCCAAGTCGAGGACTCCGACCAGGCGCAGGACGATACAGCCGTCATGCGCGGTCTGGTGGAGCTGCACGGGCGCCTCCTGAGAGTGAGATGCCCTCTACGGAAGGTGCTCAACCGGCTGCGACGGGATGGCTCGCCCTGGACCGAGGATCCCATGCTGCGATGTCAACTGGCGGACAGCGGTGAGAAAGCCGGCCCGCTGAGGCTCACTCAGCTTCGCCCGCAGCACGTCCTCGACGTCGAGCGCGACCTTGGCGGCGGCCGCCAGCAGCCTGCGGCCGACCGGCGTGAGTTGAACAACCTGGCGGCGCCGGTCGTTGTCATCTCGGGCGCGGCGCACGGCCCCGAGGTGCTCCAACTCGTCGACCATGTCGACCACCACGCTGGGTGTCACCCGCAACCGGGCGGCCAGATCCATTTGTGCGCGGGGTGAGCCCTCCAGCAGGGTGAGGATCCCGCAGTGCCGTGGTCGGAGGTGCAGCGGCGCCAATCCCTCGGCGAACCGGGCCGCAGTCAGTTCACCGACCTTGGCGAGGAGAAACGCGGCGCTGTCGGGAAACAAGCGCCCTCGGCCTGGCGTACTTCACCTTCGCCGCCTCGTCCGATCCGGGAGGGCTCGTGCCTGGCGGCGACAGCGCCGCTGCGAAGCGGTACGCGGCGTACCTGGTGGGGCGCAACCTCCCGCTCATCGTTGCACTCGTCGGCCTCCTCGTGACCCGTGCCTGGCGCCCGCTCGCGTGGTTCCTGGCGTTCGCGGCAGCCTTGCAGTTCTGTGACGCCGTGATCGGCTTGGTCAACGGGCAGACCGCCCAGAGCGTCGGGCCGGCGGTCCTGACCTGGCCCTGGCCACCGCGGTGGCCTGGCTCGCGCGAGTGGGCGTGCGCACGCCACAACAGTGAGCGGCATCACTGGCCGATGCTAGCTGATGCGCTTGCAATTGTTAGCACTCGGTCATACGGTCGGGATATGCAACCGTTGCGGAACCTGGGAGGTTACATCCGCGAGCAGCGCAACAGCTCGCAGGTGTCGCTTCGCCAGCTGGCAGCGGCGGCCGGCGTGAGCAACCCGTATCTGTCCCAGATCGAGAGGGGACTGCGCAAGCCCAGTGCAGAGATCCTGCAGCAAATCGCGAAGGCGCTGCGGATCTCGGCCGAGGCGCTGTACGTGCAGGCGGGGATTCTCGACGAGCGTGTGAGCGGCACGGTGGTCGCCAACGCCATTCACGCCGACACGCAGCTTTCCGAGCGGCAGAAGCAGGTGCTGCTGGAGATCTACGAGTCGTTCTGCAAGGAGCTGAGCGAGCCGGCCGGGTCTCCTCCCGCGCCGAGCAAGCCGGTAGCGGTGAAGAGAGCCACCAAGAGCCGCGCCAAGAAGGCGGCCAAGAAGACCACCAAGCGGGCCACCAAGACGGCCCCCCCGGGCGCACAGCCCGGGCCCACGATCAATCCACGTTAGGAGCACACAGCAATGCCCAAGACCACTCAGCTCCCCGGCCCGCTGTATTTGGCAGCGGGTGCCACCGACCTAGCTGTCGAGAAGCTTCGCGAGATCCCGGCCGAGTACAAGCGGCTCCAGGAGCGCGCGAAGCGCGTCGACCTGCCGACCGTGCGGGACGCGGTCGAGGACTACTCGATGAAGACGTCCGGCAAGGCGATCGAAATCTACGGCGACCTCGTCACACGCGGCCAGAAGCTCGTCGGCGGCATCCGGCGGCAGCAGGCCACGCAGGTGCTCGCCGACCGCGTGAACACCACGAAGAGCCAGGCCAAGGCCACGGCGACGACGGCGCGTACCAGCGCCGCGCGGACCCGGACCCGGGCCAAGGCCACCACGACGTCGGCCAAGAAGACCGCTGGCGCGGCAAAGGACGCCGCTGAGGCGGCCGGCTCCAAGATCGGCTGAGCCACTTCAGCCCCAAACGAGGCCCCTGGACCCGTGGTCCGGGGGCCTCGTGGCGTACACGACGTACCCTGCGGGCATGCCGCTTCTCGCGCTTCCCGGCCTGATCGGCCTCGTGCTCGGCCTGGCCGCGCTGTTCCTGCAGGGCTTCGCCTTCGTCCACTGCCTCGTCCAGCGCCCTGACGCGTTTCCCGCGGCCGGCAAGTGGACCAAGACCGGGTGGGCGGTCGTGACCGGTATCGCGGTGCCGCTGACGTGGTTCGCGGGCGTGGTCAGCATCTTCGGTACGGCCGCATTGATCGCCTCGATCGTCTATCTGGTTGATGTCCGCCCCGCGGTCCGGGAGATTTCCGGTGGCCGGGGTGGCGCCGGCGGGCGCGATATCGGCCGCTGGTAGCCGGCGCCGGGGTAACGTCCGGCATCGTGGCCCATGAGCTGCACGGTCGAACGACGCGCCTCGAGCTCGCTGATCCCAGCCTGCGCGAATGGGATGCCACGGTCCTCGATTCCGGGCCCGAGGGCATCGTCCTCGATCGGTCGGCCTTTTATCCGGGCGGCGGTGGCCAGCCACCGGATGCCGGTGTGCTGCTCTGGGGCGGGGTGCAGACCCGCATCGTCGGCACCCGCCGGGGCGAGGACCTCTTCCTGCTCCCGCACGCCGACGACCCGGTGCCGAAAGCGGGCACCAAGGTGGCGGGCGCCGTCGAGGATGATCGGCGCACGGCGTTGATGCGCACGCACTCCGGCCTGCACCTGCTCTCCGGCGTTGTGTTCCGCGACTTCGGAGCGTTGGTGACCGGGGGCAACATGGAGCCGTTGACCGCCCGGATGGACTTCGACCTGCCTGAACTCCCGGCCGATTTCAAGCAGCGCGTGGAGGACGCCTGCAACATCGAGGTGGCGGCCGACCGCAGGATCGACGTGAAGCTGCTGCCGCGTGACGACGCGCTGCGCATCCCCGACATCATCCGTACGGCGACGAACCTGCTCCCACCGGATCTCTCCGAGGTACGCATCGTCGACATCGTCGGCCTCGACACCCAGGCCGACGGCGGCACCCACGTCGCATCGACCCGGCAGATCGGCCGGGTCGATGTCGTCAAGGTGGAGAACAAGGGCCGGGCCAACCGCAGGCTGCGGATCCGGCTGGGCTGAGGCGCTAGCCGTACTTCCTCAGCCGATACCGGTCAGCAGCGCGGGATCGTCGACGTAGACCCGCTCACCGCGGAACAGCCCGGCGGCCGGGTCCCACGGGAAGAAGATCTGGACTACGAACTCCACCCGCTGCCCGCTCGCCGGCCGCCCGAGCCACGGCTGCCGCCAGGTGCCGGTGACGTCAGCCTCTTCCCAGACGCCCTGGGGCCCGATGACGATGTTGCTCAGGTCGAACACGATGTCGGGGAACGCGCCGAGCAGTTCGCCGTAGAAGCGGGTCGCTCCTTCGTGCCCGGTCCAGCTCTGCCCGGCCTGCGGGAGTTCGTACACGCAATCGGGGGTCAGGGTCGCCATGAGGCCGGGCAGGTCGCGGGCATCCTCTGCGATGGAGTGGGCCTTGTAGAGCTCCCGGATCCGGGTGTAATCGGCTGGGTCCAGCTCCCGGCGGTAGGCCGCCAGGACCCGATCGGATTTGGCCACATGGGGCACTGTAGTGCCGTGGAAGTCACCCTGGTACGCGGCGACATCACGCAGCAGCAGGTGGATGCAGTGGTGAATGCGGCCAACTCGTCGCTACTCGGTGGTGGCGGCGTGGACGGCGCGATCCACCGCCGGGGCGGCCCGGCGGTCCTGGCGGAATGCCGGGCCCTGCGGGCCGGGCACTATGGCCGAGGGCTGGCGACCGGGCAGGCGGTGGCGACGACCGCGGGCAACCTGCCGGCCCGCTGGGTCATCCACACCGTCGGGCCGAGGTACTCCCCGTCGGAGGACCGGTCCGAGTTGCTCCGGTCGTGCTACCGCGAGTCGTTGCGGGTGGCAGCCGAACTCGACGCCGGTACGGTCGCCTTCCCGGCGGTGTCGGCCGGCATCTACGGCTGGCCGATCGAGGATGCCGCCCGGCAGGCGATGGCGGGATTGGCAGAGGCAGCACCGTCCACTGTGGACGAAGCGCGCTTCGTACTTTTTTCGGACCAGGCGTACGACGCCTTCCGGCGTGCTCTGGCCGAGCGTTAGCTCGACCGCGCCGGCCCGAGCACATTCACCGATAGCGCGACAGCCGCTGGGGCGTACGACGCCTTCCGAGCAGCCGCCGGCGCGACCGCGGATCGACGTAGCTCCACCAACCCAGCCGCCTGATCTCCTCCGCCGTCGCCGGTGGCCGCTCCAGCTGCACCGAGTTTCCGTCGTCATAGGAGCCCTCGGTGTCGGCCGGGTCGGCGAAGAGCACCCTGTCCTCGGCCGTGTCAGCGGGATCGAGCCACATCGAGTGACAGACGTCGCATCTGAGCACGGGCAGGCCGCCGCGAGAGAAGCGGATCTTGAGGACGCCGTGGTCGCCGAGCGGGCACGGCTGGGTCCAGTACGCCATCAGCCGACCCGCAGCGCTTCGAATCGGGCCGGGTCGCCCTCGACCGCCAGGAGCGGTGCGGTCAGCCGTCCCCAGAGGGCCAGCACCAGGTCGGAGGCCGTTGCACCCACCCCGGTATGCGCGTCGGGGCTGTCATCGAGCACGGTCCCCTCGTCGAGCAGCGTCACGCCCTGCGCGGTCAGCCGCACCAGCCAGGTCCGGTCGAGATCCGTTGCGGTGAGCCGGACCAGCCCCTCGGCGGCGCCGCTCGGCGTGCCCTTGCCGGCCGGTAGCCAGGTGTCGAGGACCTCGCTCACCCCGTCGGCGGCCAATTCGGCGTCGACCGGCTCGGCCAGGCCGCCCACGATCTGCGCGTCCCACCGGTGCACGGCCGTCTCGTGTGCCATCCGGCGCGGCCAGAAGGCGGCGACGGGCGGCTGCCCGGCCCAGTTCCAGGCCGGCGCGTCCGGGTCGGCCGCCGCGAGCGTGGCCAGCAGCGCCTCGAGTGCCTCGTCGAACCAGGGGAGGATGTCGACGCCCCGGGCAGGTGGCTCCGGGCGCGCCGGCTTTGCGCCACCGGCCTCCACGACCACCCGAACCCAGCGGTAGATCCGGCCGAGGTGGCCGACCAGCCGCCTGACCGTCCACTCGGGGCACGATGGCACCCGAGCCGAGAGATCTGCCGCTGAAGCGGCGGTGCGGAAGGAGCCGCCCTCCCGCCGCAACGCCGTGAGGAGGACATCCTGCGACAGCACGTTCAATTGCGACATGGCGCGCAGCCTAGGGTTGCCTGCGTGCAGCGCGAGTCGCAGGTCCCGCTCGCCCCGCTCACGACGCTGCACGTCGGCGGTCCGGCGGGCACCCTGATCACCGTCACGACGCCGGGTGAGCTCGTCGAGGCGGTCGCGGCCGTGGACGCTGCCGAAGAACCGTTGCTGGTCCTCGCCGGCGGCAGCAACGTCGTCATCGCCGACGAGGGGTTCGCCGGCACGGTGGTGCTGGTGCGTACCAGCGGCGTATCGGCCTTGCGTGACGGCAGTGGTGCGGTCCGCCTGACAGTGCAGGCCGGGGAGCCCTGGGACCGCGTCGTCGCGCGCAGCGTGGCCGAGGGCCTGTCCGGAATCGAGTGCCTGTCCGGCATCCCGGGCTCGGCAGGTGCCACCCCGATCCAGAACGTCGGCGCCTACGGCCAGGAGGTCGTCGAGACGATCAGCGAGGTGCGCGTCTATGACCGCCACCAGCGCCGGGTGCTGCACCTCTCCCCGGCCGAGTGCGGCTTCAGCTACCGGCACAGCCGGCTCAAGGACACCGATCGGTACGTCGTACTCGACGTCAGCCTCACGCTGTCACCCGAGGGGCTGAGCCGCCCGCTGCGCTACCCGGAGTTGGCTGCCGCCCTCGGCGAGCAGACGGGGAGCCGGGCGGATCTGGCCGACGTCCGCGACGCGGTACTCGCGCTGCGCCGGCGCAAGGGGATGGTGATCGAGCCCGGCGACCCTGACACGGCCAGTGTCGGATCGTTCTTCACCAACCCGATCTTGACCGCTGAGGAGTTCGCCGCCTTGACGGCAAGGGCGGGCGCCACGCCACCGCACTGGCCGGAGGCCGGC
Source organism: Mycobacteriales bacterium (assembly GCA_038276285.1). GTDB lineage: Bacteria > Actinomycetota > Actinomycetes > Mycobacteriales > QHCA01 > QHCA01. Next base: position 5,167 of record JBBPZR010000006.1, on the reverse strand, counting down.
ACCCGGGTTAAGGTATCCGCCGCGTGGGTGATCGAACGGACCGGCTTCAAAAAGGGATACCAGGTCGGCCGGGCGGGCATCTCCACCAAGCATCCGTTGGCCCTCACCAACCGCGGGGGCGCCAGCACGGCGGACTTGCTGGCGCTGGCCCGCGAGATCCGTGACGGGGTACGGAAAGCATTCGGCCTGGAACTTGTCAACGAACCGGTACTGGTAGGAGATCGCCTGTGAAGCAACGCACTCTCGGCCCGGATGGACCACCGGTCGGAGCCATCGGCCTGGGCTGCATGGGAATGAGCTGGGCCTACGGTGAGGACGAGCGCGACGACGCCCAGTCGATCGCGGTGATCCACCGGGCGCTGGAACTCGGCGTCACGCTGATCGATACCGCGGATGCGTACGGCCCGTTCATCAACGAGGAACTGGTCGGCCGCGCCCTCGCCGATCGTCGCGAGCAGGCGGTGCTTGCCACCAAGTGCGGGCTGGTCGTGGACCCGGCGACCGGGCAGATGGGGCGCGATGGCCGGCCCGGGCATGTGAGGGAGGCATGCGAGAAGTCCTTGCTGCGGCTGGGCGTCGAGGTGATCGACCTGTACCAGCTGCACCGGGTCGATGAGGCCGTGCCGGTCGAGGAGACCTGGGGCGCGATGGCCGAGCTCGTCCAGTCGGGCAAGGTGCGGGCGCTGGGCATGTCGGAGGTCGGTGTCGCCGAGCTCGAGCGGGCCATGGCCGTACACCCCGTTGTCTCGGTGCAGTCGGAGCTGTCCCTGTGGACCCGGGACCCGCTCGACGAGGTGCTGCCCTGGTGCATTGAGCACCGCATCTCCTTCATCCCGTTCTCCCCGCTCGGCCGCGGCTTCCTGACCGGCACGGTCACGGCCGACTCCTTCGGCGACCGCGACTTCCGTAGCCGCAATCCCCGGTTCGCGGCCGAGGCGATGGCGGCCAACCAGGCCATCGTCGAGGCGGTGCGCGCGGTGGCCGACCGACTCGGGGCAACCGCGGCTCAGGTCGCCATCGCGTGGACCCTGGCGCAGGGCGAGCAGGTGATCCCGATCCCCGGCACCAAGAAGCTGCGCTACCTCGAGGAGAACGCCGCGGCCGCCGACCTCCGGCTCAGTGCCGAGGATCTGGCCGAGCTCGACCGGCTGCCCGAAGCGGCCGGAAGCCGCTACTAGAAACGGTAAACCGGGCGGCTCGGTGGCGCGTCATCATCTATGCCCGGGCCGCGAGCCGCGGTCCTCCCCTCCACAGGAGTCGTGATGCGTACCCTCCGCCACGCTGTCCCGCTGCTCGGCCTCTCCGCCTTGGCGCTCGCCGGGGCTGCCGCCACGGCGGCACCGGCAACCGCTCAGGGCAACGACTGCGCCGGAGCGGCCATCATGTCCACCGCGACGTCCGACGTCGCCGCGACCAGCACGACGCAGAGCGTCGTCAGCGGCCTCCGCGTCGGCCGCCACGCAAGCTGTGACCGGATCGTCATCGAGTTCACCGGTCCGATGCCCGGTTACCGGGTCGGCTACGTCGCCGCGGTGCATCAGGACGCCTCAGGCGAGGTGGTACCGCTGGAAGGGTCGGCATTCCTGTCCATCGTGCTGCGGCCGACCTCGACCAGCGCGCCGGCCGTGCAGCCCAACCTCCGGCCCGAATTCCCGGTCCTCCGCCAGATGCGCGGTGCCGGGGACTTCGAGGCTGTGACGTCGTACGGCGCGGGGCTGGCCAGCAAGCAGCCCTTCCTCGCGTACCGCCTGAACAATCCCAACCGGCTCGTCATCGACATCGCCGATTCCGCCGGAGGGTCTCAGGTGACGCGGACCCCCACCGGAGGCGTGGAAACCGGCGGCGGCACGACGGCAGGCACCGCGGCCTCGGCCACGGACCCACTCGCTGCCGGTCTTCTCGTCGCGGGCGCCGGGCTGCTGGTCGGCTGCGCGTTGATCACAATCCGCCGGCGGTCGCGGTGGACCTCCTGACCGGCGACCGCCAGCGGATGGTCGTGACAAGCGTGGCCCGGCTGGGTGCCATCGCCGTTTGCCTGGCGCTGGCAGCCGGTTGTGGTGGTCCGCGGCCGGCCGGGCAGCCCGACCACCGAGCGGTTTCCACCCGGCAGGGGGCGCCCGCCGCAACCTTGTCACCGCCCGCGACGGCGGTGCCCGCCGCGCGGCCGACAATCCTCGCCATCCCGCGGATCGGGGTCCGGGCACCGCTGGGATCGGTCGGGCTCACCGCACAGGGGACGCTCGAGGTGCCGGCGCCGGGTCCGCACTATGACCAGCCGGCGTGGTACCGCTATTCCCCCACCCCTGGGTCGGTCGGGCCGGCCGTGGTGTTGGGTCACGTGGATTCGGCCGCCAACGGTCCATCGGTGTTCTACCGGCTCCACCTGCTGCGGCCTGGTGACCGGGTGGAGGTCACCCGCGTCGACGGCCGGACCGCGATCTTCAACGTGGACTCGGTGCGGCAATTCCCGAAGGCGGACTTCCCGACCGCCCTGGTCTATGCCAACACCGCCGTCCCAGCACTGCGCCTGATCACCTGCGGTGGCCGGTTCGACTCCAGCCGACGTAGCTACGTCGACAACGTCGTCGTACTCGCCACTCTCGTCGGTTGGCGTCGGAGAACGACCTGACGAGTTCCCCGGAGGAGGCTGGTCGGACCGGCGCGGACAGGGTGCGCACCGCGCTTGCGGTCAGGAGCTGATCGTGACGGCGAGATCCGTGGTGAATGCCGGCAGTCTCAGCGTGTTGGGGCCCGGCTGCACGACGGCGGTGCCGAGGATTGAACCATCAGACGGGGAGCGGAACGTCGCGGTGCCACCGACCGGGCTGGAGATCCTCAGCCGCCCCGCGACGGTGGATCCGATGTGGTCGCGAGCGTTGACGACGTAGACCCAGGTTCGCCCGGTTGCGCTCAGGGCGTAGCTGCGCAGGCCCGTCGACACGGTACTGGGGGTGCTGGCGGCGCCCGGTCCGATCTGTCCGGCAAAATTGGACAGGACGCGGATGTAGGCGCGTTCCTGCGGGCCGATGTACAGCGCGCCGAATGGCGGCTGAGGGTCCTTGACGCCGGAGAAGTCCCAGGAGATCAGGCTTCCGCCAGCGAACAGCGCCGCCCAGGATCGCAGCCGGTACCGTACCGCCGACCGGCTGTCCCAGTTGTCGCGGGTGTTGCCCTGCTCGCCGAAGATGATGGGCTTGCGGTATTGCTTCAGCCGCTCGATCATGGCGGCGGTGATCGCGTCACTGTCGAGTTCGTTCTCGTTGTCGTACCAATGTGGGGCGACAATCTCGATCGCGGGCAGCGTGGGCTTCTCCCAGCTGGTGGAGATGAGGTGCCGGTACGGATCGCGTTGCCTGATGGCGGTGGCCAGCTCGGTGTCGTAGGCGTCCGGCACATGGCTCACCTCGTTCATCAGTTCCCAGAAGTCGACGTAGGCCCCGTAGCGATCGACCACGTATCGGGCGTAGCGCTTGACCGCCTCCAGTCCCGTCGAGCCGGTGTGCCCTCCGGCCGCGTGGCCGGAGTCGGCGAAGGGGGCCGAAAAACCAAGGAGGGTCATGAAAACCCGAATGCCGTGCGCCCGCAGCGTCCGGACCAACTCGTCTCCCCAGCGGCCCTCCCGTTCCAGGTACACGTTGCCGGCCGGATCGATGCGCTTGAACAAGTTGAACGAGGCGTTGTCCACGCTCCACCGGTAGAGGTTGAATCCGGCTCCGCCCGCTCCGAACGCCGCCGTCTTGGTATTCAGATCGGTGACCCAGGCCGACCAGCGGACCGATCCATCGTGGTTGCGCACCGTGATGCACCGCGGATCCGACGGGCAGCGTGAGGGATCCTGTCCGTCGAAGCCGATCTCATCGAACGGCGTGCCGTTGCCGGTGTCGTCCGACAGCGAGTGCTCGTAACCGATGGGATTGAAGGCCCGGCCATCGGACGTGACGAACCGGTAAGGGCTGGTCGGGTCGGCCTTTACGAATCCGGCCCGGCGGGTGTCGACCACGTCAAAGCTACCTTGCATCCGCTGGTTGCCCCGCGGGTCATTGATCGTTGCTGACCACTGCCACCGGCCGACGCTGTCCGGGGCGACCCGCGCCTTCCAAGTGTCCGGACCGTAATAGAAGCCGCCGACGACGAACGACAGGCTCGGCGAGCGAAACGTCACGGCGACGGTGACGTCCTCCCAGGGGTTGGTCACGCCGGCGCTGGAATGGGGCAGCGTGATCTCATAGACGGCGTAACGGCCCACCGTCGGCACAGCCAATGACTGTCGCGAGTTGGCAGCCGTGCTGTGTGCGGTCGCACCGCCCGGGAAGAGGAGGGCGGCCAGCACGCCGGCCGTGAGCAGAACAACGGCCGTCTTGGCCCGCGGTGTCAGAAGTGTCGTCATGCCGCTGCTATCGCGCCGGCCGACGAGTGCGTTATGGGCGTTCGGCGGCGAGTTCCTTTCGCAGTTGTCGTAGCGCCCGGAACTGCAACGCGCGGACCGCACCCGGACGCCTCCCTACTATCTCCGCGACCTGGTCCACCGAAAGATCTGCAACGACCCGCAGGAAGAGCACTTGGGCTTGCGCCGAGGGCAGCTGTGCGATCCGACGTAGTGCGGAGTCCGCGCCCAGGGCGCCGATGGCATCGGCTTCGGTGTCCGCGTGGTCGGTGCGGGTGGCGAACTCCTCGACCGGGACAGGACGGGTCCGCTGTCGGGCCGTCCGCCGATGGTGGTCGGTCAAACGATGATGAGCGATGGTGAACACCCATGACCGGAGGGCGGCAGCGTCGCCGTCGAACCGATTCAGGCCGGCAACGACCGCGACGAACACCTCCGAGGTCAGATCCTCGGCCTCCTGCGCTGACCCGGCGCGGAGGTAGGAGTACACCGGCCCCCGCAATTCCGTGTAGAGCGCCGCCAGCGCCCACTCGGCTCCGCGCTGCGCCGCCGCGAGCACGCTGTCAAAGGCGGCGGCGCCCCCAGCTCCGTCAGCGCCGCTGACGTCCTCGCTCCGCGTCGCTTTCGAGCCAGGACCGATCACGGCTCGCTCGGCCTGGCGGCCAGCCTTGCCGGGGCGCGGGCACGTGAACGATCGGTGAGATCTCCCTCGGCGCACATGCTTATCAACCGGGCGACGGAGATGCGTGGTGGTGTGTAGACGTCGGCACGGGCACCGTGTGT
>JBBPZR010000005.1:0-2538 GCA_038276285.1 Mycobacteriales bacterium | reverse complement strand
TCCTGCGTCATCGCTCCCTTGGCCTCGCCGACCTGGTCGCCGAAGGCAGCGTGAGCGCCGCCGGGGGTGCCCTGCTCCGGGCGATCGTCGAAGCTCGGCTGGCCTTCCTGGTTGTTGGCGGCACCGGCTCGGGCAAGACCAACCTGCGATAAGTGCTACTGTCTACGGCATGAGAGCAGCCATCTACGCCCGGATATCAGAGGACCGCAACGGAGAGGCGCTGGGCGTCGGCCGGCAGGTGGAGGACTGCCGTGCCCTGGCCGACCGTCTCGGCTACACCGTCGTGGAGACCTTCATCGACAACGATCTCGGCGCCTCCACCCGCAGTCGCAAGGCGCGCCCGCAGTTCGACGAGCTGATGCGCCGTGCTGAGGCCGGCGAGTTCGGCGCCATCCTGTTCTACTCGACCTCCCGCCTGACCCGCCGGCCGATGGAGTACGAGCGGCTGATCCGCCTGGTCGAGCACCAGAAGGTGCACCTCGGCTCGGTGATGTCCGGGCAGGTTGACCTGACTACCGCCGACGGCCGGGCGATGGCCCGCACACTGGCCGCTTGGGATGCCGCCGAGGCCGAGCGCACCGGCGAGCGGGTCGCCCGCGCCGCGTTGCAACGGGCCGAGCTGGGCAAGAACCACGGCGGCCGCCGCCCGTTCGGCTACACCAAGGACGGCCTGCACCTGGACCCGGTCGAGTCGGCCGAGTTGAGACGCGCGTACGCGTCCATCCTCGCCGGGGTGCCGCTGGGCGCGATCGCGCGTGACCTCAACGCGCGCGGCGTGGGCACCGTAAACGGCCGCCCCTGGATGCCCGGCACCGTGCGGGGGATGTTGCTGCGCCCGCGTAGCGCCGGGCTATCCGAGCACCGCGGGGAGATCGTAGGCCGGGCCCAGTGGCCGCCGATCGTCACCGAGGATGTGTGGCGCGGCGCCATCGCCCTGCTGACCGACCCGGCCCGGCGTACGTCCACCGGCAACCGCGCTACCTACCTGCTCAGCGGCCTGGCCCGCTGCGGCAAGTGCGGCGAGCCGATGACGTCGGGCGGGGTAAAGCGATCGAACACAGGCACAGCCGGCTACCGCCGGATCTACAAGTGCCGGGTGGGCTACTGCGTGGGCCGCCGGCAGGACTGGATCGACGAATTCGTGACCGGCGTGGTGATCGAACGGCTCAGCCGTCCCGACGCGGTCGACCTGCTGCTCGACACCGACCGTCCCGACACAGTGGCGCTGCGCGCGGAAGCCCAGGCGGTCCGCGCCCAGCTCGACGAGGTCGCCACGATGTACGCCGCCGGCCATGTCACCGCTGCACAACTGCGTACGGCCAGCGACGCGCTCCGGGGCCGCCTGACCGATCTGGAAACCGCGCAGGGACATGCCAGCCGGGTGCCTATCCTCGCCGACGTGGTGAACGCCGCCGACGTGCAGGGTGCCTGGGACCGGCTCCCGCTGGCCCGCCGCCGCGCCGTCGTCGACTGCCTGATGACGGTGGTGCTGCATCCGGGTGGCGGAGGCTGTCGCACGTTCGACCGCGATAAGGTTGAGATCGTGTGGAAGTCCGACAGTGACTAGTCCGGGACCGCGATCGCGAAGGGGCCGGATGACGGGCTACACCTCCGCGAACACGCCAGCGTCTGAGGCGGTCACCGGGGCGCTGCGCGATCACGGCACGCTGGACCGCCCGGATCCGAAGATCGTGCTGAAAACGTTCCGCTGCCCGAAGGGTCACCTGCTCGGCCGGGTGATCTCCACCCGGTGCGGTCCGGTGTGGATGGCTCGGCCGAAAAGCGCGCCCGGCAACCTGATACTGCCGAAGAAGGCCGAGGGTGTCAGTCTCGGTGCGAACAACCAGTGGGAGTTCGAGTTCCTCACCCGCGGTTCGCTGCCGGCCCGGTGCCGGTGCGGAGGCTGGCAGGGAGAGTGGGCGCTGGCCGGCGGCTGGGTCCGCGACGTGCTCGGCTACGGAGGTCAGACCGTCGTGATGGCACCCCGTGTCGCTGAGGTGCCCGAGGCATCCGGCAGGTAAGATCGGCTGCGCAACTCCATATCGATTCCCAGTCTCTGTGAGCTAGAACCGACCTGCGCTTGGGTAACGCGGGGACGCCCTGGAGGCGTCCACCGCCATGCCCACAGTCCGATCCGCCCACGCCCGCGTCGCGGCCGTGAAGAAGCACCATCCGAACAGCACCGAGGCCGTCGCCGACGCTGTGCGTGACCTCAAGGCCGCATCGGCCGAGGCGTACGTCAAGCAGATCGTCGACCAGGCACCGGCACTCTCCCGCGCCCAACTCGATGCGCTCGCCTCGCTGTTGCGTGGTGGGCTATGAAACGACGCGACCCGGCGCTCACCAACGCCGGGCCCGCCATCAACGAGAAGCTCGCCACCACGGAGAACATCCTCGATGGCATCCTAGCCCGGCCGTCCGACATTGGCGCGCAGCTACGCCGACGCCGTGCTGCGTCGTACCGACTGCCGGTGCTCGAGGATGGCTGCCGCGATCCGTGGTCGCGGCCGTGGCCGCTGGCCAGCCTTGAAAGCAGAC
>JBBPZR010000004.1:0-15857 GCA_038276285.1 Mycobacteriales bacterium | reverse complement strand
GACCCTTGCTGCCCTGCGAAGCTACCTCGACTCGACAACGCTGGTCCGCGGACGCAAAGGTGTCCATCCGCTGTCGGGCCGGCTTTACTGCCCGTGCGGCGTGCACATGACTGGAGTCGCCAGGAGCGACCGGAGCAATCGGCGCTACCGCTGCCGTAATGGGCGGAACGAGCCGGGGCGACCCTTCTGCGCTTATCCCAGCGTTCTCGCCGACAAGGTTGATGACGCAGTGTGGACGGAGGTGCTCAAGGTGCTCACTGATGAAAATTACCTCCGCGAACTGGCTCGTGAGCACCTGGGCCTCGCTGCCGATGCGACCAAGGCCAGCGCGGACATGATGCGGGAGGCCATCGCGGCCGTTGAGCGCACGCGCAAAGGTCTCGCAGCTGCCACGGCCCGCGCATACTCTGACGGCCTAGACGAGGAGACTCGAGCAATGGTCACGTCGTCGCTAAGCGAACAGTACCGGGCGGCGCTGGCGCACCAGGCCATGGTCGCTCAGGTGTTCGCCGAGACCGACGAGCAGTCGCAGCGACTCGGCAGACTAGATCGGGTTGCTCGAATGGCGTCGGAGACCCTCGTGGACGCTGACAAAGAACTTCGGGCTCAGGTGCTCGGACTCCTAGACGTTAAGGTGCAGATCATTGATCACGGCACCGACGGGCGACCTATGCGCCTGAAAGTGTCCGGTGTCGTGGATGATGTCCGACTCTCGGACGCTGAATCAGCGGACTGGCACCTTACCGTGGGGGCCAGTGCAGCCGGGTGATGTCGGGGATCACGACGTGCAGTCGCGACCCGTCGGGCAGCATCGCGTCGACGAACGGCGTGGACAGGTCGACCCGGCGGCCGGACGACTTGAGCATCCGCTCGACCAGGTCCTGCACCTGAGCCGCCGTGAGGATGGTGGTGGTCAATTCGCTGTGGCCGCGGCGGCCGATGAACACGCGCCCGGGACCGTTGACCCAGATCTCCTCGACGGCCGGGTCATCGAGGAAGCGCTGCAACGGCCCGAACCCCGCCACCGAGTCGTGCACCACGCGGGCCACCCGCTGGCGGTCACCCAGGGCAGGCAGGGTGGCTGTCAGCGACCGGTCTTCGTACTCGCTGAGCACGTCGTCGATGAGCGCCCGGACCCGGGCGGGCTCCCGAGACGGGTCGACTCCCCGCCGCCGGATCAGCTCACGCACCTCGGCGTCGATGATGTCGACCGCCGTCATGCGCACCACCCGGCTGCGATGACGCCCCGGCCGAGCGTCGTAGGGAGCGACCATATGCGCCCACCGATGCCGGGGCAATCAGCTACGAACTACCCTGTGGATAACCAGAGCGGCTCAAAGCCTCCGCTACGGGCGGAAACGGGGTGTGCCCGCTCGGCGACAGCGTCGGGTTTACGGCTGGGCCGCGCTCAGAGCCAGGCGACCAGAGCCGCTGTGACGAGCACAGAGACAGTGATGCCCACGCCAGCGGCGAGGAAGCCTTCGCCAACCCAGGGCATCCAGCGGCGGCGCAGGCTGTGCAGAGCGACGAGGCTGAGGGCGGCGAGCACAACGGCGGCGACCATCGACGGCGCTGCGATGAGGGCCAGGAGCCCGACGAGGACGTCAGGAGAGCACACCTCCTCCGTTTGGCAGTCGTAGGCGGCGGGATCCAGCCCGCCGGCGCCGACAAAGGGGATCGCGAGCCCCGCGAGGTACACCAGGAACGGGATGACCAGTGCCAGCGCGTACGGCGCGAAGCCAACCGGCGTCCAGGGGCCGGGGGGGAGGGTCGGGGTACACCTGCTGCGGTGTCATCGTCATGGCTGGGGCTCCCTGTCAGGTCGATCTGTCCGGTCGATGCCACGAGGCTAGGAGCGGCGGCTGATCCGCGCCTGAGTACTGCAACTCAGTTCCGGCTTTTCCTTGGGTGCCCCGCCCGCGCCCAGGCCGCGATCCACCCTCAGAGCCCGATCAGGGTCAGGTGCTCTTTGGTGATCACGCCGGTCGTGATCGCGTACTCCGCCAGTGCCGGCAGGGCGTTCCAGCCGGTGAGGTTGGACACACCGGCCGTGGTCAGGCGGGTACGCAGATACTCGACGCGCTTGATCAGCGTGGTCTTCGGCCAGCCGAGACGGGCCGCCGCCGCATAGCTGCGAGGGTGCGGGTCGTGCCGGGGTGGGTCGTGCAGGTAGCCCGCGAACAGTGCGACCATCGCCAGCCGGTCGGCGTCGCTCGATGGCACCGTGGACTCGTCCGCGCTAGCCGTCGCCATCGTCGACGGCACCGCCAGCACCATCAAGGTGAGGACAGAAAGCACAGCGAGGGTTCGTCTCATGGCACCGACCCTCGCAGCGGGGTCGGCTGGCAACAATGGGAAGGGCTCCCCATGCGGCCCGTCGGCAGGAGCGGCTCAGCTCAGGGCCGCGGTCAGCTGCTCCAGGGTGGGTGCACCGGCCAAGCCGGCCGGCGTCTCGTACATCCGGCAGCTCAGCCCCACCAAAGCGCCCGGCACCTCGAAGGGATCCCGGCCGTCTATCCGCACCGTCGGCGACCCGCGGAAGCCCGCGGCGGCGGCCTCCTCCGGTGTCTCTATCCGCCGGTACTCGATCTCCCCGGGACGCCCGACCAGGCGCGCGGCCTGGCGGAGCCGCCCGGCGGCGATCGACCAGTTGGGGCAGCCGTCGAAATAGAGCAGTTCGATTGTCACGCCTCCATGATGCCTCGGCCGCTCAGCCCATATGCGGATAACGGTGGTCGGTGGGTGGGACGAAGGTTTCCTTGATGGTCCGCGGAGACACCCAGCGGAGCAGGTTGAGCATCGATCCCGCCTTGTCGTTGGTGCCCGAAGCGCGCGCACCGCCGAAGGGCTGCTGGCCGACCACGGCGCCGGTGGGCTTGTCGTTGACGTAGAAGTTGCCGGCCGAGAATCGCAGCACGGCACTGGCCTCGTCGATGGCCGCCCGGTCCGTCGCGAAGACGCCCCCGGTCAGGGCGTACGGAGCGGCGTCGGCCGCCTGGCGCAGCACCGCGTCGTAATCGCCGTCGTCGTAGACCAGCACCCCGAGGATGGGGCCGAAGTACTCGGTGGTGAACACCTCGTGCCTGGTGTTGTCGCACTCCACGATGGTCGGCCGGACGAAATAGCCCTCACTGTCGTCGTAGGTCCCCCCGGCGACGACCCCGCAGGCCGGGTCGGCGCGTACCCGGTCGATAACCCCGGACAGCCGCTGGAACGCCCGCGCGTCGATCACCGCACCGCCGAACTGCGAGAGATCACTCACGTCGCCGTACGCCAGACCGTTGGCCGTGGCGACCATCCGGTCGCGCAGCCCGGCGTCCCACACCGAGCGGGGGACGTAGGCGCGGGAGGCGGCCGAGCATTTCTGGCCTTGGTACTCGAAGGCGCCCCGGATCAGGCCGGTGTGCAGGGCGTCGGCATCGGCGCTCGGGTGGGCTATCACGAAGTTCTTGCCACCGGTCTCGCCGACGAGGCGCGGATAGCCGCGGTAGAAGGCGATGTGCTCCCCGACCGTCTTCCATAGGTGCTGGAACGTGCCGGTCGACCCGGTGAAGTGGATGCCGGCCAGGTCGGGGTCGGCGACGGCGATCTCGGAGACCGCCTCACCGCGGCCGGTGACCATGTTGATCACTCCCGGCGGGAGGCCGGCCGCCTCGAACAGCCGCATCAGGTAGTGCGCGGACAGTTGCTGCGTCGGCGAGGGCTTCCAGACGACCGTGTTGCCCATCAGGACCGGCGCGAGCGCGAGATTGGCGGCGATGGAGGTGAAGTTGAAGGGCGCGATGGCCAGTACGAATCCCTCCAGCGGCCGGTGATCGAAGCGGTTCCAGGCCGCGGACGTCGAGGCCGGCTGCTCGGCGAGGATGCGGCGGCCGAAGTGCACGTTGTAGCGCAAGAAGTCGATCAGCTCACAGGCCGCGTCGATCTCGGCCTGGAACACCGACTTGGACTGGCCGAGGATCGTCGCGGCGTTGATCGTGTCGCGCCAGGGGCCGGCCAGCAGTTCGGCGATGCGCAGCATGACCGCGGCCCGCTCGTCATAGGGCAGCGCGCGCCAGTCCGGCGCCGCCCGGAGGGCCGAACCGACTGACTGCTCGACGTCGGCGGCCGTCGCTTCGCGCAGTGTGCCGAGCACCGCCCGGTGCCGGTGCGGCTGCACCACGTCGACCGGCTCGCCGCCGCCCATCGTCTGCCGCCCGTCGATGGTGAGTGTCAGCTCGACCTGCTCGCCGGCCAGCTCCTTGAGCCGGGTCTCCAGGCTGGCCCGCTCCGCCGAGCCGGGCGCGTAGGACCGGATCGGCTCGTTGACCGGCGATGGCACGGTAGTGACGGCATCCATGCGCTCCATGGTGGCACGCATCGTCGACGCGGTCAGTCCGGCCAGAGCTCGAGCAGGGGGCCGAGCTCCTGCACGGCGTACCACGCCAGCTCGTGTCCCTGGGCGCCATCGACGACGAACTGTGCGTCGGCGCTGCCGAGCTCGGCTGCCAGCATGGCGGCCGCCGCGGCGCGTACGTCGGCCGCTGCCTCCGCGCCGTCGATGTGCAGCGCGGCGATGCGGTCGATCGGCACCGCTGCCGTCACCCGCACCGCCGCCCGGTCGAGATCGGGCAGCCCGACGTGGTCCCCGTCATCGACGTCGACAGACAGCACGACGCGGCGCCGAGGGGCCAGCGGATCGGCGTCGAGTAGCCGGAGCGAGGCACGGGTCGCGTCGGTGAAGGCGGCGTACTCGAGTTCGTCGGTCTCGCCGCTTGCGTACCACTCGCGCAGGGTCGGGGTCAGGGCGAACCCGGTCAGTGGGGGCGGCAACTTCCGGTCAGAGTCCAGTCGGCGCAGGGTGTTGAGCGTGCCGGGCAGGTAGACCCGCATCACACCGCGCTGGACAACGCGTCCGCGGCCTCGACCTGGCGCAGCGCCAGTGCACTCGTGCGCAGCGACGTCTTCAGCACTCGCTCGCGGCGGCGCGGGTCCATGAGGTTCGGGCCGATCACGGCGAGATCCTCCGCGCCGGGGCCGAGCATGACGACGTCGGTGCCGCTGTCGCGCACCTTGGCGGCCTCCCGCAGCAGCCGTCTGGTGACCAGGCGCCGGAACCGGCGCTCGAACTGGCCGGCCACCGACAGGGGCCGGTCGTAGGCGAAGGACGCCATCGGCGCTATCACATACACCTCGTCGAGCCCGAGCCCGGCGAGCAGGTCCAGCGAGGTCGACGAGCAGGCGCCGCCGTCGACGTACCGGCGGCCACCGATCGGCACCGGCGGATACCAGCCGGGGATGGCGCAGGAGGCCATGACGGCCTCGGGGAGCCGCGCCGGGGGCGCGCCCGAGCACCCGAAGGCCACCCGGCGACCGCTGTCGTAGTCCATGGCGACCACCCAGGTCGCCGGATGCGTCGTCCAGTCGGCTCCTCCAGAGACGCTGGCCACGATCGAGCCGACCGGGCGCAGCGAACCCCGGCCGCGCGGCAGCATCGAGGAAAGCGCCGCCAACGGCGTGACCCGACGCGGGTGCAACGCCGTGCGGAACAGCAGCGACGCCGAGCCCAGCCCCGGTGCCGGCAGGGGGGGCAACGGGCCGGACCCGTCGGCCTCGTAGTCGTAGTCGATCACCGGATCAGCCTCGCTCGGTATTCCGGTCTGGTGCCGCAGCAGGCCCCCGACACTGACGCCGCAGCCAAGCATCGCGGCGGTGATGGAGCCCGCCGACGTGCCGACGAGATGCGCCACGTCGCGGCAGTCGAAGCCGTACTCCTGCTCGAGCGCGGTCAGCGCCCCCACCGCCCAGGAGAAGCCGAGCACACCGCCGGCACCGATCACGAGACCACGGCGCGGCTGCGTCACCGCACCGTCTCCACGAGCTCGGCGACTGACTCCTCGATCAACTGGCACAACGTGTCGACATCGGACATGGCGTCGCGATCGGCGTTGAGTCCGTAATAGACGCCGCCGTTGTACGAGGTCAACCCGATGCACACAGCCTGACCCCTTGCCAGCGGGACGACCGGAAAAACCTCCAGCATCCGGGCACCTCGGGCGTACAGCGGAAACTGCGGCCCCGGCACGTTGGTGACGACGACGTTGAACAGCCGCTTGGACAGCCCGCTGGCGGCCCGGGCGCCCAGGCTATGCAGGGTTGGCGGTGCGAAGCCGGAGAGGCGTACGAGCGCCTCGGCGCCGACCGCCTGGCCCGCCTCCTTGTGCGCCTTCATCTTGAAGCTGATCTGCTGCAGCCGGATGACCGGGTCGACCTCGCCGACGGGCAGGTCGACGAGATAGGACGACACCCGGTTGCCGAGTGCGCCCTGCTCGTTTTCGGCGCGGACGGACACCGGCACCATCGCGCGGATCGCGCTGGAGCTGCTCACCGGCTCACCGCGGCTCATCAGCCACGCCCGTAGCGCCCCGGCCACGGTGGCCAGCACCACGTCGTTGATCGTGCCGCCGTGCATCTTGCGGATCCGCTTGTAGTCGTCGAGCTCGGTGCGGGCCATGCCGAATCGGCGCTGCTCACCGACCTCGACGCCCAGCGGGCTGTCCGGCGCCGGCCGGGCGGCGGTGCGAGCGTAGGCCAGCATCCCGCCGAGCTGGCCGGCCATCTTGGTGACGGTGTTCGTCGCGTCGCTGACGCCGGTGCGGATGGCGTCGATCGCCGCGGTCGGCCGGTGCACGATCTCGCTCACCGCGTCGAGAACCAACTCGACGGGGTGCGGCTCCGGCGCCGGTATCCAGACGTCCTCGGGGATCTCCCGCGGCGCCGGGGTCACATCGAGGATCACCTGACCGATGTCGATCGTGCTGATGCCGTCGACCATGGCGTGATGGGTCTTGGTGATGATGGCGATGCGGCCGCCGGACAGTCCCTCGACGAGGTAGATCTCCCAAAGCGGGCGGGTCCGATCCAGCCGCCGCGACATCAGCCGGCCGACCAGCTCACGTAGCTGCGCATCGGAGCCCGGCCGCGGCAGGGCGCTGCGCCGGACATGGAAGGCGACGTCAAAGGCTCCGTCGTCGACCCACACCGGGTTGGCGATGTGGCCCGGCACCCACTTGATCTTCTGCCGGTAGCGCGGCACCAGCGCGATGCGCTGTTCGATCAGGGAAAGCAACTGGTCGTATTCGAAGCCGTCCTCGGGTGGCTGGAACACCGCCACGCCACCGACGTGCATCGGCGTCGTGGCTTCCTCGAGGTACAGGAACGACACGTCCAGCGGGTTCAGCCGGTCACTCATTGACGGGTCATCTCCTCTTCAATCGCCTAATTTTGGCACGCCGGACGCCGGAAGGACGCGGGTCTGACCCATCGAGTCAGCGAAATGCCCTACCGAATAGGGATTCCAGCTCCTGCCGCGTGGTGTCGGGGTCGGTGTGTTGGACGCCGACCATGCCCGCCGCGGCAGCTCCTCGTACGTTGGGTGCCAGGTCGTCGACGAACACGCACTGGCCAGGATCGAGCTGAAGCAAGGCCGCGGTATGCCGGAAGATGGCCGGCTCTGGCTTGCGCATGTTGACTTCGCCGGAGATCACGACCGCGTCGAAGAGCTCGGCCCATCCTTCGCGCGGATAGTCCAGCCCCCAGGAGTTGGACAGCAGGGCGGTACGGATCCCCGAGGCCTTGGCCGCCGCCACCAGGCCCACCATCGCCTGCACGGGTTGAAATCCGCGCATCATCCTTTGCACCAAGCCGGCGGGCACGATCTCGGGGCCGTCCGGGCGGCGCAGCGCGGCGGCGACCAGGCGCTCAAATTCCTCCACCGGCAACCGGCCGGTCTCCAGCTCATGCACCGGATTGCCGGTGCTGTCGGCCGCCAGCCAGCGCCGCATCAGCGCGGTGAACTCCGCGTAGTCGATCCCGTCGGCGCGGGCCCACCGCGACATGGTGTCCTCGAGGGAGCTCGTCAACACGCCGCCGTAGTCGACGATCAGCCCCCGCAGGTCAGGCCGGGGCTCGGCGTCAGCGGCGGCTCGCATGACCCGCATCATGCCCCAACGAGGAGGCCGCGGTGCCGGCGTCCGCAAGCTGTGGAGCATTGTGCGAGCTATAGCTCGCACAATCCTCCACACCTCCACCGAGGGGCCGGGAATGAGGCTGACGTTGCGCGAGTCACGACCGTTCAGCCGTAGGGTTCGGCCATGGACTTCGCGCCCAGCCCTCGGGCCGCCGAGTACGCGCGGCGACTGCGGGCGTTCCTCGACGAACTCGTCTTTCCCGCTGAGCCCGTCTACGCCGAGCAGCGGACGAAGCTACGGGCCGCCGGCCGCGAGCACGCGCTACCCGCCGTGGTCGAGGACCTCAAGATCGAGGCTCGGTCGCGCGGCCTGTGGAACCTGTTCCTGCCGGCCGAGTCCGGCCTGACCAATCTCGAGTACGCGCCACTCGCGGAGCTGACCGGTTGGTCGATCGAGATGGCGCCCGAGGCCACCAACTGCGCCGCGCCGGACACCGGCAACATGGAGGTTCTCCACCAGTTCGGCACCGACCGGCAGAAACAGCAGTGGCTGCGCCCACTCCTCGACGGCCAGATCCGGTCGGCCTTCGCGATGACCGAGCCGGAGGTGGCCTCCTCCGACGCGACGAACATCTCCACGTCGATCACCCGCGACGGCGACTCCTACGTCATCAACGGCCACAAGTGGTGGATCACCGGCGCCGCCGATCCGCGCTGCGCGGTGCTCATCGTGATGGGCAAGACCGATCCGGACGGGGCGGCCCATCGGCAGCAGTCGATGGTCCTTGTGCCGATGGACATCCCCGGGGTGGCGGTCATCCGCGCCCTGCCGGTGTTCGGCTATTCCGACCAGCACGGGCACTGCGAGATCCGCTTCACCGACGTACGGGTGCCGGCCAGCAACCTGATCGGCGAAGAGGGCGGCGGCTTCGCCATCGCGCAGGCCCGCCTCGGTCCCGGCCGTATCCACCACTGCATGCGGGCCCTCGGCATGGCCGAGCGGGCGCTGCGGCTGATGTGCGAGCGGGCGACCTCGCGGGTGGCCTTCGGCCGGCCGCTCGCCGCACAGGGCGTCGTGCGCCAGCAGATCGCCGAGTCCCGGATCGAGATCGAGCAGGCCCGCCTCCTGGTCCTCAAGACCGCGTGGCTCATCGACACCGTCGGCGCCAAGGGTGCTCGTACGGAGATCGCGGCGATCAAGGTCGCGGCGCCCCGCGTGGCGCTGGCCGTGCTCGATCGGGCCATCCAGGTGCACGGCGGGGCCGGCGTCACTGACGACCACCCGTTGGCCGCGATGTGGGCCGGCCTGCGGACGCTACGGATCGCCGATGGTCCCGACGAGGTGCACGTACGCTCCGTAGCCCGGGCGGAGCTCGACCGCTACATCCCTCGCTGAGCCCTCGGCCGACCACGGTGGGCGACCGGCACCGCGACACCGGTGACCTCGCCGGCGAGCTCGGTCAGCGCGCGGCGAAGGGGCGAACCGGGGGCCGCCTCCGCGAGTGTGCGACCCTCGCCGAGCGCCCGGTCCAGACCGGCGCGCTCGTAGGGCAGGCAAACCGGATCGACCACCCCCGCGTGCCGCCGGAGAGCCATCGCCACCTCCACGGCGGGGTCGCCGGCGGTGATCCCCCGCCGCAGCTTGTTGACGACGACCCGGTAGGGATCGGCGGGTCGCAGCGCTCGCAACTCGGAGAGGCCACGGATGAGCCGGTGCATGCCCACCGGGTCGGCGGCACCCACCACCAGCACCGAGTCGGCTGCCTCGACAGCGGCGATGGTCGCGGCATTGCGCCGGGGCGCGACCGTGTCGTAGACCAACTCCTCGTCCTGCTCGAGGGAAAAACCACAGTCGATAACGATGAGCGTGCCGAGGCGCCGGCACAGATTCAGCACCGCGTGCACGGCATCCCCGGACAGCTCCGGCCAACGGTCAGGGCGTGCGATCCCGGTCAGCACCCGCAGCCATGGCCGGGTGGTACGGGCCAGCCCCGAGAGCGCCGGCAGGTCGAGCCGGCCAGTGCCGGCCAGCCTGGCCGCTGCCGCCAGCCCGGGAGACTCGTCAAGGAAGCCGAGTATCTGGGCCACGCTGCCGCCGTAGGTGTCGGCGTCGACCAGCAGGGTGGACACGCCCAGCCGCGACGCCTCGTCGGCCAGCCCGATGGCGACGGTGGTGCGGCCTGGAGCGCCGGTCGGTCCCCATACGGCGACGACCCGCCCACCACCCAACGGCAGCTCGGGAACGTCGGCGACAGCCCCGAGCCGGGAGAACGTCGCGAGCGGATCGGCCAGCAGGCCCCGAGACAGGCTGGCCCGGCTCGACGTGACCGCGGTCTGCAGCGCCTCGGCGATCGCGGCGAGTCCGGCGTCGGTCGGCAGCACGGCCGGCACACCCAGCTGGCGCAGCCTGCGCTCGGCCTGTTCGTCGCCGGGCTCGACCAGCCCCAGCACCGCGATGCCGGCCGCCGCGAGGTGGCCAAGTGTGTCGCGATCCAGCCGGCGCAGGTCGGCCGAGAGCACCACCGCCTCGGCGGTCCGGGTCGCCGCGGCCGCCAGCAGATCGGCGATGTCGACGCAGCGCCGCACGACCGTCACGCCGTGCTCGGCGCCTGCCAGGCCAGCCACTAGATCGGCCTCCCAGGAGGCATCCGTGACCGCCGTGAGGATCGGCAGGGTCATGGCGGGTACGTCATCGCCGCGGAGGCTCAGCCGGCTGGTCGTCGCCGGTGACCACGATGATGTCGATGTCCGCGGTTCGGATCGCGGCCACGATCGCCTCCACGTCGGCGGCCGGGACGCTGACGAGCACCGCATAGTCGGTGCCGGTGCTGGCCAGGCCCGCCCTCGGAATACGCACCGCCTGCACAACCACCCCGGCCAGGACCCGTACGGTTTGGACCGTCGCGGCAGCCCCACTGGTCTTCGTCGTGGCGAAGACGTCGATGAGTTGGCCGCGGCGCAGCGAGTCGGGGGCGTGCAGGGCGGGCACCGGGAGGCTCACCAGCCGCCCGGCTGCCTGATGGGTCAAGGCGGCTCGGGGCAGCAACTCGCCTCGACCAACCCGGCGGTTGAGGGTGCGGCCGGTCGGTGAGTCGGCGACCCGCACGTAACGGTCGCCGTCGCTGAATAGGCGAACCTGCACCGAGCGCACGTCGCCAGCCGTCAGCGTGGTGCCGGCAGCCAGATCCTGCGTGAGCGCCCAAACGCGCACCGATGAGTCGGCGGCGCCCACGATGCGGGCGCCGAGCACCACCGAGACCAGCACCATCAACACGCCGAGCACGAGCCGAAGATCGAACCACGACGACGTACGCAGTCGCCGGGCCGGTGGTGAGCCGGCCACCATCGCCTCGGGCGCGACCCCCACCGGCGGCGCGATCGTACGTTCGGCCATCGAAGCTCTCCTCCCGTACGGCGGTCGTGCCGTATGTTGCCGCATCCGGGTGCCCCGTGCGGAATCCGATATCCACAGGTTCCGGCGCGGTCACTGTCTGTGGACAGAGGCTTCGTGCCGGCGCGGTAGCGGTGGCACACTGGGCCGACCGCACTCGACCGGAGGAAAACGAGGGCAAGATGGCCGATCGGCGCTTCCTGCTGTTGGCCGACGTGGCCGAGATCCTCAATATCTCGGCAGCGCAGACATACGCCCTGGTGCGCAACGGCGACCTGCCGGCCGTCAAGATCGGGGGTCGCGGGCAGTGGCGGGTCGAGCACAGCAAGCTCGAGGAATATATCCAGCGGCTGTACGACGAAACGCGCACCTTCGTCGAGCATCACCCCCTGGGTCGCGATGACGCACCGGTCGAGTGACCCCTCCCAAGCCCGAACGAGTCTGCTCAGCCCGAGCGCACCAGGATGACCGCCGCGACCGGCACTGCCCGCATCCCATGCACCGCTGCCACTCGCCTCGGCTCACCGACCGGGTGCTGAGCGATTTCGACGAAGTCCGCGCCGACCCGGTCAAGAGTGCCGAAGCACGACCCGCCGTCGACGGTCGTGAGCACGACGGGCGCCCTGTCGCGAGCCAGCCGGCGCAGCGCGTGCCGCACATCCAGGGCGGCCGTCACCCGACCCTCGCTGCCAGGCACCGCGGATCCGGCGCCGAGGCCGAGGAGAGAGACGATGTGCGAGAGCGGCACCAGCGCGGAGCCGGCCTGCTCGGCAACGAGGATCCAGTCGGCTCCGACATCGACCAAGCGCCCCGCCACCACGAGTCCGGCCGGCAGTTCCACGCGCAGGGGATGACCTACGGCCGGGCGGAGCCGGTCCACCAGACGTAGCGAGCTGAACTCCCGCCGGGTGCGATCGGCCACCTCGGCCCTGAGGTCGGCCGACTGGCCAGCGGCGAGTTCGGCCTCGAGCTCTGCGAACAGCGACTCCCAGCGATCCGTGCCCACGGTCCTCCTCTTCGCCGATCCAGCTCGCTCACGGGCGTGACCGGCCTCGCATGATCGCAGACCGGCCCGTCATCCACATCCACAGTCTGGCGTACTTGACCGGGGTTACACACAGGTATATGAATGCGAACATAAGCAAACGAACGATTATGGAGGAGCCATGCGACAAGAGGGCAGGACGGCGGTCGCGACACTGGCTCTGGCGGGGATCGCCGGGGTGGTGGACTGGGCCGCACCGGTGTCCGCCGCGATTGCCGGCCTGCGCGATCCCCAGGCGACGGCGGACCGGTACGGAGTGGACGCACTCCTCCTGGCCGCAGCGGGAGCCGCGTGCTGGCTGGCGCTGGCGTGGCTCGTCGTGGCGATGGGGGTGCTGGCGGCGACCGCTCTGCCCGGCCGATGCGGTCACGTCGCACATGCCGTTGCCGCCCGCACCGTCCCACCCGCGATGCGTCGCTTGCTTGCCCTAGGCCTCGGGCTCGCGGTGGTCACCTCGGCCGGCAGCGCTGCCGCTTCTGCCACGGAATTGGCCCAGGCCCCGCGCGGAGCTCACTCGGCCGTGGATCTCGACTGGCCACTCGGCGTCGCTCCCGCGGCCACGACCGAGCCGGCGGGCACGACCACCCCCGCCGCCCGATCAACGGTCAGTTCATTGGTCGGCTCCATGGTCGTCGTCCGGCCGGGTGACTGCCTGTGGTCGATCGCAGCCGGTCACGCGCCGGCCGGTGCCGGCAACGCGGCCATCGCCGCCGCCTGGCCGCGGTGGTACGCGGCCAACCGCGCCGTCATCGGCGCCGATCCCAACCTGTTGTTGCCCGGCCAACACCTCAGCCCACCCAGTTATCCCCTCAACGACCGCCTCAACGACCGACCCGGAGACTCGTCATGACTATCGCCGCGCTGGATCTCGCCTCCGCCCGCGTCCGGCTCCGTCCGGCGCCGCCACTGGAGCCGCCGTACGACGAGGAGCCGTTCGGCCGCCTGCGACTGGTGAAGCCGCAGTTCGTGGACGCGTTGCCCTTCGACGAGACCTTCGCGAGGTGGGCGGACGACGGTTTCGACCGCCGCCCCACGCCGCGGTCCGAGCTTCCCGATCCCCGACCGTGGGCGGCCCGGCTCGTCAGAGCGACGCTGGAGGCGCTGGCCGGGCGCCGCCCGGTCCAGCAGTTGATGCCGTGGACAAATGACGCGGTGTACGCGCAGATCAGTCGGGCCGTCCGGCTGCGGCGGTCACGCGACGGCAGCACCGGCGTGCTGCGTTCGCTGCGGGTCACCGAGCCGGCCGACGGGGTAGCCGAGGTGTGCGCCGTGATCACCGGCGGCGAGCGGACCCGCGCGGTCGCGGTCAGGCTTGAGGGCAGCGACCGACGGTGGCGGTGCACCGCGCTCGATTTGATCTGAGCCCGCCGGGCTCAGCGACTCAACCTGCGGTTGGCGCCCCGTGGCAGCGCTTGTACTTCTTGCCCGAGCCACAGGGGCAAGGTGCATTGCGCGACGGCTCGCTGCCCACGGCCTGACCTGGCGCCACCCGGCGCTCCCCTGCGGCGAGGGCAGAACGTGGCCCGGCCGGCGGCCGCGAGCCGCCCTCGGAGCTGCGGGTCACGGCCATCGATGCCTCGCCGTCGACGGTCGGAGCGCTGTACTGCAGGTTGGCCGACCGGTCCGGGGCCTGCAGGCCCTTGGCATGGAGTTCGGGAGCGCGCCGGGCCGCGGCGATCTGACCGGCGACGGAGCTCAGCTCGCCTGCCGCATCGATCTGCGCTGCGGGCTCGACCGGTACGGCCGGCTCGGCCGCATCGACGGGGTCCTCGACCTCGACCTCGACGTGGAAGAGGAAGCCGACCGACTCCTCCTTGATCCCCTCCATCATCGAGCCGAACAACTCGAAGCCCTCGCGCTTGTACTCCACCAGCGGGTCGCGCTGGGCATAGGCGCGCAGGCCGATGCCCTCTTGGAGGTAGTCCATCTCGTAGAGGTGCTCGCGCCACTTGCGGTCCACCACCGACAGGACCACGCGCCGCTCCAACTCGCGCATGACCTCGGCGCCCAGCTCTTCCTCGCGGTTGTCGTAGCACTCGTGCGCGTCGGTGCGCAGCCGCTCGACCAGGAACTCCGTGCTCAGCGCCGACCGCTCGCCGCCGACCTCGGCCTCCAGCTCTTCCACGGTGACCGAGATCGGGTACAGCTGGCGCAGGGCGGTCCACAGCTGGTCGAGATCCCAGTCCTCGGCGTAGCCCTCCGACGTGGCGCCGGTGAGGTATGCCTCGACGATGTCGTCGATCATGTGCCGGACCTGCTCGTGCAGGTCCTCGCCGTTGAGCACCTTGCGGCGCTCCTCGTAGACGACGGTGCGCTGGAGGTTGAGCACCTCGTCGTACTTGAGGACGTTCTTGCGAATCTCGGCGTTCTGCTGCTCGACCTGGGTCTGGGCCGATCGGATGGACCGGGTGACGATCTTGGACTCGATCGGGATCTCGTCGGGGATGTTCAGCCGGTCCATGATGGACTCGACCGCGGTTGCGTTGAACCGCTGCATGAGCTCATCGCCGAGGGAGAGATAGAAGCGGGACTCCCCGGGATCGCCCTGCCGGCCGGATCGACCGCGCAACTGGTTGTCGATGCGGCGCGACTCGTGTCGCTCGGTGCCCAGGACGTAGAGCCCGCCGGCCGAGACGACCTGTTCGCTCTCGGCCTCGACTGCCGCCGCCGCCTTCTCCAGGGCGGCCGGCCAGGCGGCTTCGTAGCCCTCGGGGTCATCCAGCGAGGACAGCCCGCGGGCGCGGAGGTCGGCGGCCGCCAGGAACTCCGGGTTGCCGCCCAGCACGATGTCGGTGCCACGGCCCGCCATGTTGGTGGCCACGGTGACGGCGCCCTTGCGACCCGCCTGAGCCACGACGGCCGCCTCACGCTCGTGCTGCTTGGCGTTGAGCACCTCGTGCGTCACCCCCCGCCGCAACAGCATCCCCGAGAGCAACTCGGATTTCGCCACGCTCACGGTGCCGACGAGCACGGGCTGGCCCTTGGCGACCCGCTCCGCGATGTCCTCGACGACCGCCTCGAACTTGGCCTTCTCTGACTTGTAGACGACGTCGGGCTTGTCCAGGCGGACCATCGGCCGGTGGGTGGGAATCGGTACGACACCCACGTCGTAGGTCTTGTTGAACTCCGCGGCCTCGGTCATCGCCGTACCGGTCATCCCGGCCAGCTTGTCGTAAAGCCGGAAGTAGTTCTGCAGGGTGATCGTGGCGAGGGTTTGGTTCTCGTCCTTGATCCGGACGCCTTCCTTGGCCTCGATTGCCTGGTGCATCCCCTCGTTGTAACGACGACCGTGCAGGACCCGACCGGTGAACTCGTCGACGATGAGCACCTCGCCGTCGACCACGATGTAGTCGCGGTCTCGCTTGTAGAGCGTCTCGGCCTTGAGAGCGTTGTTCAGGTAGACGACCAGCTGCGTGTTGACCGCCTCGTAGAGGTTGTCGATGCCGAGCTGATCCTCGACCTTCTCCACGCCG
>JBBPZR010000003.1:0-18852 GCA_038276285.1 Mycobacteriales bacterium | reverse complement strand
GTCGCGTACGTCCCGGCATAGCCCCGCGTCGTGGGGCCCTCGGGCACGTAGTCCAGGAGGGACTGGCCCGTGGAGCGGATCACCGCGACGACGTCGGCACCCTCACGAGCCGCGGCCTGCGCCTGCGGGATGTCCTCGTAGATGTTGCCGGTGGCGACGATCAGATAGATCCAGGGCCGTTGCGGCGGATCCCCGAGCCGCTTCACCAGTCTGCCGCGCTCTCGCCGGTTGCGGTCGATCCGGGCGATGCCGGTGCCGACAGCCCTGGCCGCCGTGCGCCGGGCGAGGTCGGCATCGCGTCCGGTGGGCAGGGTGAAGTGCACCGACCCCGCCCCGACCTTCTGCGCCAGGGCCGTCAGGTCGGCGTGGCCGCCGACCCGCAACTCGTGCCACACCGGCAGGGCCACGCCGTGGGAGAGCCCGACCTGGTCGCGCACCGTGTCGACGACCCGGTTGACCCACGGCGTGTCACCGCCGGCGAAACCGGGATCGACGCCGGAGAGGCCGGCCAGCCGCAGGGTCGCGCGCTCGACCGAAACCGTCGTGTGGGTGCGGGCCATCTCGATCACGGGTTCGGCCGCTCGTGCGGCGAGCCGGCGAGCGCGCGTGACGGTGCGGTTGTCCAGCCCGAGCTTGCTTCGCGTGCTCATCGGAGTGCTCCTTCCACGTCGTGTATCGCGATCCCGCGAACCACGGTGCGGAGGCAGACCGGGGATGCCGCTCCGGCCGTCAGGTCGGGCAGGGTCGCGTCCGGTGGCGCACTGCCCCGCTCCCAGACGGCGAACGTCGCCGGGGCTCCCGGGGTGAGCGCCGGTACGCCGGGCGGCCAGCCAGCCGCCACGGGTGTGTGCCGTGAACGCGGCGTCAGCGGTCAGGGCCGACTCGGGGGTGCGGTGGTGGATCGCGGCCCGCACGCCGCCCCACGGATCCAGCGCAGTGACCGCCGCATCGGAGCCGAAGGCCAGCCGCACCCCGGCCGCCGCCATCCTGGCGTAGGGGTTCATGGTGCGCGCTCGCTCGACGCCCAGTCGCCCTGCGTACATGCCATCGGCACCGCCCCAGGCGGCGTCGAAGGCCGGCTGCACACTGGCCACGACTCCGTAGCCGGCCATGATTGCGATCAGCTCGTCATCGAGCATCTCGGCGTGCTCGATCCGGTGGCCGGCGGCGCGAAGCCGCCCGGCGCCGAGCGCCCGGCCAGCCGCGCCGAAGCCGTCGCGCAGCAGCACGCGAAGGGCATGGTCACCTATGGCGTGGAAGCCGGCCTGGAGCCCGGCCTCGGTGCAGTCCACGATGTGCCGTGCCATGGCGGCCGGCTCGATGAAGAGCGCGCCGCACGTGTCGTCGTCGGCATACGGCGCCTCGAGGCTGGCGGTATGTGAGCCGATCGAGCCGTCGACGAAGAGGTCACCGCCGACACCGGCCGCTCCGAGCTCGCCGGCAACCTCGATCCCGCCGAGCTCACCCCAGTACGCGACGATCTCCGGCCCGGGCTCGTCGTCGGCAAGAGCCAGCAGCGCCGCCAGGTCGTCGGCACCGGAGATGTCCGGCCCCGCCATCTCGTGCAGGCAGCAGATGCCCAGCTCGGCCGCCCTGCGCCGCGTCGCCGCCTGGGCCGCCCGTCGCTGGCCGGCGGAGAGCGTCGCCCGGGCCGCGCGGCGCACCGCGTAGTGTGCCTCCTGACGCAGCCAGCCGTCCTCGGCGAAG
This sequence comes from Mycobacteriales bacterium, assembly GCA_038276285.1. GTDB lineage: Bacteria > Actinomycetota > Actinomycetes > Mycobacteriales > QHCA01 > QHCA01. The sequence continues at coordinate 17,145 of JBBPZR010000003.1, read as the reverse complement.
CCCGCCAGCCCTTCGGCCTCGGGCACCGCCGCCAGCAGCGCCGAGGAGACCACGGCGGAGTGCGCGTCGACGCGAGAGAGGTAGACGACGCCGCCGTACGACGCGCGATCGAGTTCTTGCCTGGTCGGCGGTCGGCGCTCCGGCCACCGCGTCTCGTCCCATCCGCTGCCGAGCACCGCTCGACCGCGGGCACGCCGGACGTGCCGCTCGAGCTCATTCAGGGCGGCAGCCAGGCTGACGGTCGAGCTGAGGTTGAGACCGAGGAGGGCACCCCCCGCCGCCGTGGCATGCACGTGAGCGTCCACGAAGGCCGGAGTGACCAGGGCTCCCGCCAAGTCGACATATCGATCCGGCGACAGATCGTCCGCGGCGTCGTCGGTGCCCGTCCAGGCGGTGGTGGCCCCGTCGACCAGAAGTGCGGTCGCGGGGCGATCAGGGTGACCGGTGCGGATAGTGCCACCGCGATAGAGGACCGAGGTCATCCGGGCACCGCCACCAGCCTGCTCGAGAACAGCTGGGCGACTCCCGCGTCGGTACGTAGCAGGTTCAACGCCAGTTGGGCGTGACCGGGCAGATAGCCGTTGCCGATCAGCATCGTCACCTCGGCGGCCAGCCCCTCCGCACCCAGTGCGGCCGCGGTGAACGAGGTGGCCATGGAGAAGAAGACCACCGTGCCTCCTGCCGCGGTCGACAAGATCGCTCCGTGCTCGCAGCCTGGCACGTCGACGCACACGACGGTGACGTCGACCGGCCGCCCCAGGGCCGCCGGCAGAGCGACCGGATCGCGGGCATCGGCGAGCACCACATCGTCGGCCAGCCCCGATGCCCGCAGCAGAGCCGCCTCGCGTTCGACGGGCACCACACCCACGATTCGGGCCGCGCCGGCCCACCTGGCCGCGGCCAGCGCCAGCGAACCGCTCTTGCCCGCAGCTCCGAGCACGGCCACCGACGGCCGGTGCCCTCGGTCGGCATAGCACCGGACCACCCGGTCGGTCAGGGCCGCGGCTCCGCAGACATCGAGCACCGCGAGGGCCAGCGGCAGCGGCACATCGTCGGGAAGCCGGGCCGCGATGGAGCGGCCGAACAGGATCGCATGTCCGGCGGCGGGCACCTGTTCGGTCTTGCCGTCCCAGCCGGCCAGCCCGTCGGTGATCTCCAGCGGCGTCAGGGTCATCGAGACCAGCGACGCCACGCGCTCGCCGGCCGACAGGCCCAGGCGCGACGACGGGCCGACCTCGTCCACCACACCCACGAGCATGCCGCCCGAGCCGGTGACCGGGTTATGCATCTTTCCCGCGCGGCGCACGATCTCCAGCACCGCCGAGCGCACGGCGGCCCCGTTGCCGGCGTACTGCTCGGAGAGTTGGCGGAAAGAAGCCGCGTCGAGATTGAGGCATTCGATGCGGATGCGGGTCTCATCCGGCCACAGTTCGGGTGAGGTGTCCAGCCGGGTCGCCGCCTGCGGGAGCACACCGGTCGGTGCGACGACGCGATGCAGACCGATCGGCGAGCCGCCAACCCGCTCCGTTGTCACGCTTCGGGACTCCTTGTCTGATTGTGCCCCAGCAGCCGGAGATTCTCCGGCTGTTTGTTGGTCTGGCCGCATGTTCTCCTCTATCGTGCTTCTGACACAAGTCTGCACTACCCGGAGGCCTTCGCGTGACCGCACAGCCCTATGCCTACCGCAGACGGGAGCTCGTCGAGCCCGACTGGCGCCGGCTGCCGGGCTGGCACGACGTCACCCAGGCCGAGTGGGATGACGCCCAGTGGCAGCGCGCCCACTGTGTCAAGAACGTCGGCCAGTTGCGGTCGGTCTACGGCGACCTGCTTTCCGACGCCTTCTATGCCGACCTGGATCGGGATCAGGCGGAGCGCGCGACGATGTCGATCCTGCTGCCTCCGCAGATGATCAACACGATGGTGCCGACCGCCGTGCCCACCGCGGCAGCGATGTACGCCGATCCGGTCCGCCGCTACATGCTGCCGGCGTTCTCGGATCGGCGGGTCGACTGGCCGTCACACCCGGAGGCGAGCCGCGATTCGCTCCATGAGGCTGAGATGTGGGTGGCGGAGGGCCTCACGCACCGTTACCCCACCAAGGTGCTCGCCGAGTTGCTGCCGACCTGCCCGCAGTACTGCGGGCACTGCACCCGGATGGATCTCGTCGGCAACTCGACGCCCCTCGTACAGAAGCTCAAGTTCGAGCTCAAGCCGGTGTCCCGGTACGACGCGATGATCGACTACCTCAAGCGCTCCCCCGGCGTACGTGATGTGGTCGTGTCCGGAGGCGACGTCGGCAACCTGCCGTTCAAGCACCTTGAAGCTTTTGTCGCCCGGTTGCTCGAGATCGATAACATCCGCGACATCCGGCTGGCCACCAAGGCGCTGATGGGACTCCCCCAGCACTGGCTGCAGGAGCCGGTCGTCGCCGGCATGGCACGGCTGGCGGCCACCGCGCGCGAGCGCGGCGTGCACCTGGCGATCCACACCCACATCAACGCCGCGCAGTCGGTGACGCCAGCGGTCGCCCGGGCCGCCAAGACGATGCTCGAGGTGGGCGTGCGGGATGTTCGCAACCAGGGCGTGCTGCTCCGCGGGGTGAACACCACCGAGCAGCAGTTGCTCGACCTGTGTTTCGCCCTCCTCGACGAAGCAGCCGTCATGCCCTACTACTTCTACATGTGTGACATGGTTCCGAACAGCGAGCACTGGCGGATCTCCGTGGCCGAGGCACGCGCCCTGCAGCACGGCATCATGGGATACCTGCCCGGCTTCGCCACGCCGCGGATCGTCTGCGACGTGCCCTACGTCGGCAAGCGCTGGGTGCATCAGCTCGAGGACTACGACCGGGTCCGGGGAGTCTCGTACTGGACCAAGAACTACCTCACCGGGATCGAGGTGGCGCAGGACGCGTCCGCGAACTCCGCCGCCCTCGACCGGCGCTACGAGTACTACGACCCGATCTACACGCTCCCCGAAGCCGGTCAGGCCTGGTGGCACCGGCGCGCGGGCAACTCGCTCGCGCATGCACACGCCCGGGCCGGGCAGAGCCAGCGGGCCGCCGCGAGCCTGGTAGGCGGCTGACCGCAAGCCGGTTGACATCTCGCGTGCAAGCGGTTGCGGTGCTAGCGTCCGGTGGGCACCGAAACGGGTTTTACCGGGCGGCCCGGTCCGATCCCGGCTCAGAGATGGAGAGACAATGGCGCAGATTGTGTTGGACGCGGTCGACAAGATTTACGCGGGCGGCGCCAAGGCCGTCGACGAGCTCTCACTGGACATCCGTGACGGTGAGTTCATGGTCTTCGTCGGCCCCTCCGGTTGCGGCAAATCGACGGCCCTGCGGATGATCGCCGGGCTGGAAGACATCTCCGCGGGCACGATCACGATCGGCGACACCGTCGTCAACGACATGCAACCCAAGGATCGCGACATCGCGATGGTGTTCCAGAACTACGCGCTCTACCCCCACATGACGGTGGAGCAGAACCTCGCCTTCGGCCTGACCCTGCGCAAGACGCCGAAAGAAGAGCGGGACCGCCGGGTGTCCGACGCGGCGAAGATGCTCGGTCTTGAGCCGTTCCTCAAGCGGAAGCCGGCGGCCCTGTCCGGCGGCCAGCGACAGCGGGTCGCCATGGGTCGGGCGATTGTCCGCGAGCCGCAGGCCTTCCTGATGGACGAGCCGCTGTCCAACCTCGACGCCAAGCTGCGGGTGTCGATGCGCGGCTCGCTCAACCAGCTGCACGAGCGGCTGGGCGTGACCACGATCTACGTCACCCACGACCAGATCGAGGCCATGACGCTGGGCGACCGGGTGGCCGTGCTGCGCGACGGCAAGCTGCAGCAGGTCGAGACTCCGCAGAACCTCTTCGACGCTCCGGCGAATCTGTTCGTTGCCGGGTTCATCGGCTCCCCCTCGATGAACCTCGTCACCGCCGAGCTGGTCCGCGGCGACGGCGGTGCCACGGTGACGTTCGCCGACGTCAAGCTGCCCATCCCCGAGTCGGTCATTGGCGAACGGCAGGGTCTGGAGCGCTTCATCGGCAAGAAGGTCATCATGGGGATCCGGCCGTCCAGCTTCGAGGACGCCGAGCACGCCATGAACACCGAGGCCCCGACGATGCAGGTGAAGGCCGACGTCACCGAGGAGCTCGGCTCCGAGGTCAACGTCCTGTTCACGGTCGATGCCCCTCCGGTCCAGCACAAGGACACCACCGACCTCGCCCACGACGTCGGCGAAGAGGACGCGACGCTCCCGCTGGGAGAGAACAAGAGCTTCTGGACAGCCCGGGTCAGCCCGCGCAGTTCGGTCCGCCCGGGCTCCTCGCTGACGCTCGTGGTCGACACCGCCACGTTGCACTTCTTCGACCCCGACAGCGGGCTGGCCATCGGTCACCCCGACACCCAGCGTCCAGACGAAGATGCTTCGACCCGGAAGAGTCAGGCCTCCTAGGCTCCTTCACCTGTCGCAAGTCCTACGAATCCGATGGTTCAGCCCTGGGCGTTCGCAGGCAAGATCAGCGCACTGGACCAGTCCGGTGGGCTGGTCACGCTGTTCGAAGGATCGACCTTCTGCCTCTCCGACCGAGCGGGTGACCTCGTCGGTGGCTTGCACGGGCTGTTCTTCCTCGACGCTCGACTGCTGTCGAGGTTTGTCCTGCTGGTTGACGGCGCGCCGCTCCAACAGCTCACCGTCGCCCCGGATTCCCCGTACGGGGCGACGTTCGTCTCCAAGGGCAGACCCGAGCGTGGTCTGGTCGACAGCGACCTGTTGCTGATCCGGCAACGGCACGTCGGTCAGGGCCTTCGCGAGGACTTCGAGCTCCGCAACGCCGGCCGGCGGACGGTGCAGGTCAGCCTCGAGCTGGTGGTCGCGGTCGACTTCGCCCACATCTTCGAGGTCAAGCAGGCTCGGGTGAGGACCGACGGTCAGCTCCCTGCGCTGCTCGAGGATCATGCCCTGGTCTTCAGCGACACTCGCGGTGATCGACGCCGCCAGGTCCGGGTCAGTTTCACCGGGTCGCCGGTGCTGGAGCCGGACCGGGCGGTCTGGCACCTCACCCTGCGCCCTGGAGCGCGCTGGAAGAGCTGCGTGGGGCTGACCTGCGCTCTCGACGACGACGAAATCCGGCCGCGCTACAGCTGCGGTGAGTCCATCGCGGAGGCGGAGCCGAACCGGCGACTGCAGGCCTGGCGCTCCGACATCGCCCAAGTCAGTGCTGAGCACGCTGGGTGGCGCCGGACGCTGGCCCGTACGGTGGCCGATCTGGGCGCCCTGCGGATCTTTGACCCCGAGCACCCACAGTTTCCGGTGGTCGCCGCGGGCGCCCCGTGGTACATGACGTTGTTCGGTCGCGACTCGTTGATCACCTCGTGGATGGCGCTGCTCATCCAACCCGACCTGGCGATCGGCACGCTGGAGACGTTGGCCCGACTGCAGGGCACCCGCGTTGACCCCAGCACCGAGGAGCAACCTGGCCGCATCCTGCATGAGGTGCGCACGTCCACCCGGCCAGGCCAGGCCCTCGCGGAAGGTGATCTCTACTACGGCGCCTGCGACGCGACGCCGCTGTTCGTGATGCTTCTGGGTGAGCTGCACCGGTGGGGGCTGTATCCGGAGCGAGTGCGCGAACTGCTGCCCGCCGCGGATCGGGCCATCTCGTGGCTGCGGACCTACGGCGATCCCGATGGTGACGGATTCGTGGAATACGCCCGGAGCACGGCGCACGGCCTGCGGAATCAGGGCTGGAAGGACTCGGCCGACGGCATCCCCTTCGCCGACGGCAGCATGCCCGAACCGCCCATCGCGCTGTGCGAGGTGCAAGGCTATACCTACGCCGCCTACCTCGCTCGAGCCGAGTTGGCGGACGCCTACGGCGACCCAGCCGTGGCGGCCGACTGCAGAGAGCGGGCCCGCTCGCTCCGGGCAGCGTTCAACCGGCACTTCTGGTTGCCGGACCGTGGTTGGTATGCCCTTGCCCTCGACGGCGCCAAGCGACCGGTGGACGCCCTGGCGTCCAACATGGGTCACTGCCTCTGGACCGGCATCGTCGATGAGGAGCACGCCGCCGCGGTTGCCGACCACCTCCTCTCGCCGGCGATGTTCGGCGGGTGGGGCGTGCGAACGCTGGCCACTACGATGGCCGCGTACAACCCCCTCAGCTACCACGACGGCTCGGTCTGGCCGCACGACAACGCGATCCTGGTCGCCGGCCTCGCGCGCTACGGTTTCCTTGAGCACGCTCACCGCATCACGACCGCGATCCTGGCCGCCGCCGATGAACTCGACGGCCGACTGCCCGAACTCTTCGCCGGAATCGGTCGAGCCGAGGTATCGGTCCCGGTGGCCTATCCCTCGTCGTGCACGCCGCAGGCCTGGGCGGCTGCGGCGCCGCTGCTGATGTTGCGCAGCCTGCTGCGACTGGACCCCGACGTGCCGGCCGGCCGCGTCCACCTGGCCCCCGCCCTACCGCCGGGAACGGGCCCGCTGCGCCTGCAGGGTGTGCGTATCGGCTCGGCTCGAGTCGACGTGGACGTGCCGGCGGAAGGGCCCGCGAGGCTCAGTGGACTCCCCCATGCCCTGTCGCAGGTATCCGCGCCGGCGCGCCACTGACCGACCGGGCGCCGCGTAGGACATCGTGGTACAACTCCACGTGCTCAGCGACCATCCGGCCGGTGCTGAAACGGGCCTCAGCGACCCGGCGGCAATCCTTCCGGTCGAGTTGGGCGCACTCGTGCAGCGCACTCGCCAGCCCCGCTTCGTCGTCACGGAGCAGGCCGGTGATGCCGTCTTCGATGAGTTCCGGTGCGGATCCCCTAGCGGTGGCCACGACCGGTGTCCCGCATGCCAGCGCTTCGATCATCACCAGACCGAACGGCTCATTCCACTGAATCGGATTGAGCAGTGCCCTCGCAGCGCCCAGCAGTCGATATCGCTCGCGAACGTCGACCTCGCCGACGTAACGCGCGTCGGGACCGAGCAGCGGCTCCACCCGTTCGGCGAAATAGCGCCGCTCAAGGCGCTCACGGATCTTGCCGGCCAGCAACAACGGGACGCCCGCCCGGCGGGCCGCCTTGATGGCCTCCACCGGTCCCTTGTCGGGGCTCATCCGGCCGAGGAAGAGCGCGTAGCCCCCGTCACCGTCTCCGATCGGCACCTCATCGACATCGAGCCCGTGATGGATGACCCGGGCGATACGCACACCGGGCGCCGACGATGCCTGTAGCTCGGAGATCGCGACCACCTGCACGTCCCGGCTGACCGCCTGGTAAATGTCGATGATCCCGTCGGCAAACCGACCGTGGTTGGTCGTCACCACCGGAATGTCCGGGGGCCGGCAACGGTACAGCGGGCCGGCCAGGGTGTGGTCGTGGATGAGATCCACGCCGCTCATGGCGGCGTAGGCGCGCACGAGAAAAGGGAGCTCCACCAGGCTCTCGCCCATGCGATCGGTGGCCGCGGCCGGGATCGGAGCGATCAGGCGGACAGGGCACGTGCTGTCGCCAGGGGCCGCCAGCAGCACGTCATGGCCGGCTTTCGTCAGGCCGCGCGCCAGTCGATCCACGATCGCCTCGGAGCCACCGTAGGCCAGCGGTGGCACGGGCAGCCAGGGCGTCGAAATCAGCCCGATCCTCATGTCGGCTCCCTTTGGCTAGGAAGCCTACATACCCCGTGGGCCGATCACTCACACTGGGTGGCTACCCCTTGACTCCACCGGCAGTGAGGCCGGCGACGATCCGCCGCTGGAACAGCAGCACCAGGATCACGAGCGGGATCGTCATGACGACTCCGGCCGCCATCTGGGTGCCGAACGGCTCCTGATGCTCCGAGGATCCGACGAATCGAGCCATTGCGGCGGTCACCGGCTGGGAGACGCTGGTCTGGCTCATGACCGACGCGATAAGGTATTCGTTCCACGCGTATACGAAGACCAGGATCGCCGTGGTGAACACACCCGGTGCGGCCAGCGGCACGATGACCTTGCGGAAGGCCTGTCCCGGGGTGGCGCCGTCGACCTTGGCGGCCTGCTCGAGCTCCCACGGCATCTCGGAGAAGAAGCTGGTCAGGATCCAGATGGTCAGCGGCAGGGTGAAGCTGATGTCGGGGATGATCATGGCCTGGTAGGTGTCGATCCAGCCGAGATCGGTGAACAACTGGAAAAGCGGGGTGATCAGCGCAACACCCGGGAACATGGCCGTCGCCAGCACCACGCCGAGGACCAGGAACTTGGCCTTGAAGCGCAAGCGGGCAAGGGCGTACGCGGCGAACATCCCGATGGCGAGGGCGATCACGGTCGACGTGACCCCGATGATCGCGCTGCTGATCAGCGCCTTGCCGAAGTTGTTCTGCGAAGAGAAGACCGCCTTGAAGTTTTCCAGGGACGGGTGCGTGGGGATCAGGTCGTTGTTGAAGATGTTGTTGGGGCCCTTGAAGGCCGACACCACCATCCAATAGAACGGCGCCAGGCAGTAGGCGACGATGAAGATCACGCCGAGCGCCGTGAGGAGGGTGCCCCAATTGATGCTGCGGGACGGGCGGGCGCCGACACCGCTCGTGCCGGTGGGGTGCGGAGGCGCTGGGCGGTCCGTCGTCGTGGTGCTCACTTCTTGACCTCCTTCGGCGCTTGGGTCGCAACGACGTTGGCGCCGAGTAGCTTCACGAAGGCGAAGGCGACGACGAAGATGTAGAGGAACGTGAGCGTCGACAGTGCGGAGCCGTAGCCGTACTTCGTGCTGCCCTGAACCTGCTCCACGACCAGCATGGACAGCGTCTTGGTGTCGTTGGAGCCGCGCGTGAGTAGGGCCGGCAGGTCGTAGATGCGCAGCACGTCGAGCAGGCGGAACAGCACCGCGACCAGGATCGCCGGCTTGAGCAGCGGCAGCGTGATCCTGGTGAACCGCTGCCAGGCCGTTGCGCCGTCGACGCGGGCCGCCTCGTAGACGTCGCCGGGGATGATCTGCAGGCCGGCCAGGAGCAGCAGCGCGATGAAGGGCGCCGTCTTCCAGGTGTCGGCGACGATGATCGCCCACTTCGACGGCCATTCGCTGCCCGTCCAGATGATCTTCTGGCCGGTGACCGCGTTGACGATCCCGTCGGGCTGCATCATCCACAGCCACAGCTTGGCGGTGACCGCGGTGGGGATGGCCCAGGGCACCAGGACGCTGGTGCGCACCAGCGCGCGACCCTTGAAGGCGCGATTCATGATCAGGGCCATCATCATCCCGATGGCCAGCTCGAAGGTGACCGAGATGCCGGTGAACACGTTGGTGACAATGAAGGCGGGCCAGAAATCGGCCGACCCGTCGCCGGTGAGGGCCTTGGCGTAATTGCCCAGCCCGGTGAAGGGGCCCGCGCCGGCGAACCGGTCCTCGAACAGCGAGAGATAGAGCGCCTTGACGACCGGGAACCCGACGACGCTCAGCAGGAACACCGCTGTCGGCAGGATGAGCCAGGTGGCGAGCCGTGACTCACTGCGCCCCGACCCCCCGGCCCGCCGAAGGCGACGGGCCGGGGAGCGGGTCGGGGTGGTCGCGGGCAGGGTCGATGACGTCACATGCACCCTCCTCGACGGAACTGCCTACGGCCGTGCTCCTTGACTTGCGTGCCTAACCTACTTCTGCTTGGCGATCTCTTCCAGCTTCTTCGCCAAATCTGATAGTGCCTGATCCACCGTCTTCTTGCCCTGCAGGGCGGCGTAAACGTTCTCCTCGATCGCCTTGGTCACGTCGGGGTAGAACACCGACTTCGGACGCGCCTTGGCCTTGGTGATGGCTTCCTTGAGAACCGGGATGTAGGGCGCCGCCTTGATGACAGCCGGGTCGTCGTAGGTCGCGGCAAGGACCGGGGCGAATGACAGCTGGATCGCGACCTGCTTCTCGTTCTCCGCGGACGTCCAGTACTTCAAGAACGCCGCGGCACCCTTCGGTCGCTTCGAGAAGGCGCTGATCGCCAGGTTGTGGCCGCCGAGCGTGGTGGCACCCGGGCCGTCGGGACCCGGCAGCGGCGCGACCGCGAACTTGCCGACGATCTTGCTGTCCGGACCGGCTGTGTTACCCAGGCCGTAGGCGTAGGGCCACTGGCGCATGAAGAGCAGCTTACCGGCCTGGAAGGAGCGCCGGCCCGGTTCTTCGTCGTAGGTGATGGCGGCCTTGGGGATGTAGCCCTGCTTGAAGCCGTCGACCAGGAACTGCAGGCCCTTCTTGGCCTCTGGGGAGTTGACGACGACGTCCTTGCCGTCGTTCTTGAGGATGTCACCGCCGGCGGAGTTGATGGCCTCCGATGCATTGACCGTCAGGCCTTCGTACTGCTTGAACTGGCCGGCGTAGCAGTCCATGTTGTTCTTCTTCGCGATGGCGCAGTCCTTGATCATCTCCGCCCAGGTCTTCGGCGGGGCCGGCACGAGATCCTTGCGGTAGTAGAGCATCCCACCGTCCGACGCCCAGGGCGCGGCGTAGAGCTTGCCGTTGTAAATGGCTGTGTCGTAGACCGGGCCGAGGAACTGGTCCTTCGGGAAGTCGGCCTCGTTGAGCGGAAGTGCCCACTTCTTGCCGGCGAACTCAGACGTCCAGATGACATCGAGGTTGAGGAGGTCGTAACGGTCGCTCTTGGCCTGGGCGTTCTGGACCATCGCGCTGCGCTGCGCTTCGGCGTCCTCGGGAAGCTCGATGAGCTTGACCTTCTGCGACGGGTGCTTGGAGTTCCACCCGGCGTCGATCAGCTTCTGCAGCTTGCCGCTGGTGTCCTTACCGGTCGCGAACATGATGGTGCCGGCGGCGTCCTTGCCGCCTGAACCAGCGGTCTTCGTCCCGCTGGAACATCCCGCAGCAATAACTCCGACGGCCACAACGGCCGCGGCCCAAGCAGTGCGCCTCATATGTTGCTCCTCTGGCGTGAATGGTGGAACGCCCACCCGATGCAGATCGCACCTTGCCACGAATTGCCCGGAGACGCCAGACTCGATGACAGGGCTTTCATCTCGATGTGGTTGCGATCCGTATCGGGATCACGGGCCGAGCGCTGACCTCGCATGAAAGCGTTTACGAACAGACGGGCAGTCGGGCCAGGCTCGACGAGAAAGGATGGCGATGTCTCCGCCTCGGCCCCGTACGGCGACCATGTCCGATGTCGCCGAGCGCGCCGGGGTCTCCCCCGCCACCGTTTCGAGGGCGCTGCGCGGGCACACGAGTGTGGCCACCGATACTCGTGATCGGGTCCTGCGCGCCGCCGCTGAATTGCAGTACGTCGTCTCGCCGTCGGCATCGGGCCTGGCCACCGGCCGCACGGCGACGATCGGCGTCGTCGCCCCACGGGTGACCCAGTGGTATTACGGCCGGGTGGTCGCGGCGGCTGGGCAGGTGCTCCGCGATCACGGGCTCGATGTCCTCCTCTACAACCTCGGCGACGCCGCGGGACGGAGCCGGTTCTTCGACCGGATGCCGCTGCGCCGGCGGGTCGACGCGGTCCTCTTCATCACCGTGGAGCTGACGGCCCACGAGATCGAAGCGTTACGGCGACTGCACGTGCCGGTCGTCGTGGTGGGCTCTGAGGTACCGGGCTGCTGGAGCGTGCGAATCGATGACGTCGGGGGCGCGGTCAAAGCCGTGTCGCACCTGATCGACCTCGGCCACCAGATGATCGGGATGATCTCCTCCACCGTCGAGGAGGGCTTCGCCTTCACCGCCCCGGGTGACCGCTTCCGCGGTTACGAACAGGCGCTTGGTTCGGCAGGCCTCGAGCGGGTGCCCACACTCGAAGCGGCGGCGCCCTGGGGCGTCGACGGTGGCGCCGCCGCGATGGCCGAGTTGCTGGGCGCCCATCCCCAGCCCACCGCGATCTTCGCGGAGAGCGACGAGGTGGGATTCGGAGCCTTGCGCACGCTGCGGCGGGCCGGCGTGCTGATCCCGCGGGAGCTCTCGATCATCGGGTTCGACGACCACGAGATGGCCGATCTGCTCGATCTGACCACCGTGGCGCAGCCGGTGTCGGAGATCGGACGGACCGCCGCCATGCTGCTGCTGGACGCCCTCAGGCAGCCCGACGCTGCCCCGCAAGCGGTGGTGCTCCCCACCCGGCTGGTGGTGCGTGCCACGACCGGGCCCCCGCACCGCGAGCGACTCGCCTGATCCCGGCAGGGTCATCAGGGCAGGCTGTGCAACTCCGTCCGGGTCGGCGGCAGAGCGCCCGATCGAGCGCACGTCAACGCGGCCAGCCGAGCGGCCTGGTCCAGCATCGATGACAGCGCGTCGGCGCCGAGGGTGGACAGCCGCGCGCGGGAGACGCCGCCGAGCAGGTCGGCAGCGGAAAGTTCGGCGAGGAAGCCGGCGGTGAACGCGTCACCCGCGCCTACCGTGTCGACTACGACCACGCGGGGTGCGTCCACCCGCACCAGGCCCACAGCGGTTCCCACACCGAGCGCCCCTTCGGCACCCAGGGTGACCACCACCACCGCCGGCCCCAGCGCACACCAGGCCGCAGCCACCTCGGCGGCCGGCGTACCCGGGAGCAGCCAGGCGAGATCCTCAGCGCTCACCTTGACCACGTCGCTGAGCGCGACCAGTTCCTCGATCCTGGCCAGCGCAACATCGCGGCGGCCGCGGCGGGCCAGCCGGATGTTTGGGTCGTAGCTGATCGTCACCGCGGCCCGGCCGTGCTCACGCTGGATCAGCTCCGTGAGCCGCGCCGCACCGGGAGCCTGTTCCAGCGCCATTGACCCGGTATGAAAGGCCGTGACGTCCTCCGGCAGCCGGGCCGGCAGTTCTGCTTCGGACCACTGCCAGTCGGCGGTCCCCTCGACGTAGAAGTCGTAGTCCGCGACGCCGCACTCATCGACGATGGCCACCGCGAGTGTGGTCGGCTCGGTGCCCGCGACCAGATCGCGCGGGTCGACGCCGTTGCTGGTGATGTGGTCGCGCAGCAAACGGCCGAAGAAGTCGCCGCCCAGCCGGGCGAGCAGGCTCACGCGTATGCCAAGGCTGGCCAGGCCCACGGCGACGTTCGCCGGGCTGCCGCCCGCATGCGCGGTGAACTGCCGTCCGTCGCTGGACACCAGGTCGACCAGCGCCTCCCCGCAGACGGTGATCAACGCTCAGACGTCCGGGGGCCGGGCTTCGTACGGAGTGGACAGGACGACGGTCGTCCGGGTCGAGACGTTGGCCGCCCCGCGGATGTCCTGCAGCAGGGACTCGAGCGCGGCCGGGGTCTCCACCCTGACCTTGAGGATGTAGGACTCCTCGCCGGCGACGCTGTGACAGGCCTCGACGGCGCCGAGGTGGGACAACCGGGCCGGTGCGTCATCGGGAGCGGCCGGATCGATCGGCTTGATCGACACGAAAGCCGTCAGCGGAAGCCCCAATTCGTCGGTGTCGAGTGCCGCGTGGTATCCCCGGATCACCCCTCGCTGCTCGAGGCGCCGGACCCGCTGGTGCACCGCGGATACCGACAGGCCCACCCGCTCGGCGAGTTCGGTGTAGCTGAGTCGGCCGTCTTCAGCCAGGGCCCGCGCAATCAGCCGGTCGGTGCCTTCGAGCGGCATGGCTTCACCCCCTGGCCAACGCCCGGCCGATGACCAGCCGTTGGACCTGGTTGGTGCCCTCGACGATTTCGAGGACCTTGGCCTCGCGCATGTACCGCTCGACCGGATGGTCCTCCACGTAGCCCGCGCCTCCCAACACCTGGACCGCGTCAGTGGTGACCCGCATCGCGGCGTCGGTGCAGAACAGCTTGGCCATCGCGGCCCGGTCGCCGTAGGGCTGGCCGGCGTCGCGCAGGCGGGCTGCGGCGAGGTAGAGCGAGCGGGCCGCCTCCACCTGCGTGGCCATGTCGGCCAGCATGAACGACACCCCTTGAAAGTCGATGATCGGGCTGTCGAACTGCCGGCGCTCGCGGGCGTATGCGGTCGCGTGATCGAGTGCGGCCTGCGCGACACCGACCGCGCATGCGGAGATGCCCAGGCGCCCCGCGTCCAAAGCGGACAGTGCGATTCCGAAACCGTCGCCCTCGGCACCGACCCGGCGGTCCGAGGGAATCCGGGCGCCGTCGAGGACCACCTGCGTCGTCGGCGAGGAGGCCAGTCCCATCTTCCTTTCGGGACGCTGCGGTAGGAGGCCCGGTGTCGTCGCGGGCGCCAGCAACACGGAGATGCCGTGGGCGCCGTCATCCGACGTACGCACCATCAGGTTGTAGAAGTCGGCGACCCCACCATGGGTGACCCAGGCCTTCACGCCGTCGACCACGTATTCGGCGCCGTCGCGTACGGCACGAGTGGTCAAAGCGGCGGCGTCCGAGCCCGAGGCTGGCTCTGAAAGGCAGTAGGCGCCGAGCAGGTTCCCGACGAGCATGTCGGGCAGGAAGCGGTCCTTCTGCTCGGGGCTGCCGAAGGACGCCACGGGATAGCAGGCCAGGGTATGCACGCTGACGCCGAGCCCCACGGCGAGCCAGGCCGCGGCGAGTTCTTCGACGACCTGGAGATAGACCTCGTACGGCTGCCCGCCGCCGCCGTGGCCCTCGTCGTACGGCAGGCCGAGCAGTCCGGCGGCGCCAAGCGTGCGGAAGACCTCACGCGGGCACTCACCGCGGCGTTCGAAGTCGGCCGCCCGCGGTCGCAACTCGCGGGCGGCCAGGTCACGGGTGAGCGCCAGCAACTCCTCGGCCTCGGGCGTCGGCAGCGTGCGCAGCACCGGCACGCGTCAGTCCGCCAGCACGACGAGGTCGCGGGTCACCCGGTTGAGCCGGTCGGCGGCGATGTCGCCACAGACCACGATGTCCTCGATCCGGGCGCCGTGCCGGCCGGGCAGATAGATCCCTGGCTCGATGGAGAAGGCCATGCCCGGCTGGACCGGCTCGGAGTTGCCCGCGACGATCCACGGCTCCTCGTGCTCGGAGAGACCGATGCCGTGGCCGGTGCGATGCACGAAGTAGTCGCCGTAGCCGGCCGCCGCGATGATGTCGCGAGCGACCGCATCGATGGCCTCGGCGGGTATCCCCGGCCGGACCGCCTGGCAGGCGGCGTCTTGCGCCCGTTGCAGCACATCGTAGTAGGCCACGAAATCGTCGGGCGGTGTGCCGATGACATAGGTACGGGTCTCGTCGGAGCAGTAGCCCTCGGCCGTGGTGCCGCCGATGTCGACGACCACCGCGTCGCCGCGCTGGATGATCCGGTCGCCGGTGTGGTGGTGCGGGCTGGCGCCGTTGGGCCCCGAGCCCACGATGACGAAGTTCACGGTGGCGTGGCCCTCGGTGACGATGGCATCGGCGATGTCCAGGCCGACGGCCGCCTCGGTGCGGCCCGGGCGCAGCCATTCGGCCATCCGCTCATGGACCCGGTCGATCGCCTCGCCGGCCTTGCGCAGGGCCCCGACCTCGGCCGTGCTCTTGCGGACCCGCAGTTCACGCAGGATCGGACCGGCCAGCACCTGCCTACTGCCGGGGAGGGCGGCCTGGAACGCGAGCACCTGCTCGGCCCACATCCGGTTGGCCAGGCCCACCGCGGTGGGTATGCCGAGAAGATCGGTCACGAGGTCGTAGGCGTTGTCGACCTCGCCGTAAGAGCTGATGTCGATACCCAGCGCGCCCGCCGGTGACGCCACCGCCGCCGGATGCTCCAAGAGCGGCACGATGAGGACGGGATCTCCGATCGCCGGCAGAACCAGACAGGTGAGTCGCTCCAGTACCACGGCGTCGTATCCGGTCAGATAGCGAAGGTCGGCTCCTGGCGTCAGCAGCAACGCGTCGACGCCGCGCCGCTCGGCCTCTTTCTGCGCCTTGCCCAGCCGGTCGGCCGGATAGAGATCGGACATACCTTTGAGCGTAGTGCCGCCAATCGTGTGCGGACACGCCGAACCTGTCGGCGGGTCTGCACACAGAACCAGCGGGTGGCACGCTTCTGGCATGACCGGGTCGCTGATGCTGCTGGATTCCGCCAGCCTCTACTTCCGCGCCTTTCACGGCGTGCCTCAGGCCGTCACGGCGCCCGACGGCACTCCGGTCAACGCGGTGCGCGGTTTCCTCGACATGATCGCCGTTCTGGTCTCACGGTTCCGGCCCGCCCGCTTGATCGCCTGCATGGATGCCGACTGGCGGCCGGCGTTCCGCGTGGAGGCGATCCCGGCCTACAAGGCGCATCGGCTCTCCCCCAGCGGCGGTGAGGAGACCCCGGATGCCCTTGGCCCGCAGGTGCCGGTCATCGAGGCGGCTCTCGACGCCCTCGGCCTCACCCGAATCGGCGTGGCCGGGTACGAAGCCGATGACGTGATCGGCACGCTCGTCGCGCACGAGCACGGACTCGTCGACGTGGTCACCGGCGATCGTGACCTCTTCCAACTTGTCGACGATCGGGGACCCGTCCGGGTGCTCTACACCGGGCGCGGCGTTCGCAAACTCGAGGTGCTGGACGAGGCGGCGGTGCAGGAGCGGTATGCGATACCGGGCCGGACGTACGGTGAATTCGCCGTGCTGCGGGGCGACCCTAGCGACGGCCTGCCCGGCGTGCCCGGCGTCGGGGACAAGGCGGCCGCGGCCTTGATCCGGCAGTTCGGCTCGGTCGAGGCCATGCTCGCGGCGCTCGACAGCGGGGTGACGGAGGGGTTTCCGGCCGGCGCCCGCAACAAGCTCGCCGCTGCCCGCGACTACCTAGCGGTCGCTCCTCTGGTAGTCCGCGTCGCCCCAGACGCGCCCCTTCCCAGTTACGACGACGGCCTGCCGGCGGCGCCCGCGGATCCCGTAGCCCTGGTTGAGCTCTGCGACCGTTGGGGCCTCGACAGCTCGGTCGAGCGGGTGCTCCGCGCGCTCGAGGTGGCACACGCCGACCGCTGACCGAACCGGCGGCGGCGCTGGTAGCCTGCGTCGCATCCGTCCGACCGATCTGACGGTCCTTTCACCCGCTGCGTCAAGATCCAGGGAGAGTTAGGCCGGCGGGAGCCGGACTGATCTTCCCTGGATCTTGACGGTGAGATCGGGGAGGCCCCCGCGATGGGGGGTCGGGGGCAGGTCGCTCTGGCGCGGACAGCCGCGCGCCCCCATCGTGGTGCCATGACAGAAGCTCTGCTGGCGGCGGCGCGCGAGGAGTTCGACGCCGAGGTCATCTACCTCAATACCGCCACGCTGGGCCTGCCGCCTCGGCGCAGCCTGGCCGCGTTGCACGCGACGCTGCT
>JBBPZR010000002.1:0-153764 GCA_038276285.1 Mycobacteriales bacterium | reverse complement strand
CCCAGCGCGTCCAGACCCGCCTCGACCACGCCGAGCGCGGCCAGCATCGGATGCTCCACCACACCGGCCGGCGTCTCGGACATGACCCCAAACTAGCCCGGGGGTACGACACTTTCAGCGGTCAGAAACCCTTGTGGATAAAGACTCTCGCGAGATATCGCGTGGCTTCCGCCCCGACCGGCAAGGTCAGTCCCAGATCGGTCCACCGCGCCATGTCGGCAGGGCTCGACGACCGACGGCAACGTCGAAGGCGGCGCGAGCCAGAAGGCGGGTCGAGTCCAGCGTAGGCAGAGGAGAGGCCTCGGGCGACACCAGGAGCGGGATTTCCGTGCACACGAGGCCGACCGCATCACAGGCCCGTGCAGCAAGGCGCTCGATTATGCGAACGTACTCGCGGCGCGAGCTTGCGGTGAAAACGCCATTGACCAGTTCATCGAAGATGATCTTATTAATGAGGCGGCGGTCGCCCGCTTCTGGCACTTCGGCGGCTATCCCACGACTGGCGAATGCCGCAGTATAGATCGGACCGTCCATCAGATAGCTGGTGCCAAGTACGCCGACGCGTTGGCGGCCATCGCGAGCGGCCTGGTCGGCGACCACCTCGGCGATGTGAAGGCCCGGAAGGGCAAGCTCCTCGCCCGGTTGTTCGAGAGCCAAATGGGCGGTGTTGTCCGGGCAGGCGAAGAAATCCGCGCCCGCCCGGGCGAGCCGCTGCACGCTCACGGACAGCGTGGCCCGGATCCGGACGTAGTCTCCTGCATCCCACGCGGGCAGGCTGCGCGCCATGGCGATGCAGTCCAGGGTCACATCCGGATGTTCATGAGGGCCTAATTCAGCGAAACCCTCCTGGCAGAAGGCCCGGAAGCAGAGCGCGGCCCCCTCCGTGCTGTGCGCGACAACGCCAAGGTGCTTCATGATCTCCAGCCGTCCAGGGTGTCAGTTGTCATCATCACCACGGCTAGCCGCCGGCGAAGGGCGGCAGCACATCTAGCTGGCCGTCGGGCGGGAGCAATTCGGTGTTGGTGCGGTGCCACTGCTCGCCGTCGCACAGGAAGCTCGAACGGGCGAGCACGGCCGCCAGTCGCTCGCCGTGCAATGCCGACAGCTCGGCGATGACGACCGCGAGCGGCCGCCCGCCGGGCACCAGCTCGGCCTCGGTACCGGCGGCTGCGCGGGCGGCGGCCCAGTAGCGGACAGTGAGCAACCGGGTCAGCGACCCTGGTCTGACTGTGCCGTCGTGCCAGCGGAGTTGTCGAGCCTGGCGACGCTGCTGTCCACGGCGTCGATGTGCGCCGTGGCCACCTCGACGGCCTTTTCTGCCGCATCCTTGGCCTTGTCGAAGAAGCTGCTCATCCGCGGATCTCCCCTCGTCACCGTCAGTCGGGCCATGGTGTCAACCTCCCGGATCGCTGACAACGTTGACCTGCTCGACGTCCAGGCGACGAGCGGCAACGGTCGCATCCCGCCGTACGCTGCTGTCATTTCCGCTTCCACCAGGAGTGACCTCGATTGAGCGAGCGACCCGACGACGAGCCGCCGGTGTTGCCCGAGCGCAGCGCCGATGACTCCGACACCGGCTGGGGCGACGAGGTCCCGGCCGACCCCGACGAGCAGACCCGCAAGTACGTCGAGGACCGCCCGCCGCACTGGGAGCTTTAGGCGGCGGATCCGCTGGTCGTCAGCGCGACGGTGCAATGCGCGCACCTGACCGCAGCCGCCGGGATGCCGCTCAGGCACTCGGGGCACTCCTTCTGCGGTGCCGCCGGCTGCTCGGCCGGCCGGATCCTGGTCAGTAAGCGTTGGACCGGCAGCACCACGAAGAAGTAGACGACGACGGCGGTGATCAGGAAGGTGAGCAGGTCGGTCAGGAAGCTGCCGTAACCGAACGGGGACTTGTCGACCGTGAACGTCAGCGAGCTGAGGTCGGGCTTGCCGCCGATAAGACCGATCAGCGGATTGACCAGATTCTTGGTGAACGACATGACGACCTGACCGAAGGCCAGGCCGATGATCACCGCCACAGCCAGGTCGATGATGTTGCCGCGGAGTACGAAGTCACGTAAGCCCTTCACACGTTCCCCTCTCAAGCCCTCGACGTGCAGTGAATCGTGCCGGCCCTAGCCTGCCCGACCTCCGCGGTTTCGCCCAGCACCGGCCCTACCGGCCGCGAACGGTCAGCGACAACCGGGCGGTCGTGGCGGCCGCCACGAGCCGGGCGGCGACATCCGGGGGAGCGGCGAGCACGATCAGCGCCCCCTCCGCCGCGCCGTCAGTGGCCGGTGGCGGCACCGCGATGACCGTCAGGTCGCTGGCCACCACCCGCGCAGCTGACGCAGCGCCGGGCGTTTCTCCGCCGGCGGCGACCACGTCGACCCGATCGCCCGGCCGGAGCAGCGCCACCACTGCCGGGTCCGCGATCCGGACGGGTGCGGCCACCGCACCGTCGCCACCCGTCGCGCGTACCAGGGCCGGCCCGAGCAGGCGTACGTCGGTGAGCGCCTCACCCGCCCGCACCGGACCGGCGGGGATCCGACCGAGCGCCGCCGATGGCCGGCTGAGAGCGCCGCGCGGCACCAGGGGGCGGGGGAGACGCACGAGGCGCAGGTCAGCGGTGGTGAGTGCCACGCCGCCGGGCAGATCGCGTGCGGCGGTGAGCACCGCTGATGACGGCCCGGCCACGACCGGCGGCGGGCCCGCGGCGAGCAGCAATGCGGCCAGCCCGAGCAGCCCGGTGGCCACCAGCCAGCGGACCGCTCCGGCTATCCCGCCGGCCGGCCGCGGCAACCGGAACGGCGGCCGGTGCAGCCGCTCGTCGGGACGCGCCCGGCGGCGCGTCACGGGAGCTCGAAGCCGAGCTCGATTCCATCGAGGGCGCGTGCGCAGGGGCAGTCGCGGTCGGCCGGCAGCGCTGCGATGACGTCGACCAACAGCGCGCGCAGCCGCTCGACGTTGGCGGCGAAGACCCCGAACACCTCCGCCTGGGAGACCTCGTCGCCGGAGGCCAGGCCCGCGTCGAGATCAGTGACGAGGCCGATGGCGGTGTAGCACATGGCCAGCTCACGGGCGAGGACAGCCTCGGGGTGCCCGGTCATGTTGACCAGTGCCCAGCCCTGCCGGGCGTACCACCGCGACTCGGCCCGCGTGGAAAAGCGTGGTCCCTCGACCACGACCACGGTGCCGCCATCGACCGCGGGTCGGCCGGTGGCCTGAGATGCTTCGAGCACCGCCTGGCGACCGGCGGGACAGTAGGGATCGGCGAAGGCGACGTGCACGGCTCCGCTGTCGTGGAACGTCTGCGGCCGGCCGGAGGTGCGGTCGACCAGCTGATCGGGCACCACGACATCACCCGGTCCCAGCGTGGCCTGCAGCGACCCCACGGCGCAAGGCGCGAGGATCTGGGTGACGCCGAGCGCGCGAAGGGCCCAGGCGTTGGCGCGGTAGGGCAGGCGGTGCGGCGGGAACCGATGATCGGCGCCGTGCCGCGGCAGGAAGGCGACCCTGCGGCCACCCATCTGCCCGACAGACACGGCCGCGCTCGGTGGCCCGTACGGAGTATCGACCTCGACCCTGCGGACGTCGTCGAGGAAGGAGTAGAAACCTGACCCGCCGATCACCGCGATCTCGGCGCGGGGCTTCCCAGCGGGCTCCTCGGGCACGTGTCCTCCTGTCGCTGAACCAGGAGACGACCCTAACCAGATCGAGGCACCGGCAGCCGTCGGCCGAGCACCGACTGTGGAGGAATCAGGCCGACTTGGCCGCTGTGGACGAGTCGTTCTTGGCGGCCGGCTTGCTCTTCGACTTCGTGCCGCCCGACGAGCCGTCGGACCCGCCGCCGGAGGTACTGCCTGACGCGCTGCTGCCGGACTTCGACTCGGACTTCGACTCGGACTTCGAGTCGGATTTCGAGTCGGATTTCGAGTCGGACTTGCTCTCCGACGTGCCGGCACCGTCGCTGCTCGAGGACTTATCCGATTTCGGGCGGCTGTCGTTGCGATAAAAACCGGACCCCTTGAACACAACTCCCACCGCCGAGAACACCTTGCGAAGTGCACCGCTGCACTGGGGGCAGTTCGTGAGTGGGTCGTCGATGAAGGACTGAACCGCCTCGAGGCGATGGTCGCATTGCCTGCATGCGTACTCGTACGTCGGCACCCGAGACCTCCTGGCCTTGCCATTCTCAAGACTGGCACTCTCTTAAGGGGAGTGCCAACAGTGTGTCATGGCAAGGGGCCGGGATCCCGGTTCGTCTGTCGAAACGTGCGTCATAGCTCACTTGATGACAGACGGTCGCAGGGCGGTGGGCGTCGACTCGCCCATCCGAAACGGCGAGAGGCAAGCTCGTCACGGTTAGCCGACCGGCTGCCAGCCCTCGGTCGGTGTGACCGTGTGGCTCACCGGCCAGTCGTGCGACTCGACCGGCACGGCGGCCACCCGCTCACCGTCGTGCAGGAGCGCCACGACAGGGTGCTCGCCCGCAACCCGGGCAAGCACCCGGTCATAGGACCCGCCCCCCCGGCCGAGACGATGGCCGGCCGGATCGACGGCGAGCGCCGGCACGAGCAGCACATCGACGGTCCGCACCGCCGCCACGCCCAGCCGCGGCCCGACCGGCTCGCTCGGCTCGCTCGGCTCGCTCGGTCCGCTCGGCTCGCTCGGTCCGCTCGGCTCGCTCGGCTCGCTCGGCCCACTCGGCCCAGTCGGCCCACTCGGCCCGGCCGCGACCAACGAGTGCCGACCACCGTACACGGCCCAGTCGAGATCCTGGTCGGCGCGCAGCACGGGCAGCAGCACGTCAACCCCACCGGCAACCAGCGCGTCGAGCAGCGCGAGGGAACCCGGCTCGGTACCGAACGGGACGTAGGCGCAGACCCGGCGGAATCCGGCCTGCCGCACGGCCGCCATGACGTGGTCGAGCAGCGCCGCCGCCGCTGCGCGGAGGGTGACCTCGCCCACTGCCCGCCGGCGGGCCAGCACCTCCTGGCGGAGCGCGGCCTTGTCCTCGTACACCGCCTCATCCTGTCGGTCAGCGCACACCGCCGCGCGGCGGCATCTACGCTCTAACAATGCTGCATGCCGAGACAAACCGGGTTGGCCGCGCGGTCAAGGCGGTCATCCCGGCTGCCGGGCTGGGCACCCGCTTCGTGCCGGCGACCAAGTCGGTGCCCAAGGAACTCCTGCCGATCGTCGACACGCCGGCCATCGAGTACATCGTCGAGGAGGCGGCCACCGCCGGGCTCACCGACGTCCACCTGGTCATCAGCCGGGGCAAGGACGCGATCGCCGACCACTTCGATCGAGCGCCCGGCCTGGAGAGCGCACTCGAACTCAAGGGTGACAAGGAGCGGCTGGCCGCTGTCCGGCACTCCAGTGAGCTCGCCGACATCTCCACCTCACGTCAGGACGTCGCCCGTGGCCTCGGGCACGCCGTGCTCTGTGCCGCGGCGCACGTCGGTCGCCATCCGTTCGCCGTGCTGCTCGGCGACGACATCATCGACGGGCGGACCCCGCTGCTGCCGCGCATGCTCGACCTGCAGGCCGAGCGGGGCGGGATCGTGCTGGGCCTGATCGACGTGCCGGCGGATCTTGTCAGTCGCTACGGCATCGCATCGGTGCAGCCGACGGACGACGACGACGTCGTACGCATCACCGGCCTGGTCGAGAAGCCCGATCCGGCGGAGGCACCGAGCACGCTTGCGGTGATCGGCCGTTATGTGCTGCCGGCCGAGATCTTCGAGGTGCTGCGCGACACCGTCCCGGGCGCCGGCGGCGAGATCCAGCTCACCGACGCCATGGCCACCCTGCTGCGCCGCGGTACGCCGGTGCACGGAGTGGTCTTCACCGGGCGGCGCTACGACACCGGGGACTGCGGCGACTACCTGAAGGCGGTCGTCGAGGTGGCCTGCGAACGTGAGGACGTCGGCCCGGCCTTCCGCGGCTGGCTCAAGGAGTACGTCCGGACACTCCCGTGAAGGTCCTGCCGTGAAGGTCCTGCCGTGAAAAGCGTCGACAAGCACCTGGCCGACGTGCTCGCTGCCGTACACCCCCTGAGCCCGATCGACCTGCAACTCGCGGAAACACACGGGTGCGTGCTGGCCGAGGAGGTCCACGCCCCCGCCCCACTCCCGGCCTTCGACAACTCCGCGATGGACGGTTATGCCGTGCGAACCGCCGACGTCGCGGGTGCGAGTGACGACGATCCGGTCCGGCTGGCCGTCATCGGGGACGTCATGGCCGGCTCGTGGAAGGCACTTGCCGTCAGCGCCGGGTCGTGCTTGCGGATCATGACCGGCGCCACGATGCCGGCCGGCGCCGACTCGGTGGTGCCCGTCGAGTGGACCGACGGCGGGCTCGCCTCGGTGCTGATCAGCCGCGCACCGCAGGAGGGCCAGCACGTACGCCGGGTGGGCGAGGACGTGCGGGGCGGCGAACTCGTGGCGCCGCGTGGGGGTGTCATACACGCGGCGCAGCTTGCGTTGCTCGCCGCCGTCGGCCGCGACCACGCGCTAGTGCATCCCAAGCCCCGAGCCGTCGTGCTGTCGACCGGCGACGAGGTCGTGGAGCCCGGCGAGCCGCCGCGGCCCGGCCAGATCTACGACTCCAACAGTTACGCCCTGACCGCGTCGGTGACCGAGGCCGGCGGCGACGGCTATCGCGCGGGAATCGTCGGCGACGATGCCGATCGGCTGGTGGCGATCCTCGACGACCACCTGATCCGCGCCGATCTGGTGATCACCAGCGGCGGGGTGAGCGTCGGCGAGCGCGATGTGGTCAAGAAGGCGCTCAGCAAGCTGGGCACCGTGCGCTTCGAGCGGGTCGCCATGCAGCCCGGGATGCCCCAGGGATTCGGCACCATCGGCCCGGATGCCACCCCGATTTTCTGCCTGCCCGGCAACCCGGTGAGTGCGCTCGTCGCGTTCGAGGTGTTCGTACGCCCGGCGATCCGGCGGATGGCGGGCTTCCACAAGCTGCACCGGCGGATGGTCCGCGCCCGCCTGCTCGAGGCCGTGACCACGCCCCCTGGCAAGCGGCAGTACCGCAGGGCCCAGCTGACGGTGCAGGGCGAGGAGTACGTCGTCAGCCCGCACGGGGGCACCGGATCGCACCTGCTGGCCGGGCTCGCGGGAGCCAACGCGCTGATCGTCATCGACGACGACACCACCGAGGTACCCGTCGGCAGCGAGGTCGACGTGCTCGTGCTCGGCCGCGCCGACCGGTAGCGCGGCCTCGCGCATGAGCACTCCCGGCTGGCCAGGCAGCGCTTCCCACGGCCCGGTGGGGATCCGGTCGCTGCGCCAGCGGGACGCGGCCGAGTGGTGCGCCGTACGGCTGGCCAACGAACGCTGGCTGCTGCCGTGGGAGCCATCGGCACCCCTGCCGTGGTCCGAGCGCCACACCCGGCCGGTCTTCCGGGCGATGGCGCGCGCCTTGCGCCGCCAGGCCCGCGCCGGTCAGACCCTGCCGTTCGCCATCACCTACGAAGGCCGCCTGGTCGGGCAGGTGACCATCGGCAACATCGTGCGCGGCTCCTTCCAGTCGGGGTACGCCGGCTACTGGGTGGACGGGCGGGTGGCCGGTCGCGGGATCATGCCGACCGCCCTGGCACTGACGGTCGATCACTGTCTCGGCCCGGCCGCCCTGCACCGAATCGAGGTCAACATCCGGCCGGAGAACACCGCCAGCAGGCGGGTCGTGGAGAAACTGGGGTTCCGCGAGGAGGGCCTGCACGAGCGGCTGCTCTTCATCGACGGTGCCTGGCGTGATCACGTCGGCTACGCCGTGACCAAGGAGGATGTGCCGCGTGGGCTGCTGACGCGGTGGCTTTCCGCTCGACACACCGGCTGACGTCCCGGCCCGTCGGCCGTACCCGCCATAGCGTGTGAACTCGTGAGCTCGCTCATCTTGTTGGTGATCGTCGCAGCGTGGGCAGTGGTCCTGGTTCCGATGCTCCTGAACCGCCACGACGCGGCGAGCGAGGCGCGTTCGGTCGACCGGTTCGCCACCGCCATGCGCGTGCTGGCCCGCCGCCCGGCCGGCGATCGGCGCTATGTCGTCGTGCCGCGCCGGCCCGACAGCTCACCCAGCGTTGTGGTCAACGGGACCAGCCAGTGGGCCACGGAAGCCGCCGAGGCCCGCCGCCGGGTGGCCGACGACGAGGAGCGCCGGACGGAGTCTGCCGAAGTACGAGCCGGCCGCGATCCAGAACTGGCCAGACGCGGGGTCATCGCCCGGCGCCGACGGCTCGTGATCGGGCTGGCCGCGGTGGCGGTGCTCCTGCTGCCGCTCGCGCTCACGGTCGCGCCGGTGCTGTGGGCCGGGCAGGTGCTCATCGACCTGTTGCTGGCCGCCTTCGTCGTCCATGTCCGCCGCGAGACCGCCCGGATGCGGGCCCGCCGGGCCCGCGCCGCCCAGCGCGCGCGTCGCGCGGCGGAGCAGATGGCCGCCGCCCACGCAGCGGCGACGGCCCGGGCCGACGCCCCGCCCATTGTCACGCCGTCCAACGCCGTGATCATCGAGCGCCAGGAGGACGGCTCCTGGCACCCGGTGCCCGTGCCGCTGCCGACGTACGTGACCGCCCCGCCGGCCCCGCCGCTGCCGGCCGCACCCTCCGCTCCCGCAGCCTCGGCCGGCCTTGCGGCCGACCGCCCATTGACCGCCGAGGAGCACCTGGACCACGACCTCGACGAGATGGAGCGGCGCCTCGCCGTGAACGACTGACGGTCGCTGGCTGCTAGCCTTGGCGCCGTACTGAGGGGCTGTAGCGCAGTCCGGTAGCGCACCTCGTTCGCATCGAGGGGGTCAGGGGTTCGAATCCCCTCAGCTCCACCACGGCGGCACCCATGAGGGGGTGTCAAGAGGGCATACGAACATGGCCCGGTGACTACCGTGTTGTTGTCGGGCTGGCCCTAGCTGTTCTCCGGGATCTTCCTCGCAGCTCCGGTCACGCCGCCCGATGGGAGGGAGGAACGCTGCAGGCCTGCGCGCAACTAAGGCAAGATTGTCCAACATGGACGCATTGGAAGCCGACCGGTCGGACCAGCGGTACGCCTTCCTCGTGCTGCTGCGTGATGAAGACGACGCTCAAGGGCTCGCCCGGCTGCTGGAAGACCTAGTCACCGAGTCTGCCCGTGCAATGGCCACCTTCGTAGCTCCGGCTGTGCGGGGCGTTCCCTACCTTGAAGCAAATGACGTCGCGCCATGGACCCATGACGTTCCCAAGGGTTCCGAGGCCGTGCTGCTCATCGAGCATGCTGATGAGCTTCCCGGCCGGCTCGCCAAACTGCGAGCGTCTGCCCCCGTATACGTCGGCGTGCCGGAGACGTTCCTGTTCGATGCCTACGATCGAATCCCCAACGCCCGTCCTTTTTCGAGTAATGGCCCCCTCGACTTCGCAGTACAGGTGATGACTGACTTCAGTCGACCTGGCGGCTCGGTTCAAGGCATTCTCTTTGATGCGGCTGAGGCGGACCGCATGCGGACGCTGACTAAGGACTTCACCCCACAATTCGAGGAGCAACCGTCCGAAGAGCCAGCTGCGGCCCCGGGCGAAGCGGAGTTCGGCTCTGGGTTCCGGGCGTACACCGTCGCCCGAGATTACGGGGCTGCTCTCAGCCTTTTTGATGATGCTCTCGAACGCGGCTTTGCGGACGTCGCCAACCTCCACGTCTGGCGTGGTGCCTGCCTGTACCAACTCGGCGGAGCAGATGGAGTGGAACATCGAGAATCTCGGCGGCTGTTTGCGCGGGCACTCTCCGCTTTCAATAAGGCGCGTAAACATGGCTACTCCGATACTCTCGAGCGGAGTCTTGATCTGGATGAGTGGCTGGCAGCAATTCTCTACGAGCTAGATCGCTTCGCGTCCGCCGCCGCCATGTATGAGCGACTGGTCAGGCGCGCGGATACCGACGTTGGTTCATGGATGAGCCTCGGTTCCAGTAGGGCGTTGCATCGCCAGTACGACGAGGCGCTAAAGGCCTACGATAAAGCCGCCAGCATCAACGATCGATATCCGAACCTGCAGCGTACGCGGGCTGCCGTACTAAACATCGCGGGGCGGCCAGCTGAGGCAAAGCGCGTCATAGACCAGGTCATTGAGCAAGATCCTGGTAATGCGCCCGCCTACTTTTTGAGAGCTGGAGTTCGCTGCCGACTTGGCATGGAGGCTGAGGCACTAGATGACTATCGCGAAGCCGAGCGCCTCAGATACCCAGCAGATGGGAGGCTGCAGGTTGGGCGCGGAGGAGCTTATTGCGCCCTTGGGAGGCATCTGGAGGCGTTGCTCGCATATGAGAAGGCCCGCGATTTGGCGCGGAACAGCGGCTCCACCGATACCTTGTCGCAGGCATATGAGGGAATTGGATACGTCCTATTGCAAATTGGTGACGATCTTTCTGAGGCCCGCCAGGCCTGTCAGGAGTCGATTAGCCTCGGCGATGCTTCGCCGACAGCTTTCGCAACGCTCGCCGACGTCCTCAACCGGCTGGATCTGCCTTACGAAGCGGAAGCTGGGATAGACCAGGCGATCCGGCTTAGCGTCGATGCGAACTGGCAGACAACGTGGCGGCTCTACGGAGTGAGGGCTGGAATCCGGTTCACGCTAGCCGATCGAGACAGCGACCGCGAGGAGGCGCGGGCCGCCCTGGACGACATCGGCAAGGCTAAGTCCCTGTGGGAGGCAAGCGAAACGCTGCCGCCGCACGAGCGCCGCGACCAAGCAAGACTCTTCCTCCTTGAGGGGGAGGCGCAACTACTACTACGTCATCTCCGTGACGCACGCGCGGCATGGCGGCGCGCGGCTCAGATTGCCGGTGCTGGCAGCGTGGAACTCATTACCGCCGATAAGTACATACGGTCTCTGGCCAGCGGCCCGCGTCCCCTGCCTCGCAGATTCGCGCCAGTCGTGACTGGCCTGGCCATCGTGCTGCTAGGCCTAATCACGTGGCTACTTTGGGAGCATCGCTTGAGTTCGGCCGGGTTCGCGGCGATCATTGCTGTATTGCTCTTGCTTCCCCTCGCGGCATATCTGCTCCCTAATTCTAGCCGACTGAAGATCGGCGTGCTCGAGGTAGAGCTTTTGGAACGCGGTGATCGACGGGGACTGTTGCCGCAACCGCCGATACTGCGACCGCCAGACCGGCCCCCCGAAATATTCAAGGTCCGGTATAGGAGTATTCCGACCCCGCCGAGATTGTGAGCGGACGCTGAAATCGACCCGGGTGAGTGAATCCGCAGACCCAGGCTGGTGAGAGACCAGCCTCCATAGGCTGCAGTTCTGACAGTACTAGACTTGCTCGACTTCGGCGGGCGGGATACCCCTTTACCCCGCAGCTGATCCGCGCCGAGTCGGCATAAGCCCTATTGTGCCGACGTCGGCATGATTGGCTCTTCTCAGCGAAGCGTGGTGACCGGGCCGCGACACGACTTCCAGCCTGAGCCCGGAAATTGGCCTGGGACCTCACGATCAGGGGTGTCGAAGTCCTTGATCTGTGGAGGTCCCAGGTGCGTGTTGACGTTACTGCGGCGACGGCGATGCTGGTGTTGACGGGCTTGCCCGGCTTCGGGTTGGTGGCCGTGTCGGAGTACGCCGGCGAGTTCGAGCAGGCCGTGGAAAATCTGGCGGTCACCCTTGCCCGGGCGGGGCGGCGTGAGCGTCTGCAGGTTCGCGTAGGCCACGCTCTTGCGCTGCTGACGCAGGAGGTTGTCGACTACGGCCGTGCGACTTGCGGCCGTGGGGTCGGCGTTCTCCCGCGGGGTGGTCCTGGCGATGTGGGCGGTGATGTGAGGTGGGACAAAGAAACACCTGGGTGTGATCATGCGTGAATCTCCCATTGCCTCGGCTTGCGGCTTGGTCACGGATGAGGCCCGAACCCGGTGGAGACCGCGCGCCCGTTCCGCCCGAAACCAGCACCCGTCGCCGGAAACGAACGATCATGAGACCCCCTACGGGCCCACGCCGGTGTGGCGCTGCCCACGACAACGACCTGGTGTCTCGCCACTTCACCATGCGCGGGGGGACACCAGCTGTCAGGCGCGAGTCGTGACCCACCTCGATCCCGCGGGGCGACATCGGGGCCGATTTGGGCAACGAATCGCGGACTGGGTCGCAGACCGGCTTCAAGGGCGACCACTTGAGCACCGACGTTCGCCGCGGAGGCCAGGCATCGACGGTGGTCGACAACGGACCCGCGACGGTCCCATCCGGTCAATGTACGCCCGGAATCTGACGCCGGGATAGATCGCGGCGCCTCCGCGTCGGCCGAGTGCGGCCTTCGCACCGAGCCGGGTCTCCTTGCCACTTGTCGAACTTGCGACGGCACTCATCCAGACGCTTGCTTCCATGGGGCGAAGGCGTTGTCGACCTGGCGCATCGCGGGGCGAAGGCCGGGGTAGTGCCTCAACAGAACCGTCGCCATCGTGTTGTCCGCGATCCAGTCCAGACCCGTGCGCGTGTAGACCGCGGGCGTGTAGTCGGTGGTGAAGAACCGGTCGCTGTTGAGCCGTCTAGAGGCCATCAGCGCAAAGATCCTGAACGCGGTGTCGCTGAACGCGAACCCCTTCGGCCGTTTCTCCGCGTACATGCCGACCGTCACGTCGACCTGCTCGATGTCGCCGTGGTAGACGCGCTCGATCTCGCGGGCCCACGTCGGGTTGTCGGTCAGGTCGTTGAAGTCGTTGGCGGGTCGCAGGTGCAGTAGGCGGCGGAACTCGTTGTACCGCGGCACGCCGAGCTCCCGTGAGCGGAGGATATCGGTGGCGCCCAGGTCCTGCAGGATGCCGTCGGGCCGCTCGAACTCCTGCATGAAGCGCGGGAAGTTGTGCAGGCAGACAAGGCCGGGATTCTGTGTACCGAAGGAATAGAAGAGGTCGCAGAGGCCGATCTTGTCCACGACCTCCAGGGCGTTCGGACCGGCGAGGTCACGGAAGGTGCATTCCCGCAAGACGGTGTCGTCAGCGGTTGATCGCAGCCGGTAGTCATCGGGCACGAGGGGGTGCATTCGGTACACGGCGACGAACTCCTCGGTGAGGGCGTACGGAACGCCGTAGTGCTCGGTGCGTGATCCTGGGATGCCGCTGATCACCTCGCTGGAGCTGAGCCGGCCGAACAGGCGGCTGACCCGCTCGCCGGCGATGCCCCACCAGTTCGCCCGCAGGCCGGTCACCGCTGTGGGGTGGCTGATCACCGCGGGCGTCCACTCCACGGTGTGGATCTTCGCGATGAGGGCCGCGTTGACCAGGCGGGCGCGCTGGAACAGGTCGTCGTCCGCCCAATTCGGGTAGTCGGCCCGGAGCCGGTCGCAGATCGCGTTGTGCTCCAGGGTGAACAGGGTCTGCATCATCGACAGGCCCACCCAGAAGCCAGGGGCGCGGGAGGGATCGTGGTCAGGGTGGGTGGGCCTGGGCAGCGTCCCGTCAGGGTTCACCTTGAGCTTGCCGTCCTGGCCGGTGCGGACGAAGTCGTGCCACTCGCGGTTGCTTCCATAGATCTGCGAGGCGTCCCACCAATGCGTCTCCGAGTTGGCGTAGGTCGCGGGTCCGCGGGCGCCGGGAGGTCTGGTCGGGTCCGGTCGCGAGCGCATGATCCTCATTGGACGGTCGGGCCACGGGTCGTCGTCGAGCAGGCGCACCTCCCACGGGTCGTCCTTGGGGCTCTTACCGTGGCTGAACCAGTCGTGGATCATGAACTGCAGCCAGGCGGCGACGAGGGCGTTGACGGACTCTGCTGGCACGAACGTCGTCCGGGTCAGAAGTGACCGGCTGACCTCGCGCGGGCTCGGTGAAGAGAGGATCGTCTCGACCGCCGGCTGGGCGGTGAGGTCCGGGGGAATGTTGCGGCCGAAGCGCGATCCCGCCATGCCCATCCGAGGTGCGGCGAGATCGTTGTAGCTGCCGTCGATGCCGCGCGCCGTCGAGTGGCGTGGGTCCGGTGCGGCGACGGGCGGCAGGTCGGTGGCCGGCTCGTGGCTCGTGTCGAACAGGTTTTCGCGGCGCAGCAGGTCCCGTACGCCGATCAGCACGGCCAAGCCAAGTGGCTTGGGCAGCCGGTCCCACCCCCACCGGCGGTCGGCCCATTTGGCCAGCCGGTCGTAGGTCCGCCAGAAGGGAGTGTCGTGGAACCGGCCGGCAGAACCGTGACCGTCAGCCTCGCGCATGATGGTCCTCTCTTCTCGATTCGCTCACGGATGGTCCCCGGCGATCCAGGACAACGCCCGCAGACCGGGGAGGAACAGGTAGGCGCCGCCGCGGACGGTGACGAACCGCGGCAGGTCACGGTAGCGCTGGCGGACGGGTTGGCCGGGTGCCGTGAACGTCGCCCCCCGCGCAGCGCGTGGGCCGACCAGCGGGTCGGCGTCGTCGTAGAGCCCGGCGAAGTTCGGGTTGGCGAGCCAGGTGTGCTGGACGAATTCGAACTGGCGGGAGAGGTTCGCGCCGATGCACAGGAAATGCAGCCCGGTCTCGCCGTCGTCATTGCGGTACACGCGGCCGCGCCGCAACAGCCGGTGGCGGTTGCTGACGGCGATCGACTCCGGTGAACCCGGGTCGGGGTCCAGTGCATCGCGCGGGTTGGCACGGCGTACGTGCGAGCCAATCGGGCAGGCGAACCCATGCGGGTCGGAATGGTGGTAGCCGAAGTCGTTGTCGTCGGCGAGAGCCGGATCGTCGCCCTCGGGCGTCTTGACCAGCGATGCGCCGCTCGGCCAGCGCCCGACCACCTTGGCGGCGAGGGCAACGGCGCGCGCCTCGTCCGAAGTGCCGTCCGAGCCGCGAGTCGCCTCCCTTGCCCATCGCCAGAAGCCGTCGACGTCCTGGCGGAGCGTGCGCGCCACGAGGTAGCTGCCGTTGTGGCCGAGGTCGTTGCGGTTGTCGCGGCCGCCGTTGTGCGCCAACACGCCCGCAGGATCGTCTCCGGCATCCACGAGCGGTCGGTCGGTGA
The DNA here is from genome assembly GCA_038276285.1 of Mycobacteriales bacterium. GTDB lineage: Bacteria > Actinomycetota > Actinomycetes > Mycobacteriales > QHCA01 > QHCA01. The sequence continues at coordinate 138,835 of JBBPZR010000002.1, read as the reverse complement.
GCTTGCCGTACTCGTTGGGGTAGCCGAGCACGAACTCACCCGCGCGGACGGTCGCGTCGCGCCCTGCCGCCCTGGGCAGTCCCTCCAGCAGCGGCTGGGAGATGCCGTCGTGGAAGCCGAACGGCTCGTCTGGCTGCAGCGGCAGGGTGTCCAGTCGCGCGGCGACGCGCCAGCCGCTGCTCCGGACATCCTGTTCGAGTGCGTCGCACTGCCGGTCGAGCGCTGCCGCGTCGGCCGCGTAGGTCAACAGCGCGGCATCGACCGGAGGCGTCGCAGGCCCTCCCCAGGCCCAGTGCTCCGGCGCGGACCCGTCGAGATCACCCAACAGACGACTCGTGTGCGGGTCGCTCATGCCGGCGAGGAACTCCCGGGGGAAACCGTCGGCGACCCGATCCGGAACACCGAGCGCAGCCAGGCCGTGCGCCGTCACCGCGACATTGAGAGCCGTCGCATCTGGGCGCTCGTCAGCCGTCGTCACCTGTGGCAGTAGCCGGCTCAGCGCCTCACGGGCGCCGGCGCGGTCGGTGACCGACAGCATCAGGAAGCGGGAATGGGGCAGTTGGCCGTACCCCCGCGCGACGAGGCCTTGGATATCGGGGAGGTCCAGCTCAATCGTCATAGCAGAGTCAACCAGTCGCGAGTCTGGTCGGGCGTCAGGTCGGCCCATAGGCCGGCGCGCAGGCTGGCGTTCGTCGCGACGTTGTGCGCGGTGAGCGTGTCGTAGGCCGAGTACCACACCTGGGTCGGCAGTTGCCCGCGGCGCAGGTAGTTCTTGAAGGCCTGCTCGTCCTTCGCGCCGTCGAGCACGAGCCAGCGAGTCGCCGGGTAGCCGGAGCCGTTGCTGAAGACGGCGTTGAGGCCCCAGGCGACCTTGTCGATGAAGTCGTCCATGTAGCTCTCCAGGCTGCCGTCGTAGTTGCTCACGAAGATGACGCGACGGCGGTCGTCGATGCTGACCCACCGGGCGAAATGGATCGTCTTGACGCCCGCGAGGTTCCCCCTCGCGAAAAGGTGTCGGGTGCCGTAGTTCGTGGCGTAGAGCACCGCGCGGATCGTCAGTTGCCGGAACCACCCGCCCTTGACCAGACCCACGGCGGTGAAAGGGTTCTGCGTGGCGTGATCCTCGTACCGGTCGAGCATCCGCACGTGTTCGAGACTGGGACGCTCGCGGTTGGCCGCATCGCGCCGCTCATGCGTGCGAAGCAAGACCCCCCAGACCGGCAGCGCAAGCAGCAGCAAGGGTGACAAGAGGAGCGCCACGAGGGGGACGCAGACCTTGTGGGCCGCTTCCCGCAGTCGGAAGCCCAGTGACGGCGGAGAAGGGGGACGCAGCGCCCAGGCCAGGTCCGGGCGCGACGCGACGAACTCGCGCACGGCGGCTCGGACTTCAGTGGCGGAAGCCCGAGCCCGGCTCACGCTGGGGTCGTCGAGGAAGTCCTCGATCGCCTCCCGCAGCCACGCCTCGCCCCGGATCTGCTGCAGCCCCCGGCCGACGGTGTTGACGTAGACGGCGCCGCTGGCGACGCTGTGGCCGCGGAGCCAGGCCGTTCGGGCGCCCGGGGTCACCGGCTCGGTGGGGTAGTCGGCGCAGCGCCCGAATACCTCGTCGAGACCAGGCCCCGCCTTGGCGGCGAGCTCACCCCAGTGACGGCCCAGCGGTGCGTCGATGTCGGCCATGTACACCAGGCTGGCCGGTAGCGACCTACCTTCGAGGTCGGTTGCGTCGTCGATCACGAACAAGCGCGCGAAGTGCACGCCTTCCATTTCGGCGAAGGGCAGCGGCCCGCTCGCCGCGCCCTTGCGGTTGATGTCGGAGAGCAATTGCACGACGTCTGCTTTGCGCCCCGGTGCGATTGGTGCGCGCACAGTCACGGCGAGTTGGTGCGGCACGGCGGACTCAGCCGTCGAGGGCGCGAGCGAATCGCAGCGAAAATGCCGCGACGCGCCGGTGCCGCAACCACACGACACCGAGGAAGTGATCCGGCCCGACCAGCCGAATCTCGTCGCGGACCCAGCGTGCGACCAGGGACTTCTTCGAGTAGTCCAGAACGATGCAGTCGCCGCCGTCAACCCAGCTTTGCCCTGGGTAGACCTGCGCCCGGATCGCACGCACGCCGAACGGCGTGATCTTGTTGCGGAGCCCGCGTCCGTCGGCATCGAACGCCTTGCCCTGCCAGCCGACGGCTCGCGCGACCCGCGCTGCAGCAAGGCCTAGCCAGGTGCCCGACCACAGCAGCACCGTCCCGTCGGCGTCGCCGGTCGGCAAGTCACCGGCCGGGCTGGTCCTGAAGAGCCTGTCCAGCTCTGTTCCGTCGAGGCTCAGCAGTTGCCGGTCCCCGATCCTGTGCTGGGTGGTCATGGTCGCCTCCTTGCGGTCTGGGCTTGGGAACGACAAGGCCGGCGGGTGTCAGGTCGACAGTCGTCGGACGTCTTGATTCGGCGAGCCAGTCGCGGCGCTTCCACGCGCGGATGTGCCAGAGGTTCACCTCGCCGCCGAGCGTCCGGTGCATCGCCCGGATTCGGCTGGGGAGTCCGTCGTCCTTGTCCAGCTTGTCGACGTTGAGCAGCCTGGAAAGGCCGGCCACCAACTTCGGGGGCCCGCCCGCCTCGACCAGCTCACACAGCTGGCTGGCGGTCCGCACGCCGTAACCGCGCAGCACCCTGCGGTCCCGTCGCCCGGCCGAATCCGTCCCTTTGGGAGTCTCGAGCAGCAGGTAGAGATACGCCTGGTCCATCCAGTCGAGCATGCGGTACACCGGCATCCGGGTGTTGACCATCAGGTCCACGAGGTTAGCGGTCACGAGGTTCTGCATGTCCTCGACGCCTTCCTCGAGCAACCGCGCCTGGCACCAGAGATTGCAGCCGTCGAGGTCTCGGAGGGGGTACTGCTCCTCATCGTCATTTGCCGCTCGCTTGAACGACGACATCACCCGTTGCTTGAGCAGGCGAAGTCCTAGCTCCGGGTAGAAACCCAAGACGAACGCCGCGGAAACCTCGACCGAGGCGCCTGACTTCAGCGAAGTCCAGACCGGATGGAGCGCGACTACAACGGCCGAGACGAAGATGATGCGTGCGACGAAGCCGACGTACGCACGAGACTTGAGGTCCTGCTGAAAATATCGGCGGACGAGCGACTGCACGACAAAGGCGTACGAACCGATGTAGCCCATCCGGAGCGCGTCAAGTGGCAGCCGGGGCAGTCCGGAGAGTCGAAAATCGCCGAAGAGGTGCAGAAACGAGCCGTGGTATATCTCAGGCTGCAACACAGTGGCCCAGCCCACGGTGAACACAGCCGTCGCCAATAGAACGGGTCCAAAACGTTCCTGCTTGATCTGTGTGGTGAGCCGTTGACGGCGAATCGCAGCGGCGTCCTCGTCGTCGTTCCCGCGCCGGGACGGCGGAACCGCGGACGCGCCGTAGGCGGCCTCGAACTTCTTGAGATAGATGTTCTGATCGAGCCGAATCCCGGCCGGCAGCGACTCGCGCCAGCTCGCATAGAATGGGGTACCTGGCGGCGGTTTAGGCAGGTTGCGTGGGTCGTCAATGCGCAGCCTATGCAGGTTCAGGACGTATTCGTCGTACAAGGTCCACGCCCTGAAACCGATGAATTGGAGATAGAGCCACCCCGGGAACAGCCCGAGGACGAAAACCAGGAAGGCCTTCAGCGCCAGAATCTGCCACGAGAACCCGGGAAGTGTGGCGAAGGCGAGCACCGTGAGGATGACGGCGAAGATCAGCGCGGACATGACCATGCGCCAAACCTGCTGGGCCGGGTTCGTGGATTCCATGTGTCCGCCTGCCAATCGCCACTATTGACTTCAGCATGGCCCGGGAACGCTGACTTGTTAAGGGGCTACGACTGTCAAATACTTGACAGCCGGTTGACGGTCCGCCACGACGGTGCCAGATTGCCTTACATGTTGTTGTCGCAGGACCGTGCCCGGACCGCTCTGGCTGCCATTCGCATCGTCAACGGCACTATTGCCTTGGTCGCGCCCGCGTTCATCCTGGGCCGGTTGGGCACCGATGTGAGGCGTGAGCCGACGGCCGTCTACCCGCTGCGGATGTTCGGAGTCCGCACCGTGGTGATCGGCTTCGACCTGCTGCTCCTCCGCGGTGAGCAGCGCGAGCGGGCGGTCCGTGTCGCCGTACTCATCCACGCCACCGACACGCTCTCGGCGCTCACCGCCGGGCTGCGCCGAGAGCTCCCCCCACGGGTGGCCGCGCTCACGACGCTGATCTCCGCGGGCAACACCGCGCTCGCGGTGACCGCCGCCCGGCGCTGATCGCTGCAACGACGAGGGGATCGCATGAACCCCGAAGGACTGTTCACCTTCCTCGTCCTGCGCCCGCTGAGCGACTTCGTGCTGTGGCTGTGGCGTCTCGAGCGCCGGGTGGAGTTCCTGTACCGGCCGCAGTTCGACAGGTGGCTGCGCCCCTCGCTGTTCGCTGCTGCTCAGGCATTGCAAAACCTGTTGCGGCGCAAGGAGCACCTCGGTCTGGCGGAGGAGCGGTTGCTGCCCGGCGAGGAGCGCTACACCCGGGAGATCATCGCCGAGCTCACGAAGTTCACTCGGGAGAACTGGCTGCCGGGGTCTGTCCAGCGCTTCGGCAACACGAAGACCTTCGGCATCGTGCGCGGCGAGTTCTCGGTCGTGGCCGGGCTGCCGACACATCTGCGTCAGGGCCTGTTTGCCGAGCCGGGCAGCTACCCCGCCTGGGTCCGCTTCTCCGGGCCGGGACCGTACGCTCCGCCGGACCTGGAAGACCTCGGACAGTGCTCCGTCGGCATCAAAATCATGGGTGTGGCCGGACCGAAACTCATGGCGGACGAGGTGGCGACACAGGATCTCATCCTCGTGTCTCCGGCGAGTTTCGTGACACCGGACATCCGCGAGAACGCGAAGATGCAGCGGTGGGTCCGCGCGAAAGCGCCGCTAGGATATCTGTTGAACCCGTTCCATTTCCACCTGCTGCACTTGTTCATGCAGCTGCTCTACTCACCCATGCACGCCAGTCCGCTCGAGGTGCAGTACTACAGCAACGTTCCGTTCCTGCTCGGCGAAGGTCAGGCGGTTCAGTACTCGTTGAAGCCAGTGTCGCGGGGGAGGAGCAAAATTCCGGCCCGTCCGGCGGAAAACTACCTTCGCGAAGCCATGGTCCGAACACTTTGCGAGGGCGAGTGGAACTTCGACTTCATGGTGCAGGTGCAGACAGACGCGCGCCGGATGCCTCTCGAAGACGCCACGGTCAAATGGCCCGAGCGTCTGTCGCCGTACATCCCGGTGGCTCGGCTGCACCTCGCGGCCCAGCGTTTCGACTCCGACGCGCAGCTCAGGTTCGCCGACGTGCTGCGGTTCAACCCATGGCACAGCTTGCCGCAGCACAAGCCTCTCGGAAACTCCAACCGTGCGCGGCGGCAGATGTATTGGGAGCTGGCCGAGCTGCGCCAGAGCATGAACCAGGTCCATCATTTGGAGCCGACCGGTGAGGAGGACTTTGAGACATGACAGGTGACCCGAGTGCCTCCGCATCCGGGGTGGGTCAGCCGCACATTGAACGCGAGGACCATCCGTGGGGCATCAACATCCCCGGCCATCCGCGACGCACCGACTCGGCGACGTACGTCAAGTCCCGCAAACGGATGGTCGCGATGGCCGAGGCTGTCGCCGGTCTGCTCTACGGTAGGGCGCCCTACCAGGACCATCACGGCGGCGGCTTGTGGCTCAAGGACGACGACGGCTGGTTCCTCGTGCGCAACCTGGCCGGAATGGAGTGGTCGTCGCAGTTTTGCGCGGACCCGGCCAAGGTCGACATGCTGCGACTGAACGCGAGGCGGCTTTACGCCCTGTTCCCGGCGGCCGTCGAGGAGCTCGGCATCCGCAGTCTTCTCGACACCCCCATCACCGATGCCGACGGGGTCGCGCGATGGACCGACAGCATCTGCAACGCGAGCGTGCCGCTGCCCGCGGACGCGCACACGGGCTTGCTGCCGAAGGGCGGTGGGGTGCACCACTATCCGGGGCCGATCACCGAGATCTCGTTCTTCAAGTACGACGACTTCGAGTTGTGGGTGGACGACGGGCACGGCCAACCCGCCGCGGTAACGCCGGTCGACCGCCGGGGATCCGGCAACGGCGCCGTGAAGGTCATCTACGCCACGCCGGGCAGCGAGCTGGCCAGCGCCAAGCAGGCGGCCGCACGAACGGACCAGCCGTTGGTACTCGACGCGGAGCAACCGATCGCGAAGCGGGCATTCGCGAAGCAGGTTTCACCGGAAGGTCCGGACGCCGGATGACGGGAGCATTGCGCGAAACAGGTCTATCTTGGCGCCGCGGTTCCGGACGCTTGACGGTGAAGGGTCTCGTTGCCGACCGAGGTTTGTCGTACTGTCCGCCCGGCCCAGTCGGTAGCATGGGTGTTGGTGTTGTCTGCAAGGCCTCACCCGCGCGAAGGGGGGCCAATGGGCGGTGAATTGCGCCTTCAGCTGGGAGAAGACGGTGCGGATGCCGAGCGGCTCGACAGCCTGATCGGATACCTTCGCGAAGAACTCCTCCAGTTGGACGTGGAGAGAGCGTCCGCGCTGCCGGCCGGTGAGCCGCCGCCGGGCGCCAGGGTGTTCGACGTGGTCGCGGCCGGTGGGCTGTTGATCACGCTCGGCCGGTCTGCCCAGAGCCTACGGGCGGTCGTCTCCGCGATTAGGAAGTGGCTCGCGCGCGGCGAAGGAACCCGTCGCACGGTCCGCCTGGAGATCGAGGGCGACGTGCTGGAACTCTCCGAGGCGTCGGCAGCCGACCAGGAGCGGCTCATCGGGCTATTCGTTGGCCGGCACGCCGCCGGGGCGAGCGACCAGTGAACGGCCGGCGGAAGGCACTGATCGTCGCCTGCGACGACTATGAACACGAGGGCCTGCGGCACCTGCTCTCCCCGGCGGCGGACGCGAAGGCGCTGGCAGGTGTCCTCGGCGACCGTGAGATCGGCGACTTCGATGTGCGGGTGGCGCGCAACGAGCCGGCGCACGTTGTCCAGGCGCAGATCGAGGATCTGTTCTCGGAGAGCCGGGCCGACGACGTTCTCCTGGTTCACTTCTCCTGTCACGGGCTGAAGAGTGAGTCCGGGGAGCTGTACTTCGCCGCCCGCAACACGCGCCCGAACAGGCTTGGCTCCACCGCGATCTCAGCGAACTTCGTCCAGCAGTGCATGCGGACGAGCCGGTCGCGCAGCATCGTTTTGTTGCTGGATTGCTGCTACGGGGGCGCATTCGGCCAGGGTGTAACCGTTCGCGGTTCCGGGGACGTCAACGTTCTGGACAGCTTTCCCGGCGGAAAGCTCGGCGGTGGGCGCGGCCGGGCTGTCATAACCGCATCCAACTCAATGGAGTACGCCTTCGAGGGCGACCAGCTCGCCGACGATCACGACCCCCAGCCATCGGTGTTCACCACCGCTCTGGTGGAGGGACTCGCCACCGGCGAAGCCGACCGCGACGAGGACGGCTGGGTGTCGCTAGACGAGTTGTACGACTACCTATTCGACCGGGTTCGCGAACAGAACCCGCATCAGACGCCGAGCCGCGACGTCGAAATGCAGGGGGAGCTGTACCTCGCCCGCAGCCGGCGGCGACGCATCCGGCCACTGCCCATCCCACCGAACCTGGAGGACGCCCGAACCGACTCGAACATGTTCACCCGCATCGGTGCGGTGACCGAGCTGCGGGCACGGCTGACGAGCGACGACCTGTCAGCCGCAGCAGGCGCCTACAACGCACTGGAGGATACCGCCCGCACCGACATCCAATACGTCGCCGAGGCCGCGGCAGTGGCGCTCCGCGAGGGCGCCGTCCAAACGAGGGAGCGCGACCTGCACTTCGGGCAGGTGGCCAAGGATTCGAGGCCGGTCCACCGTGAGATCCATCTGCTAGGTCCCCCGATCGCCCGCGCCTGCACGTTCCAGCCCTCGCAGGGCTGGATCCGGATCGAGGAGACGACCGATGGCCTCGACGTATCGGTCGACACCTCCCAAGCGGGCGAGTTTCGCGGCAATATCGCCATCAAGGGTCCCACCGGCAAGGCCCTGATTCCTGTCGACGTCGAAGTGACGCCAAGCCCGGAGGAGCCGGCGGCGCACGATCCAACGCCGATCGTTACGGCGGAGTCGATCCCAATCCCGGCGCCCCGGCCCATCGCCGAGGCCCGGCAAGCACCGCAGCCCGCCATCGAGCGCACCTCAGCCTCCCCGTCGCACCCGGCGGGCGAACCGTCGTACCCACCCGCCCCGGTCCGGGAGCCGGCCGCCCACTCCCCGACACCCGCGGGGATACCCAGCCTGGCACCGACGCCGCTCGGAGCCACGCCGTCCGGCGGGTCGCACGTCCGGTCAAATCGAACCCCCGTTGCGTCGATAGTCGCCGGCGGCGTCGTCGTGGTGGCAGCCGTGGCCTTGCACGTGCCGTACCGGGCCGGCCACGTGATGCTCGGCCTCGTATTGATCGTTTACGGCGCGCTCCGCGTCATCCAGTCTTTCGACGCCGACGAGGCCAGGGCGGGCCGGCGGCAATTGTTGGAAATCCTCGCCACGGTGTCGCTGCTCGCTGGGGGGCTCGTCGTGGCAAACGCGCTGAATGACGACACCGAGAACACGATGGTGACGATTGTCGTGATGTTCTGGTTGGTCGATGGCCCCGTCCAGATCGTTGGCGCAATCAGGGGCGGCTCCCGGCCGACACGTGGACTGGAGATCGTCTCCGCCGTGCTCGCGGTGGTCGGCCTGTCGGCCGGCATCGTGTACCTGGTCCGCGGTTCGCTCGACAACCTCGTCAAAGACTGGCTGATCATCTTCGGGGCGACCCTCATCCTGGTCGGCTTCAGGCAGCGCAGCGCAAGACGCGGCCTTGCCTCATCAGAGTCCGTCCAGCGCGGGCCCAACCCGGACCCGCCCAGCTCGTAGGCATCGATCCCATCGATCACGAGAGGTGAGCGCGATGGCCCCCGACCCGTCGCAACTGTGGCTCGACCGCACCCTTTCCGCCATGAGCCACCTAGCGAAGGCCGCCACCGGCGACGCGGTAGTCCAGGAGGTCGCGGTCCAGTTCGCCGACCAGTTCGAGCCGACGGATCGGACGTACGACGGTGATCGGCCCACCTGGCACTCGGCCGTCCTGGCCGCCTTCACGACACTCGTTGACCAGGGCGTGGTCGAGACTGCCCCACGGGGCCGGAAACGCCTGACGAGCCACGGCACCGCCGTAGCCGCGGAGGCGGCGCAGCGGCTGCTGGCCGAGCCGGCCGAACGCACGGATGCTTCGCGCGACCTGGCCAACGACGGCGAGACGGATGTCCGCCCCGCCATGTCGAGCCTGGTCAGCGGCGTGATCGCCCCGCCGCTGCGTACCGCGCATGGCCGGTTGCGCGCCGGTGTCGACGACCCGGACGCGATGCCCGTGATGATCGAGTTGAACCTTCGCCACGCGCGCGGCCCACGAGCGGCGATGAACGAGCTGCGCCGGCTGTGGCGGCGGGTAACCGGCCGGCCGGGACCCGAACCGCTCGCGGAGGAGTACGCCACCGGGGTGCTGACGTTGGGAGAGATGAAGCGTCTAGTTGCAGCCGACGCCGCACCGATCGTGTGGTCCAGGCGCAGCATCTATCGCATCTGGCCCGACTTCCGGATGCACAAGCTCATCGATGCCTCGGTGGTCACCGTGAAGGCGGACGCCGCTCACCGGTCGTTCAACTCCTTCGGTGACGACGTCGTGTGGGCGGTGGTCGATTCCGGTATCGACGCCAAGCATCCCCACTTCCAGGGATACGCCACGCTCACGGACCCGTCCGTGGCAAAGCTGCACCACAGCTTTCTGCCGCCGGAGAACGGGAAAGCGGACGACCCCCTCGAGGACGCCGACGGTCACGGCACCCACGTCGCCGCCATCATCGCTGGCGGCCTGAGGCAGTGGAACAAGAGCGCGGTAGTCGTCACCGAGAACCGCTTCAACGTCGATAACCCCGACGAGCCACTGCGCCAGCCGCGGCCGCTGACGGATCCGAAAGAGCGACTAAACGGGATGGCTCCCCGGGCCAAGCTGGTGAGTCTCAAGGTCCTCGGCGCCGGAGGAACGCTGGAGAGCCGGGTGAGCCGCGTCATCGAGGCCTTGGCGTACGTGCGCGAGTTGAACGCGGAGAGCGACAAACTCCCGCGCATCCACGGTGTGAACCTCAGCGTCGGCTACGACTTCGACCCGACGTGGTTCGCCTGCGGCCAGAGTCCCCTGTGCCAGGAGGTGGACAAGCTCGTGCGCACCGGGGTCGTGGTCGTCGTCGCAGCGGGCAACTCCGGTTACGGCACGCTGAACCCCAAGCTGAGCACGGTCTCGCAGTTTGGGCTCGCGATGACGATCAACGATCCTGGGAACGCCGAACGAGCCATCACCGTCGGCTCGACACACCGAGATTCGCCGCACGTGTACGGCGTCTCGTACTTTTCCTCCAAGGGACCCACCGGCGACGGCCGACGCAAGCCGGACCTGGTCGCGCCGGGCGAACAGATCACCTCGGCGGCGGCCGGCCGGATGCGCGCGGCCGTCTCGCTCCCGGCCGGCCAGGAGGACGCTGCCGTCTACGTTCAGGACAGCGGCACGAGTATGGCCGCTCCGCACGTGTCCGGCGTGGTGGCGGCCTTTCTGTCCGTGCGGCGCGAGTTCATCGGCCGGCCCGACCTGGTCAAGCGCATCTTCACCGACTCGGCGACCACGCTCGGTCGCGACCCGAACTTCGAGGGAGGTGGCCTCGTCGACCTGATGCGCGCGCTGCAGTCCATCTGAGCAAACGACCCCAAGGGGCATGACATGACCGATCTCGCCGGACTGCCATTCTGGCAGCTGACCTTCGATGCCGAGGGCGACGCCGACGCGGCGCGGGCCCAGGCTGTCATCGACGAAATCCAACAGCGCGACGTGACCGACCTCGTGGTCTTCTCGCACGGCTGGAACAACAGCCAAGAGACTGCGCGCACGCTCTACGACGCTTGGTTCACCACCTTGGCCGGCCAACTCGACGCGGCCCGGACCGATCGACCGGTACAGGTGGGTCTGGTCGGGGTTTTCTGGCCGTCTCAACGCTGGTCGGACGAACCCATCCCGGACTTTCAGGCCGCTGCTCGACCGACTGCCGGCGGTGACGCGGCCGCGGTGACTAGCCGGCAAACGGCGACCGCGGGGAGCCCGGAGATCGACAAGGAAACCCTCGCGGGGCTGCGTGAGATGTTCCCGAACGGTGCGGGGAACCTCGACCGGATGGCCGAACTGTTGGCTGCGGAACCCTCGACGGCAGCCCTCGCCGCGTTCAAGAAGGAGATGGACGCCTTCGCGAAGGCGACCGCTGTCGACGAGGACGACGGCGAATCGGCGCAGAAGGGCGTTGCGGCCGGGACACCGCGAATGCTCGACGACGATCCGAGGGACCTGTTCGACCGGTACGCCAGCCAGCTCCGCGACAGCGGCGTGCTTCCCGACACTGATGGCGGTGAGGCCGGTTTGGGCGACCGGCTCAGGGGGCTCTGGCAGGGTGCGAAGGAGGCCCTGCGCCAGCTGACGTACTGGCAGATGAAAAACCGAGCCGGCGTCGTGGGTCGGGCCGGTCTCGGCCCCTTCGTCGGCCGCCTGGCCGAAGCCAATCCGCAACTCGGAGTGCACCTCGTCGGTCACAGCTTCGGGGCGCGCCTGGTCTCGTACACCCTGGCCGGGTTGCCCGCGGCGAAGCCATCGCCGGTGCGGTCGTTGACCCTACTGCAGGGTGCCTTCTCGCACTTCGCCTTCGCTGAGAGCCTGCCGTTCGACGCCGGACGCAAGGGCGGGTTGGCCGGCCTGCTCGCGCGGATCGAAGGGCCGCTCACGGTGTGCTTCTCCGAACACGACTACGCCGTGGGCCGGTTCTACCCGCTGGCCTCCATCGCGGCCCGGGACGACTCGGCGGCGGCGCAGGACCGTTTCTACCGCTGGGGTGGGATGGGGCACGACGGCGCCCAGGCCGTGTCCGCCAAGCTCGACTCCCTACAGTCGGCCGGGCCTGACGCGGTCTACCGATTCGAGGACCATAAGGTCCTCAACATCGATTCTTCGGCGATCGTGAGCGCAGGAGGTCCACCGAGCGGGGCACACAGCGACATCGTCCATCCCGAGCTCACCTGGGTAGTCCTCAAGGCCGGCAAGATCATCGGGTGATCATTTGCGGACGGGCTAGGGCCGGCCAACGAGCAGGCCGACCGCTCTGAGCTGCTCGCGGAGCCTCGGGCCTGAAGTGAACCGGATGGCATGCATCCCGAGCCCCCGGGCCACCTCGACGTTGGCCTCCGCGTCGTCGATGTACACGGTGCGCGACGGGAGCAGCCCGTAGCGGTCGATCAGAACACCGAAGACGGCCGGATCGGGCTTCGACAGCCGCTCTTCCCCGGATACGACGATGGCTTCGAACAGCTCGAGAAACCCGAAGCGCTTTCGCGCGTGAACGAATGTCTCGGCGGACCAGTTCGTCAGGGCCAGCAGGCGCACACCGGTGCGGTAGAGGTCGTTCAACACTCCAACGGCCTCATCCAACGGCCCGACAAGGGACTCTTCGAAGCGGTCCGGATAGGCGGCGATGAGTTCGGCGTACTGCGGGTGCTCGGCTGAGAGGTCGGCTACCGCCTCAGCCCAGGGTCGGCCGGCGTCCTGGCGGGAGTTCCATGCCATGAAACCGACCGTGATGAGGTAGTCCTCAATGGCCTGGGCGTCTGGCAGCAGGTGGCGGTAAAGATGGCGCGGGTCCCACTCGATCAGGACTCCACCAAGATCGAAGACGACCGCGGCGAACTCCCCGTCCCCAGCGACCATGTTGTGCCCGCTCAGAGCTGTGCCGGTACGAGCCTGAACGGCCCGCCAGTCATAGTGCGGACGACGCGGAAGTGTCGATGGTCAAGGGTCAACAGCCGGTTCGTTCGGTAGCGGCCGGCGAGAACCACGAGTGAGGCGTCGGTCAAACCGATGTTGTGGTCGGCGTAGCGGTCGATGATGTCGGACGCGCCGCGGATGTCGGCGCTGCCGCAGCAGGGAAGTTCCCAGGCGCCACTGTGGAGTTGGCTCAGAGCCGCTAGCTCTGCCGGTACGCCGCGGCGGGTAGCGAGATAATCGACCTCGGCCATGACGTAGGGCGAGACGATGAACGGCCCGGGGTCGGCGTCGATGGCCGCGCTCACCGGCCGGTGATGCGCGTCGCTTGCGTCGAAGTAGGCGATCAGGCCGCTGGTGTCGCAGATGAGCATGCTCAGCGGTCGCCGAAGCCGGCGAGTGCCTCGTCGGCGTGCTCAGAGAGAGATGCGTCCCCGCTGGCGAAGAGGGCGCCCGTGGGCCGGGGACGTACTGCGCTGCGGGCCATTCCCGCAATCGCCTGCCGGATCAAGGCCGCCTCCGACTGGCCCGTCGCAGCGGCCATGCGGGCTAGCAGCGCTTTCAGGTCGTCAGTCAGGTAGACCGTGGTTTTGTTCACCTACATAGGGTACCAGCTATGGTGCCATACGTCGGCTGCCGGGCTGGATCTGGGCTAGATCCAGGTGTTGAACCACATCCGGTTGTGCCATTGCTCGTACGTGAGGCCGCTGCCGGCCAGGATCGGGTGGAAGAAGGCGAAGGTCCCCGCGACGAGCACCACGTAGCCCGCGACGAGCAGCGCGCCGATGAGGCGCCGCTGCGGGCTTGCTCTCGGCCCGCCGAGCACCATGCCCAGGCAGATCGTCGTGGCCAGGACGAGGAAGGGCAGGGCCGGCAGGGCGTAGAACAGGAACATGGTGCGGTGCGGATACGGCAGCCAGGGCAGGAAGCCGGCGCCCACTCCGACCAGCACCGCGGCGCCCCGCCAGTCGCGGTGGGCCAACCAACGCCAGGTCACGCCGACGAGAGCGCCGGCGAAGGGCCACCACAGCGCCGGGTTGCCCAGCGCGATGACCTCGCGCGAGCAGCTGGGCGCCCCGCAGTCGGTTGGCGCGCTGTAGAAGTAGGCCACGGGCCGGCCGAGCAGCAGCCATGACCACGGCTGCGAGGCGTAGCGGTGGTAGGTCGTCAGCCCGGTGTGAAAATGCAATATCTCGCGGTGGTACTTGATCAGCCCGGCCAGAGCACTGCCGCCGTAGTGCCGGTCGTAGCCGTTCTGGGTGAGGAACCATCCGGTCCACGAGGCCGTGTAGACGGCGACCAGGATCGTCGCGTATGGCACGGCCCAAGCGAGGCCGTCGGTGAACGCCTTGAGCACCGGGTGGTCCGCGCCCGCCGAACGGTGAGCGCCGCAGTCCCACGCGAAGGCCAGCACGGCGAACCCGACGACGTACCAGATCGCGCTCCACTTCGTCGCCAGGGCCAGCCCGAGGCACAGGACGGCGGCCAGCCGCCAGGGCCGCAGACCGGCCGACAGACCCCCCGCCAAGCGCCCGCGGAGCGCGTCGCGGTCGGCGACCAGGCAGGCGAAGGCCAGCAGGATCCATAACATCAGGAAGATGTCCAGCATCGCGACCCGGCTCTGTACGAAGTGCAGGCCGTCAAGTGAGATGAGCAGCCCGGCGACGCAGCCGAGCAGCGTCGAGCGGGTCATCCGCCGGGCCACCCGCACCAGGACCAGCACCGACAACGTGCCTGCCACGGCGGCCGCAACCCGCCAGCCCAAGGCGTTGTAGCCGTACACGTGCTCACCGATGGCGATCAACCACTTGCCCAGTGGCGGATGTACGACGAATCCGGGGCCGGTGCCGTCGCTGTTGAGCTCGACGCCGTGCTTCAGCAAGCTGCGGGCGTCCTTGGCGTAATAGATCTCGTCGAAGATCTTCTCGCCGGGTGATCCCAGGCCGCTGAATCGCAGCCCCCCGGCAACTGCGGTGACCGCGAGCGCCCACAGCCACGAGCTGAGCCGATCGGCCGGCATCGGAACGCTCAGCGCACCCGGGCTCGTCGGTGCGGCAACCACACCACCGCCGACCGGCTTTGCGAGCGACGTGGCAGCCACCCGGTGATCGTAGGCGGGGGGCTCGCCCGTTGCCTCGCGACGGTAACCTCAAGGGCGTGCTCCGGCTCTTGCTGTCCCGGCGGTGGCTGCTGCGCCATGTCCTGCTGCTGCTTGCCATCGGCGCCTTCCTGGCCCTCGGCCGGTGGCAGTGGAGCCGGGCCGACGCCGGCAACGGGCGCAGCTTCGGTTACGCCTTCGAGTGGCCGCTGTTCGCGGCCTTCGCCATCTTCTGGTGGGGGCGGACCCTGCACATGGAGCGGCACCCGGAGTCCCAGCGACCCGCCGAGGCGCCGGTGACCGGCCGGCCGTGGGTCGACCAGCACCCTGCCGAGGAAGAGCCCGACGAGGAGCTGGACACCTACAACCGCTATCTGGCCTGGCTGCACGAGCAGGATCAGCGGCCCACCCGGTGAATGCCGCGCTCACGCGCTACCGCGTGATGGCCTATGTCGTCGGCGTGGGACTGCTGATCCTGGTGCTGGTCGGCATGCCGCTGAAGTACTTCGCCCACCGGCCCGGAGTGGTGCAGGTCGTTGGGCCGGCGCACGGCTTCCTCTACATCGTCTACCTGCTGGCCGGGCTCGACCTGGCCCTGCGGCGGCGCTGGGCCCTCCCGCGTACGGCGCTCGTGCTGCTCGCGGGCACGGTGCCGTTCCTGGCCTTCATCGTGGAACGCAGCGTGACCCGGGAGGTCCGGGCCACGGCGCGATGAAGGCCGAGCCGGGCACCTTGACGCTGGCCGGGGTGCCCATCGGGCGGCCGGGCGACGCCTCCGAGCGGCTCCGCGCGGCCCTGGCGACCAGCAGCGTCGTCGCGGCCGAGGACACCCGGCGCCTCAAGCGGCTCGCCCGCGACCTCGGCGTCACCGTCACCGGCCGGGTGGTGTCGTACTTCGACGCCAACGAGACGGCCCGTACGCCCGAGCTGCTCTACGCATTGCTGGCCGGTGACGACGTGCTGCTGGTGACCGACGCCGGCATGCCGACGGTGTCCGACCCGGGCTACCGCCTCGTGGTGGCGGCGGCCGCGGCCGGCGTGCCGGTGACGGCGATTCCCGGCCCGAGCGCCGTGACCACCGCGCTGGCCCTGTCGGGCCTGCCGTGCGACCGGTTCTGCTTCGAGGGCTTCCCGCCGCGGCGGTCGGCGGCCCGGCGGACCGCGTACCAGGCGCTGATCGGCGAGCGCCGCACGATGGTGTTCTTCGAGGCGCCGCACCGGCTGGCCGAATCCCTGGCGGACCTGGCCATCGTCTTCGGAGGCGAGCGGCTCGCCGCCGTCTGCCGTGAGCTGACCAAGACGCACGAAGAGGTACGGCGTGGCCCGCTCGGCGAGCTGGCGGTCTGGGCGACGCACGGGGTCCGCGGCGAGGTGACGATCGTGCTGTCAGGGGCCGCGCGGACAACCGTGGACAGCGCGCCGGATCAGCTGGCCGCCGAGGTGACCCGGCGGGAGGCCACCGGCGAGCCGCGCAAGGAGGCGATCGCCGACGTGGCCCGCGACGCCGGCGTGGCCAAGCGGGTCGTCTACGACGCCGTGCTGGCCAATCGCCCGGGTTAGGGTCGGCCCGGTGAAGCCGTATCGCGAAGGCGTCCGGTCCTACCTGGGTGACCTCGCTCGGGCGCTCGACGACGCACCGCCTTATGACTTCGCCGAGATCCTGCTTCGCCACCTGCGCCAGGTCGCCGGCGCCCATGCCTGCACGCTTCTGCTGTCCGACTACGAGGAACGCACCCTGGAGCCGGTGCCGGGTGCCGGCGAGTCCTCGACCACCGGCGAGCAGCGGCTTGAAGGCAGCGTCGCCGGTGCGGCGTATCTCGCGCAGGAGGCCACCGTCGTCCCGGTGGGAGCGGGGTTCGTCGGCTACTTCCCGGTGACCATGCGGGCGGAACGCCTCGGTGTGCTCGAGGTCGACCTGCCGGGCGACGATCCGGCGCTGCGCCTGGCACTGGCCGACATCGCGCGCTTCCTCGGATACGCGCTGGTGGCGGCCCGGCGCTACACCGACCGGTTCGAGCGCATCCGGCGCCGCCGCGACCTGGATCTGGCGGCCGAGATCCAGTGGGAGCTGCTGCCGATCCTGGCCTACGACGCGCCGTCGTTCTCCATCGCCGGCAGGCTCGAACCGGCGTACGAGATTGGCGGCGACACCTTCGACTACGCGGTCGCCGCCGAAACCCTCACCGTGACGGTCACCGACGCCATGGGGCACGGCCTGCGCGCGGCCATGCTCGGCAGCCTCGCGGTGACCGCGATGCGCAACCGGCGGCGCCGCGGCGACGGCGTCGAGCAGCAGGTCGATGGCGCATCCCAGCGGCTCAACGAGCAGTTCGGTGGTGAGCAATATGTCACGGGCGTGGTCCTGCGAATCGACATTGCCAGTGGCGCGGGAGTGGTGATCAACGCCGGACATCCGCTGCCGATGCTGGTGCGCGACGGTGAGGTCCGGCTGATCCCGGTCGACCCCGACCCGCCGATGGGCATGTTCGCCGGCACGGCCTACCGGCCGGCCGCGTTGCGGTTGCGGTCCGGCGACCGGCTGCTGCTCTTCAGCGACGGCGTGACGGAGGCGTGCCCGGTCGGGGGTGAGGCGTTCGGCGATCGCCAACTGGCCCGGCGCCTGCTGGAGACCGCGACGCAGCCCCCGAACGAGGTAGTCCGGCTGCTGACTGACGCGGTCATCGACCACCGCGCGGGTCAGCTCGCCGACGATGCCACCGCGGTGTGCCTCGACTGGCGCGGCTAGGGCTCGATTGCGGAGTTGCCGGCCGCCCTGCGGATCCCCCCTCGGCGGATGTCGCCTTGCTGCGTGGCCGGAGCGACGTCGATCGAGGCCGGTGGACGCGGACTGCAGGGGCGTGGACCGTGACATGACTATGCCGACTTTGCTCCCCGTACGGAACAAATCGACACGCGCCGTGAGGGGATGGCCCACACCCATCGACCGGGGCGGGACTGATCCGCATGGATCGCGGCGGGGAGCGGAAGCGAACCGCGCGACGGCCACGGGTGGCTGCGGACTGAAAATCCGGCGGGTCCCGATCACTAGGCTTGGCGGCATGCCCGCCCCTCGACACGTGCTCACCGCCGTCGCCTGGCCCTATGCCAGCGGCCCGCGGCACATTGGCCACGTCGCGGGGTTCGGCGTGCCGTCAGATGTCTTCAGCCGCTACCAGCGGCTGGCCGGCAACCGCGTACTCATGGTCAGCGGTACCGACGAGCACGGCACCCCGATCCTGGTCGCCGCCGACCAGGAAGGCGCCAGCCCCCGGGAGCTCGCCGACCGCTACAACCGGGTGATCGCCGAAGACCTGCGCGCGCTGGGCCTGTCCTACGACCTCTTCACCCGCACGACCACCGGCAACCACTACGCCGTCGTGCAGGACCTCTTCCTGGGCCTGCTGGGCAACGGGTACGTCTTCCCCAAGACCACCATGGGCGCGATCTCGCCGTCGACCGGGCGTACGCTGCCCGACCGCTACATCGAGGGCACCTGCCCGATCTGCGGCTACGACGGCGCCCGTGGTGATCAGTGCGACAACTGCGGCAACCAACTCGATCCCACCGACCTGATCAAGCCGCGGTCGCGGATCAACGGCGAGGCCCCCAAGTTCATCGAGACCGAGCACTACTTCCTCGACCTGCCGGCCTTCACCGAGACGCTGGGCGCCTGGCTGCAGACCCGGCAGAACTGGCGGCCCAACGTCCTGCGGTTCTCGATGAACCTGCTCGGCGACCTCAAGCCTCGGGCGATCACCCGCGACCTCGACTGGGGCGTGCCGGTGCCGCTCGACGGCTGGCGGGACCGGTCCGACAAACGGCTCTACGTGTGGTTCGACGCGGTGATCGGCTACCTCTCGGCGTCGGTGGAGTGGGCCCGGCGCAGCGGCGACCCGGAGGCCTGGCGCGCGTGGTGGCAGGGCGAGGACTGCGAGTCCTACTACTTCATGGGCAAGGACAACATCGTCTTCCACGCCGAGATCTGGCCGGCGCTGCTGCTCGGCTACTCCGGCGGCGGCGATCGCGGCGGGCGGGCCGGCTCGCTCGGGGCTCTCCAGTTGCCCAACGAGGTGGTGTCGAGCGAGTACCTCACCGTCGAGGCGCGCAAGTTCTCCTCGTCCCGGGGCATCGGCGTGCTGGTCCGGGACTTCCTGAGCCGGTACGACCCCGACGCGCTGCGCTACTACCTGGCGGCGGCGGGGCCGGAGACCTCGGACGTCAACTTCACCTGGGAGGAGTTCCTCCGCCGCAACAACGACGAGTTGGTCGCCGGCTGGGGCAACCTGGTCAACCGGACCGTGTCGATGGCCGCCAAGAACGTCGGCGCGATCCCCGATCCCGGGGAGCTCGCGCCGGCCGACCACGAACTCCTCGCCACCACCCAGGCCGCCTTTGGCACCGTCGGAGAGCTGTTGGGCCGATCGCGGCAGAAGGCGGGGATCGCCGAGGCCATGAAGACGGTCGCCGAGGCCAACAAGTACCTCTCCGACCAGGCGCCGTGGAAGCTCAAGAACGACGACCCGGCCCGGATGAACACCGTGCTGCACGTGGCCCTGCAGGCCGTCGATGACTGCAAGACCCTGCTCACGCCGTTCCTGCCGCACTCCGCGCAGCAGGTGCACGAGGCGCTGGGCGGCGCTGGCATCTGGGCGGCGTTGCCGGAGCTCGTCGAGGTGCCCGAGGAGACGGCGGTCGGCTCGCCGGGGTACTCCGTACTCACCGGGGAGTACGACACGGGCGCCCGCTGGGAGTCCGTGCCGATCAAGGCCGGTACACCGTTGGCGGCACCCACGCCGGTGTTCACCAAGCTCGATCCCTCGATCGTCGACGAAGAGTTGGCCCGCCTGGAGGGGTCTGCGTGACCCGCGCCTTCCGCGACCCTTCCGCGACCCCTTCCGCGACCCCTTCCGCGACCCCTTCCGCGACCCCTTCCGCGACCCCTTCCGCGACCCCTTCCGCGACGATCAAGGACTTCACGTCGATTTCGGCCCCGAAAAGTCCGTTTTGTCAGCCGTGAAGTCCTTGATCACCGCGATGGGGGGCGTGCGGTGAGCGTCCGGGCTCGCGTGACAGCATGAGCCGCGAGCCACCACGCCCACCACGCCCGCCGCCGCTTCCCGAGCCACTCGCCGTACCCGCCCTCGACTCGCACTGCCATCTCGACCTGATGGACACTCCGATCGAGGAGGCCATCGCGCAGGCCCGCGCCGTGGGCATCACGCGCATGCTCACCATCGGCGTCGACGTCGCCACGTCGCGATGGTGTGCCGACGTCGCCGCGGAGTACGACGAAATCCAGGCCGGTGTGGCCATCCATCCCAACGAAGCGCCTCATCACGCCGACGAGGCGGCGCTTGCCGAGATCGAGCGGCTGGCCCAACTGCCCCAGGTGCGAGCGGTGGGGGAGACCGGTCTGGACTACTACCGCACCGGGCCCGACGACCAGCCCGCGCAGCAGGCGTCGTTCCGCGCGCACATCGACATCGCCAAGCGCACCGGCCGCGCGTTGATGATCCACGACCGGGAGGCGCACGACGACGTGCTCCGGATCCTGGCCGAGGAGGGCGCACCGGAGCACGTGGTCTTCCACTGCTTCTCCGGTGACGCCGGCATGGCGCGCGCCTGTGCCGAGCACGGCTATGTCGTGAGCTTCGCGGGCAACGTGACCTTCAAGAACGCGACCGCGCTGCAGGAGGCGGCGCAGGTGGCGCCGATCGAGCTCCTGCTCGTGGAGACCGATGCGCCGTTCCTGACGCCGATGCCCTACCGGGGGCGGCCCAACGCCCCCCACCTGGTGCCAATCACGCTGCGGTATCTGGCCGCGCTCAAAGAGGTCGCGGTCGACGACCTGTGCCGAGCGGTGACGGCGACCGCCGAGCGGGTCTTCGGCCCAGCTTGACTAGCCCATAAGGACTACATCACGGGGTCAACGTCCAACAGCCCTAGGTGGAACGGCTCATTTTTCGGGGTTTCCGCCACCTCAGAGCCCGAGCGGTCCACACTCTCTGTGCCGCAAGGTAGGTCATACCGTCGCCTCGAAGGGGTCTCGGGTGCCGTTCGGGTCGGGAGGAAATCATCAGCCGCAACCTCGACCGGAGCGCTTGGTGAGCATTTCGGCTGGCACCCAGCACGGACGGACCTGGATCATGCTGGCGTGTCGCGCTTGACCAGGGCTACCGGGCCACGACCCGGGCCTCGGCTCCTCGCGGGGACCTTAGCTGTTGCGGCGGCCCTGCTCAGCCTGGCCATCGGCTCGACACCCGCGGCCGCCGGCGCGCGGGCTGACCGCGTGGTGGCCGGGCCGACGACGCAGCGCAGCTACATCGTGCGGGCGGCGCCGGGCGAGATGCCCGCGGTCGCGGCCCGGCTCACCCGGCTGGGTGGCCGGACGACCGGGCACCTACGTCTGATCAATGCCGTCGTGTGCCGGTTGCCGGCGGCGGCCGCGTCGGCATTGCGCCGCGACCCCCGGGTCACCGGTGTCACCGCCGACTCGCGTCTGACGCTGCTGAGCACGGCGGCCAGCGCTGTGCCGGTGACGTACGACCCGGCGGCCGACCCGAACTCGCTGTACAACCTCGAGCGCCTCATCGGTGTCCCCTCCATGTGGGGCAGCGGGTATACCGGTCTGGGCATCGACGTCGCCCTGCTCGACTCCGGGGTCGCTCCGGTCACCGGGCTCTCCGACGCGGGAAAGATCCTCAACGGGCCCGACCTGACCCCCGAGTCACAGAACAGCGCTACCCGGTATCTCGACACCTTCGGTCACGGCACCCACATGGCGGGCCTCATCGCGGGCCGCGACCCCGGTGTCAATGCGGCCGCATCGATCAACAACAGCGCGCCGTTCCTCGGCGTGGCCCCCGGCGCGCGGATCGTCAGCATCAAGGTGGCCGACGCGCACGGCGCGACCGACGTCTCGCAAGTCATCGCCGGGATCGACTGGGCGGTGCAGCATGCGCACGACCCGGGCCTCAACATCCGCGTACTGAACCTGTCGTTCGGCACCAACTCACCCCAGGGCTACCTCTACGACCCGCTCGCCTACGCCGCCGAGGTCGCCTGGCGCAAGGGCATCGTCGTCGTCGCGGCGGCCGGAAACAGCGGTTTCGCCGACGGGCGGCTGGCCGACCCGGCGCTGGACCCGTTCGTGCTCGCCGTCGGTGCCGACGACACCCACGGCACGTCGCTCACCCTCGACGACACGATCCCTAGCTTCTCCAGCCGTGGCACCCTGCTGCGCAGCCCGGACGTCGTCGCGCCGGGTGTGCATGTGCAGAGCCTGCGGGTGCCGGCCTCCTACATTGACCAGACCTACGGCGGCACCGGACAGATCAACGATCGCTTCTTCCGGGGCAGCGGCACCTCGCAGGCAACGGCCATCGTCTCGGGGGCGGTGGCGCTGCTGCTGCAACAACGGCCATGGCTGACCCCCGACCAGGCGAAGTACGTCGTCAAGTCCCTGGTGCTGCACCTGCTGATCGCTGACCCGCGGGCGCAGGGCAGCGGCCTGATCAACCTCGGCACCTCATCCCTGCTCGGGCTAGTCCCGATCGGCTTGCAACTGGCCACGCCAGCAGTCGGCACCGGCTCGATCGAGCAGTCCCGTGGCACCAACCACCTCATCCTGGACGGGATCAGCCTCACCGGCGAGCAGGATCTGTTCGGCCACGCCTTCAACTCGTCGTCGATGGCCGCGCTGGAGCTCAGCCGGACCAGCTGGAGCGGCGGCACCTGGAACGGCTCGGTCTGGACCGGCGCGGGCTGGAGCGGGTACAGCGTGCCAACCGCGCCGTGGACCGGCCGTACCTGGGCCGGCGGCCCGTGGACCGGCCGGACCTGGGCCACCGGCTACTGGGACGGTCGCACCTGGGCCGACACCAACTGGTCGAGCAGCTCGTGGTCGGGCTTCGGGTGGACCGGGCGCACCTGGGCGGGCACCGGCCTGGCCGGGTCGGACTGGCAATGATGCCGTCGATCGCCCGCCGCTCGGTGGGGCCGGGCTCGCGGGTTCTGAGCGTCACCGGCGTGCTCTGTGTGCTAGGGGTGATCGGCTACCAGCTCACCTACGGATCGACGCCGCCGCTCGCCAGCACGGTGTACATCCCCTGGTGGATGCTGTCGGCGCTCTTCGCGGTAACGGAGATGTACGTCCTGCACCTGCCGATCCGGCGCGAGGCCCAGACGGTCTCGCTCAGCGAGATCCCGCTCGCGCTGGGTCTGTTGTGCGCCTCACCCGCAACGTTGCTCAGCGGTCGGCTGGCCGGCGTCGTACTCGTCTTCATCTTCTATCGGCGACAGCGCTCGCTGAAGGTCACCTACAACACCGCCCTTACCTTGGCCGACACCGCGCTGGCCTTGGTGGTCTTCTATGCCGTGCTCGGCGACAGCCCTGTGTTCGGGGTGCGATCGTGGCTGGCGGTTTACCTCGCTCTCGCCGCCGCGGGCGCCCTTGACGCCCTGGCGACGACCCTCGTGATCTCGTTTTACGAGGACTCGGTGCGGCTACGCGATCTGCGAGCCCAGGTGCTCGCGGCGGCCCCGGTGTCGGCAGCCGTCGGGACGGTCGCCGTGGCCGCGGCCTATGCCCTTGCGGCGGACCCGCGCAGCGCGTGGGCATTGCTGGGCTGCGCCGCGTTGCTGGTGATCGGCTACCGGGGGTACGCATCTTTGCGGGAACGCCACCTGAGCCTGGAACGGCTCTACCGCTTCAGCCAGGTGGTCGGCAGCGCTGCCGATAGCGATGGCGCCCTGCTGTCCGTGTTGCGACAGGCCAGCGAGTTGCTCCGTGCCGAGCGCGCCGAGATCACGTTCTTCCCGGACGGGCCGGAAGCGGTTGGGCGCGTGCTGAGTCTCGGTCCGACCGGCTTCCCCCAGCGGTGCGACATCGCGGGCGCGCGGGTCCTCGACGAGCTGACCCAGGAAGTGGTCCGCGGTGGCAAGCCGGTGTTGCTGCCGCGCAAGACCAAGAACCAGAGGCTGCGCCGCCATCTCGACGAGCGCAGCCTCAGGGAGGCCGTCGTCGTGCCGCTCGGTGGCGAGTCGCAGGTGCTCGGAGCTCTGCGCGTGGCCGATCGGGTGGGCCAGGTGCGCACGTTCGACGGATCGGACGTTCGACTTCTCGAGACCATCGCCAACCATGCGAGCGTCGCCCTGTCCAGGGGGCGGCTGGTCGACCAGTTGCGACACGAGGCCAGTCACGACGCCTTGACCGGTCTGCCCAATCGGACCGCTCTGCGTCACGACCTCCAGCAGGCTCTCTTCGGTGTCTCGGCCGGCCGTGTCGGCGAGGGCATCGCCGTACTGCTCATGGATCTTGACGGTTTCAAGGAGATCAACGACACCCTCGGCCACCACCAGGGTGACCTGCTGCTTCAGGAAGTCGCGGCTCGGATGCGGGCCGCCGCTCCTCGCTCGGCAAACCTGGCCCGGCTCGGCGGTGACGAGTTCGCCATCCTCTTGCGGGACGTCGCCGATTACGGGTCGGCCGAGCAGCAGGCGCGCGGTCTGCTCGCAGCCCTCCAGCCGCCGTGCACGCTCGACGGAATCCGCGTCGAAGTACGCGCGTCCATTGGCATCGCGCTTGCCCCCGAGGACGGTGCGGACGCCGCTGCTCTGCTCAAGCGGGCCGACATCGCCATGTACGCCGCCAAGGTCCACGGCCGTGGGGTCCAGCGCTATGAGCCGACCTTGCAGGAGGAGGTGCGCCGCCGGCTCGCTCTCAGCGGTGAGTTGCGGTCGGCTATCGCGGCGGAGCAGCTGACCGTGTACGTCCAGCCGCAGGCCGACCTGGCCACCGGTGAGGTAGTTGGCGTCGAGGCCTTGGTGCGCTGGCAGCACCCGGATGAGGGCCTTCTGCGTCCCGACGAGTTCATCTCGCTGGCGGAGCGCAGTGGCCTGATGGAGCAGCTCACCAGCCTGGTGCTGGACAAGTCGCTCGAGGTCAACGCTGCCTGGCGGGACGCGGGTGTGGCCATCGGCGTGAGCGTGAACCTCTCGGCGCGCAGTCTCGCCTACCCGGAGTTCGTCGATCAGGTGGCCGAGTTGCTCGACAAGCACGGCGTGCCCGCGTCGGCGCTCACCCTCGAGATCACCGAGGGCATCGTCGTGACCGAGACAGGCCGTTCCATGGAGGTACTGCACCGGCTGGCCGCCATGGGTGTGCGGCTCTCGATCGACGACTTCGGCACCGGCCAGTCGTCGCTGACCTATTTGCGGATGCTGCCGGTGCGCGAGATAAAGATCGACAAGTCGTTCGTGAGCGGGATGGTCAGTCGCGCCGACGATGCCGCCATCGTCAGGGCCATCGTCGACCTGGGATCCAACCTGCGGCTGGACGTCATCGCGGAGGGGATCGAGAGTCGCACCGCCTGGGAACGGCTCTCAGCGCTGGGCGCCGCCACCGGTCAGGGCTACTACATCGGCCGCCCGATGCCCGCCGATGAGCTACTCGGTTGGCTCAGGAACCGCGAGCGGCGGGCCCGCCAACGGCTGGCAGTCAAGGCGCGCGTCGTCGCCTGAGGCCCCTCATGCCGGCTGCGGTGCGGGCTGCGCCGCGGGGCGCCTTGCCAGATGCCGGTCCGGCCGGCCCTCCACATGCAGCTCGGGCACGATGCGGGACAGTCGGCTCGGCATCCACCAGTTGGCGCGGCCGAGCAGGTGCATGACCGCCGGTACCAGCAGGATGCGCACCACCGTCGCGTCGATGAAGATGGCCGCCGCCATCCCGACCCCGATCACCTTCAGGGACAGCTGCGAGCTGGGGATGAAGGCGGCGAACACCGCCACCATGATGGCCGCCGCGGCCGTGATCACCCTGGCCGTGCCGGCCAGGCCGCTGACGATCGCCGAACTGTTGTCGCGCGTGCGCAGCCAGGCCTCGCGCATCCGGGCGACGAGGAAGACCTCGTAGTCCATCGACAGCCCGAAGAGGACGGCGAACATGAGCACGGGGATGAAGGCGGGTAGCGGGGTGCGATTGTGGATGCCGAAGAGGTGCCCGAGCGTGCCGCCCTGCAGGACCAAGGCGACGACGCCGTAGGCCGCCGCGACCGAGAGCAGGTTCATCACCGCGGCCTTGATCGCCACCGCCACGCTGCGGAAGGACACCAGCAGGAGCAGCATCGACAGCGCCACGACACCGCCGACTAGCAGAGGCAGCCGCGAGACGATGTTGGCGGTGGAGTCGATGGACTGCGCCGTGACACCGCCGACGTGCACCCTGACGCCGCTCCCCTGGGTGCGAGCCGGGATGACGTCATCGCGCAGGGCACGGATCAAGGCGTTGGTGGCCGCGGCCTGCGGCCCGGTGGTCGGCTGCACCGTCAGTACGGCGGAGTCGCCCGCTGGGTTGACGTGCGGTGCGGTGACGGCGGCCACCCCCTTGGTCGCCCGCAGATCCTGCCGCAGCCCGGCGAGCACCTCGGCGCCGCCACTCGACGGCAACTCGGCGACGAGCACCAGGGGACCGTTTGCGCCGATCCCGAAGGCCCGGGCGGTGCCATCGTACGCACGGTGAGTCGAACTGGTGGCCGGGTTGTTGCCGGCATCGGGGAAGCCGAAGCGCACGCTCAGGAACGGCGTGGCGAGCGCACCCAGGATGGCCAGCCCGGCCAGTACGCCGATGATCCGGTGTCGCTCGAGCAGGCGGCTCCAGCGCAGCCATCCCCGTCCAGGCTCGGTGCTCTGGGCGCGAGCGGCGGCACCGCGTCGGCGGGGCAGCGGGATGCGCAGCCGGTCGATCCGGGCGCCGGCGTAGCCCAGCATGGCCGGGAACAGCGTGATGGCAGCGGCCATCACGATGAACACTCCGACGATGGTCATCATGGCGGCGCCGCGCATGAACGAAAGGCCCATGGCGAACAGGCCGAACATGCTGACGACGACCGTACTGCCGGCCAGCAGGACAGAGCGGCCGGCGGTGTCCAGGGTGGCGATGGTGGCCGCCTCCGGCTCCAGGCCGGCCGCCCGCCACTCGCGGAAGCGGGTCACCATGAGCAGGGCGTAGTCGATCCCGATCCCGATGCCCATCATCGCGGCGAGCGAGGTCGACCAGTCCGGCACCGGCATCCCGGCCGCGATGACGCCGGTCAGCAGGCTGCTCAGGCCCAAGCCGGCGACCGCGACGATGATCGGCAGGCCGGCCGCAACCACCGAGCCGAACATGAGCAACAGGAGGATCGCGGCCGCGGCCAGACCAAGCCCCTCTGAGCCGATGGCACCCTGCTCCGCGTGTTCGACGGCCTGGCCGCCGAGGGCCACCTCCAGACCGCCGTGTCGCGCGGCATCGGCGAGCGCGACCAGCTTCTGGGTATCCGGTACGGGCATGTCGTCAGGGGTGTTCACATCCAGCCGCAGACTGGCCAGCAGGGTGTGCCCGTCTCGCGAGACCGCACCTGGCGTGGAGTACGGGTCATCGGCCGCGACAACGTGTGGCCCGGATCCCAGCTTTCCGAGGACCTTGCCGACCTCGGAGCGCACTGCCGGGTCAGTCACCGGCGCGGTCGAGTGCACCACAACGGCGATCGACTCGCCGGACCGTGCGGGGAAGCGCGCTGCGACGAACGTCTGCGCGGCCCGCGAGTCAGAACCGGGGGCACTGTAGTCGGCCTTGAATGCGCCGTGGATGCTCGCGGAGAGGCCGAACGCCACGGCCAGCCCGGCGGCCCATAGGACCACGACCAGGCCGCGGCGACGGTAGGCGACACCCGCCAGTCGGCCCAGCGGACCAGGCCGTGGCGTACCGCTCGCGGCCGGCGGCTGGGCCTTGGTAAGGGTGTCCTGGGTCATCTGATCTCCCGAAAGCGGCCTGTGACGTAGCGTCATCTCAGTGATGCCCTGTAACAAAACACGATTGACCCGTTGCTTGTCAAGCGTCTTCACTAGGGTGAAGACTATTCACTGGACCCGACGGAGGGAGGCGCTCGTTGGCCGGCGAAGCGGTTGTCACCGCGCCCACCCGCCGCGAGCGCGCCCGCGCCGCGACGGTGGACGAGATCAAGCAGACCGCCCTCGCGCTCATGCGCGAGCGCGCGACGACGGACGTGCGCTTCGCCGACATCGCCCGGGCCATGGGCCTGACCGCCCCCGCTCTCTACCGCTACTTCGCCGATCGCGACGAGTTGCTGACGGCGATGATCGTGGACGGGTACGACGATCTCAGCGACGCGCTTGCCGACGCCGCGGCCGCGGTCGGGGGCGACGATCTGGGCGCGCTGCTCATGGCCACGGCGGAGGCGTACCGCCAGTGGGCCAGCCAGGACCAGCAGCGCTTCGCGCTCATCTTCGGCCTGCCCGTCCCCGGGTACGCAGCCCCGTCTGAGGGCCCGACGCATGAGGCCGCCAAGCGAGCGATGGGCAATCTGGAGGCACTGGTACTGCTGGCAATGTCGCGAGGGGAGGCGCAGGCGCCGCTCGTGAGCGACATCGGCCCGGCGCTGGCCGCCGAGTGCGCGTCGAACCCACCTGTGGGCGCCGCCCGCGCGATACCGCATCCCACCTACCAGGCGATGCTGCACTGCTGGGCCATGCTGCACGGCTTCGCCTGTCTCGAGGCATACGGCCACCTGCATGCCTTCTCCGACGAGGCCCGTGACGAGCTGTTCATAGCCGAGGTACGGCTGGCGGCCCGAGCCATGGGCCTGCCCGCCCCCGACCCCGCCTGACGCCCGCTCCGCCCCACGAGCGGGGTGTGGAAACTTTTGCACGCTATGGCGAGCCCAAGTCTCCACAGCTGAGGCATCTGGTCGGAGCGAGCCCGCTGGTGCATCCGGTCGAGGTGGACAGCGGCAAGAGGCTGCGAGGCCTGATTTCAGTGCTTGGGCTCCCAGCGGAACACCCGGGCCGCCAGCACGGCCGAGCCGACGCCCCAGGCGGCCAGGACGAGGAGGTCGCGGAAGTCAATCAGCGGCCCGCCGCGCGGGTCGAAGACCCTGAACATGGACAGGGTGAAGGGACGAAGCGGGAGCCACTGCATGATCTGCGACACCAAGGACGTGGCCTTGATCGGGTAGAACGTGCCGGAGAGGAAGACGATCGGGAAGAAGATGAAGTTGACGATCCCCGGCGCGGCGTCCATGTTCGGCACCAGCGAGCCCACCAGCAGGCCGAGCGCCGCGAGCGAGAGCCCACCGAGCAGCATCACCACGATGAACACCGGCAGCCGCGACCAGTAGACGTGCACTCCGTATGCGGCCACCCCGATGATGCCCACGAGCAGGCTCACCAGGAGTCCGACCACCAGCGAGCTGAGGATCTGGCTGGCGATGACCGCCCACGCCGGCAGGGGAGTGGCCCGGGTTCGCTTGAGGATGCCGGACTCCCGGCGGTTGACGAGTTGCATGGCCAGCGCGGTGTAGCAGGCGCCCATCATCGAAAACGAGATGATGGCGGGTACGTAGTACTGCGCGAAGCGGATGCCGCCGTAGAACGCTATCCGCGAGCCCTGGTTGATGGTGCCGAAGATCACCAGGAACATCACCGGAAAGGCCCCGGTGAATACCGCCGCGGCCGGATTGCGCCAGAAGGCCAGCTGTTCCCAGCGGGCCTCCCGCAGCACCATCGTGATGTCGCCGCGGCGGCTCACAAGGGGTCCCTGGTCAGCTGGAGATAGACGTCCTCGAGGGACGGCCGGCCCACGCTCAGGCCCTCCACCCGAACGTCATGGCGCATGGCCCACGAACTCAGCGTGTAGAGGTAACTCAGCGGTTCCGTGGTACGAACCGTGACCACGCCGCCGGCCGCCGTCGCACCGTCGGGCATCGGCACGCCGGTCGCATCGTCGTGGTCAGGCAGCGTGAACCGCACCACGCTCTCGGCGGTGTCCCGCCCGCCGACCGTCTCCGGAGTGCCCT
Source organism: Mycobacteriales bacterium (assembly GCA_038276285.1). Classification (GTDB taxonomy): domain Bacteria; phylum Actinomycetota; class Actinomycetes; order Mycobacteriales; family QHCA01; genus QHCA01. The sequence continues at coordinate 108,972 of JBBPZR010000002.1, read as the reverse complement.
CGGCCACCAGCCGGCCGTGGTCGATCACCGCGATCCGGTCGGCCAGCGCCTGCGCTTCGTCCATGTAATGCGTGGTGAGCAGGATCGTCGTACCCAGGTCGCGCAGGTCGCGTACCAGCGCCCAGGCCTCGCGCCGGGCCGCCGCGTCGAAGCCGGTGGTCGGCTCGTCGAGGAAGAGCAGGTCGGGCCGTCCGATGACCGCCAGCGCGAGGTCGAGCCGGCGCTGCTGGCCGCCGGACAGCCGGCGCACCCGGGTGGCTGCCTGCTCGCCCAGGCCGACCAGGTCGATCACCTCGTCGACGGCGCGGGGTCGCGGGTAGTAGCCGGACGTACGCCGCAGGGACTCCCGGACGGTGAGGTAGGGCTGCACCGCGATGTCCTGCAGCACGATGCCCACCCGCTCCCGCAGCGCCCGGCCGCCCACGGCGGGATCGGTGCCGAGCACCTCGACCCGGCCCTCGTCGCGGTCGCGGTATCCCTCGAGCACGCCGAGTGTCGTCGTCTTGCCCGCGCCGTTGGGACCGAGCAGCGCGAAGACCTCGCCGGGCTCCACGGCGAAGCTCACCCCGCGTACCGCCTCGACCGACCCGTAGGACTTCCGCAGGCCGTCGACGATCACCGCGCTCACATCACTGAAGTTAGCCGACCCGGATGGCGTCAGGGGTTGGCTCCGGCGATGCCACACCGTTATCGTCTCGGAATTACCGATCGCCGGGGCCAGGGGGCAGCCCGGACCGCCGAGCACGGGAGCAACGTGCGCCATCGCCTTACCGCGATCGTCCTGAAGACCCTCCTGCTGGCTTCGCTGGTTGGCGCCGCCGCCGTCTGGGCGTCCTCCGACAAGCGGGTGATCGTCCTGCTCGACGGCGCGTCGGTGCCGGTCAGCACCCACGCGCGCACCGTTGAGGGAGTGTTGGCCTCGGCCGGCCTCGCCGTGGGCCGGCACGATCTGCTGGCCCCGGATCGCGACGTCTCCGTGCAGAACGGGTCGTACGTCGTGCTTCGCCGGGCCCGGCCCGTCACCATCTACGTCGACGGGCAGCCCAGGCACCTGTGGGTCACCGCGCGCTCGGTCGGCGAGCTGCTCGAGCAGGTCGGGCTGCGCGACGCCGGCGTCTGGCTGTCGGCCTCGCGGTCACGGCCGATCCCGCTCGGCGGGCTCGCCCTGCGGATGCGGGTGCCGAAGGAGGCGACCGTGGTTGCCGACCGCCGGGCCACGGTGCTCACCACCACGGCACCCACTGTGCGCCAACTGCTCGAGCTCGCCCACGTCACGCTCGGCCCGACGGACAAGATGACGGTTCCGTACGACCAATCTGTGACCGACGGCCTGGTGGTCGCGGTGACCCGGATCCGCGGGACCGTCGGCGTGGTGAGCGTCGCGGTGCCCCAACCGGTGATCCGCAAGCCTGACGCGAGCATGACGGTGGGCCAGACGAAGGTGCTCGATCCGGGCGCGCCGGGGGTTGTCGTACAGACATTTGCGTACACGATCACGGACGGAAAGGTGACCGCCAAGCGGTTGCTGTCGTCGGTCATCCGGAGCCATCCGCGGCCCAGGATCCTGGCCTTCGGCACGCGGCCGGCGCCGGCCCACAACCCGTCACCCGACGGGCTCAACTGGGCGGCGCTGGCGAGGTGTGAGTCGGGCGGCAACCCGAAGGCCTACAACGCCGCGGGGCCCTATTACGGGCTCTACCAGTTCAGCGCCAGCACGTGGCGCGGAGTGGGTGGGGTCGGGCTGCCCACCGATGCGGCACCGGCCGAACAGACCTACCGGGCCCAACTGTTGTACAGGCGTTCCGGGGCCGGTCAGTGGCCGGTCTGCGGTCGCAACCTCTTCACGTGACCGATGGGCTGCTCGGGCCCGCTGACCTGCGTGCGCTTGCCGCCAAGCTGGCCCTGAAGCCGACCAAGGCACTCGGCCAGAACTTCCTGCACGATGCCAACACCATCCGCCGGATCGTCCGCCTGGCCGCGTTGTCATCAGACGACGTGGTCGTGGAGGTGGGGCCGGGCCTCGGTTCGCTGACGCTCGGACTGCTGTCCGCCTGCCGCGAGGTCGTGGCGGTCGAGATCGATCCGGTGCTCGCGGCCCAGTTGCCGTCCACAGTAGAGAGTCGCCTGCCGGCGTACGGCGACCGGCTGCGCGTTGTCATCGGCGACGCGCTGCGGCTGACCTCTCTTCCCGGGCCGCCGCCCACCGTGCTGGTCGCCAACCTCCCCTACAACGTCGCGGTGCCGGTGTTGCTGCATCTGCTGGAGCTCTTGCCGACCCTGCGGCGCGTCCTTGTCATGGTGCAAGCCGAGGTCGCCGAGCGGCTCGCGGCACCACCGGGGTCGCGGGTCTACGGAGTGCCGTCGGTGAAGGCCGCCTGGTACGCGGAAGTGAGCCGGGCCGGGACCGTCAGCCGCAAGGTGTTCTGGCCCGAGCCCAATGTGGAATCGGGGCTGGTGTTGCTGACGCGGCGGCCGGCGCCGGTCGGCGCGCCGCGCGAGGCGGTGTTCGCGGCGGTGGACGCCGCGTTCTCGCAGCGCCGCAAGACACTCCGATCGGCCCTCGCCGGCCTGGCCGGTTCCCCGGCTCGCGCCGAGCAGGTGCTAGGTGCGGCGGGTGTCCTTCCTGGTGCGCGGGGAGAGGTCCTCGATGTGCAAGCGTTCGTACGCATCGCCGCCGCGTTGGCTGCGCAGACAGCGGCACCCGGCTGATGCCGGCTCGGTGTCGTGCGGCTGGCACCTGAAGTCTGCGGCGAAGCATGATCCAGGGAGAGTTGGTCCGGCTGGAACCGGCCCAGCGTTCCCTGGATCATCAAAGGAGGGTGCCAGCCGGACGGGGGTCGCGAACCCAGCCTGCCGCCCTTCCATGATCCATGGAGAGTTAGTCCGGCTGGAACCGGCCAAATCTTCCCTGGATCTTGGTGGGTCGGAATCGATGAAAGTTCTTTGTCCACCAGGGTCCTGGGCGGTTGGTTGTGTCATACCCGCAGGCTGGTTTCAGGTCACGAACGTGGGCCGGCGCATCCGCTGTTGGCGGCACTGGGTCCGACGGTGGGCCGACCGCCCTGCACCACCAGGTCCCGCGCTGCGTGCGCCACGACGTCGGCATACACCGCCACGGCTGGACCGTCAGCATCGAAGCCGAGGGCCCATCCACCTTCTACCCTCCGGCCTGGATACACCCGGCCGGTCAACCCCAACGCCACCACCGTTACAACCCGCGCCAGCTCGACTTCGAGCTCTCCGGCCCGGCCGCACCCGGCGGGTGAGGGTCGGCCCTCTACTGTGAGCGGCGTGCAAATGCGCCGCTACGAGCTCGGCGATCGCGGGACCGTGTGGGAGCTGCCCAACCTCGCCCTGCACCACATCGGCGCACACGGTGGCAACGGTCCGTGGGATGAGGACCTGCTTGAGATTCCAGCCGTCTACCTAGCCGATGGCGGCGAGTTCCTCGTCGGCGTGCTCGACAACCATATCGTCGCGATGGGAGGACTCCGCCGACGCGACGAGCGCATCGCCGCGATCACCCGGATGCGCGTTCACCCGGCCGCGCAGCGCCGGGGCTTCGGCCGCCGGCTCCTACACGCTCTTGAGGATCGGGCTCGTGCTCTTGGCTTCCTGGAGCTGACCCTCGACACGACTGAGCGCCAAGCTGCCGCGATCGAGTTGTACCGAGGCGAGGGCTACACCGAAACCGGTCGCGGCAAGCTGGGCGGGATGCCGTGCAGGTACTTCACCAAGCGGCTCTAGCCTATGGGGCACCAAGAAACCGCGCACGAGGGAGTCGACCGGGGTGAGGTTCTGAGCCGTCCGGCGCCGCGCCGAGAGCTGGCGGGCGCCAGCGGACCGGTCCGAGCCCGCGCGCCGGGCAAGCTCAACCTGCATCTGGCCGTCAGCCTCCGCCGCGCCGACGGCTATCACGACCTCACCACGGTGTTCCACGCCGTCTCGCTCTACGACGAGGTGACGGCATCCCCGGGCGAGTCCCTGTCCGTGGTCGTACGCGGCGAAGGTGCCGCGGAGGTGCCACTCGACGACACGAACCTCGCCGTACAGGCCGCCCTTGTCCTGGCCGAGGCGGCCGGCCTCCAGCCCTTGGTGCACCTGGATATCCGCAAGGCCATCCCGGTCGCGGGAGGGCTGGCCGGTGGCAGCGCCGACGCAGCGGCGGCACTTGTGGCATGCGACGCCCTGTGGCAGACCCGGATGGATCGCGCCGCTCTGTTCGACCTCGCCGCGGGGCTCGGCAGCGACGTGCCGTTCGCGCTCACCGGTGGCACCGCGCTCGGGACCGGCCGCGGCGAACGGCTCTCGCCGGTGCTGGCCGGCGGCCAGTGGCACTGGGTGCTCGCCCTTGCCGAGGGTGGCCTGCGCGCCGGCGACGTCTATCGGGCGCTCGACCGCCGCCGCGAGCGCGATGTCGTCCTGGCGACCGGGCCGGCCGACCCGGTGATAAACGCCCTGCGCTCCGGCCAACCCGACCGGCTCGGCCCGGCCCTCGGTAACGACCTGCAGGAGGCGGCGCTCTTGCTGCGGCCCGAACTCGCGCGCACGCTTGCCGCCGGGACCGAGCTTGGCGCGGTCGGTGCGGTCGTCAGCGGCTCGGGCCCCACCTGCGCGTTCCTGGCCGGGTCGGCCGACGATGCCGTACGGCTGGCGGCGGCGCTGGCCGGCGCCGGGGTATGCCGCACCGTACGCACCGTATTCGGACCCGCTACCGGTGCGCGCCTCATCGAAGCGACCGAGCCGCACTGACCGGCCGCCGATGAATCTCGTCAACCTCTCCCGGGTCGCCAGGGCCTACGCCGGTGTCGTACTGCTCGACCAGGTCTCACTCGGCGTCGCGGACACCGATCGGATCGGGGTCGTCGGGGCCAACGGCGCCGGCAAGACCACCCTCCTGGAGATCCTGGCCGGGCGCCGCGACCCCGACACCGGTCGCGTCACCTCCAACACGGGGCTGCGGGTCGGGTTCCTCGGCCAGCACGGGCACCTGCCCGAGGGCACCGTGCGCAGCGTCGTACTGGGGCCGAGCTTCGATGCCGAGCACGAGTGGGCTTCGGATTCGGGCGTGCGGGAGGTTCTCGACGGGCTCGGCCTGCACGAGGTCGGGCTCGACGCCGCGGTCGGGCGACTGTCCGGAGGCGAGCGCCGGCGGGTGGCGCTGGCGGCGTTGCTGGTACGCGGGACCGACCTGCTGATCCTGGACGAGCCGACCAACCATCTCGACATCGACGGCGTCGGATGGCTGGCCGGTCATCTGGCCGCACGCAGCGGTGGCCTGGTCCTGGTCACCCACGACCGTTGGGTCCTCGACGCCGTATCCACCAGCACCTGGGAGGTCGCTGACGGGGGGGTGCATGCCTACGACGGCGGCTACTCCGCGTACGTCCTGGCCCGGGCTGAGCGGGTCCGGGTGGCGGAGGCGACCGAGGCCCGCCGCGCGAATCTGCTGCGCAAGGAGCTGGCCTGGCTGCGTCGCGGCCCGCCGGCGCGCACCTCGAAGCCGCGCTTCCGTATCGACGCCGCCATGGCGCTCATCGACGGCGAGCCGGCGCCCCGCGATGCCGTGTCGCTGCGGGCGCTGGCGACTTCGCGGCTCGGCAAGAGTGTCTACGACGTCGAGGACGTGACCTTCCACGTCGGTGATCGGGCCCTGCTCCGGCGGGCGACCTGGCGGGTCGGCCCCGGGGAGCGGGTCGGCGTCGTGGGGGTCAACGGCTCGGGCAAGACCACACTGCTCCGGCTGTTGCTGGGTGAGTTGGCGCCCGAGACCGGCGTCGTGAAGACCGGCCGGACGGTACGACCGGCGTATCTCTCGCAGTTGGTGGCCGAGCTTGCGGCCGGGTTGCGCGTGCTCGAAGCGGTCGAGGAGGTGGCCCGCTACGCGACAGTTGGTGGCACGCAGCTGTCGGCCTCACAGTTGCTGGAGCAGTTCGGCTTCGGCTCGACCCGGCAGTGGACACCGGTGGCCGACCTGTCGGGCGGTGAGCGCCGCCGGCTCCAGCTATTGCGACTGCTCATGGCCGAGCCCAACGTCCTCCTGCTCGACGAGCCCACCAACGACCTCGACATCGACACGTTGACCGCACTCGAGGACCTGCTCGACTCGTGGCCGGGCACGGTGATCGTGGTGAGTCACGACCGCTACCTCGTGGAGCGCGTCTGCGACACCGTGGTCGCCCTGCTGGGCGACGGTCAGGTGTCGGAGCTGCCCGGCGGGGTGGAGGAGTATCTCGAGCGCCGAGCCGCGGCGCCGGCCAGCCAGCGGGCACCGGCGCGGGAGCGCAAGGGCGACTCCCGCTCCGACCGCAAGGAGCTGGCCAGGCTCGAACGCCTGGTCACCCGGCTGAGCGCCCGGGAGGCGGCGCTGCACGAGAAGATGGCGCAGCTGGCGGCCGACTTCGCGGCGGTGTCGAGCCTGGACGAGGAGTTACGGCGGCTTGCTGCCGAACGGCTGGCGGCCGAGGAGGCGTGGCTAGACGCGGCCGACTGACCTTGCACACCGCGCATCCGGTAGTTTCGCCGGATGGAAGAGCACCTGCCGCTGGACAGCCCGATCGGTGTCGTCTACCGCGTCGGCGGCGCCATCTCGGGCATCTTCCTTCTTGTGTTCGGAGTTCTGGGCTTCCTGAGCGGCGGCAAGTTCTTCAGTACGCAGGGGCACGTGGTCCTTGGCCTGCACACCAATGGCATGCTCAGCCTCATCTCGGTCATCTTCGGGCTGGTGCTGCTCGGCGGCGCCGTGCTCGGCGGCAACGTCGCGGCCTCTCTCAACACCGCGGTCGGTTGCGTACTGCTGGTATCCGGCCTGCTGAATCTTGCGCTGATCCGGAGCGACGCGAACTTCCTGGCGTTTCAGATGAGCAACATCATCTTCAGTTTCGCGGTCGGTCTGGTGCTGCTGAGCTGCGGGCTCTACGGGCGGGTGACCGGCGGCGACCCCCGCGGTGCGCGCTCCACCCCTGGCCGCCCTACTGACCGGCCGCTGGGTAGCCGCGACTGACCCCACCGCGCCCGGCCAGCTCAGCGCTGATGAGTGACGCCGAGCCTGGGCTTGGGATCGAGGTGCGACAGGCCGTTCCAGGCCAGATTCACCAGATGGGCGGCTACTTCGTCACGCTTGGGCTTGCGGGCCTCGAGCCACCACTGACCGGTCAGCGCGACCATGCCGACCAGCGCTTGCGAGTACAGGCCGGCGAGCTTGGTCTCGAACCCCCGCGCCTTGAACTCGCCCGCGAGCACGTACTCCACCTGGCTGGCGATGTCGTTGATCAGGCTGGAGAAGTTGCCACCGGCGCTGGCGACCGGAGAGTCGCGGACCAGGATGCGGAACCCGTCGGTCTGCTCTTCGACGTACGTCAGCAGGGCGAGCGCCGCCTGCTCGAGCAGCTCGCGGGGATGACCGCCGGTCAGCGCGCCGGTGACCCGCTCGAGCAGGGTCCGCATCTCGCGGTCGACGACCACCGCGTAGAGACCCTCTTTGCCACCGAAATGCTCGTACACAACGGGCTTGGACACACTGGCGCGGGTGGCGACCTCCTCGATGGAGGTGGCCTCGAAGCCGCGCTCGGCAAAGAGGGTGCGGCCGACGTCGAGCAACTGCTCGCGGCGCTCCTTGCCGGTCATCCGCACGCGCGCTGAGATGTTGCGTTGGGGCTCGGCTACCCCGGCGATGAGGTCACCGACTGTCGCTGGCCACAAGCTTGCTCTCGATCCGCTCGCGCGACGGCCAGCGTGCTTCTGATGCCCAGCCGGCCTGCTCGAACCATCGGATCACCCGCGCCGAGGGGTCGAGTTGTCCGGGCAGGACGCCGTGGCGTGCGGACGTGGGGTCGGCATGGTGCAGATTGTGCCAGGACTCACCGAAGCTGATGATCGCCAGCGGCCAGAAGTTACGCGACTGATCCCTGGCTACGAAGGGCCGCTCGCCGATGGTGTGGCAGACAGAATTGATCGACCAGGTGACGTGGTGCAGAACCGCGATCCGCACGAGGCTGGCCCAGAAGTACGCGGTGAGGGCACCTGTCCACGACATCGACCACACGCCTCCGACGACGGCCGGTCCGAGCAGGCTGAACGCCACGATCCACGGGAACGCCCGGTCGATCTTCTGGAGGTCCTTGTCGGCGAGCAGGTCCGGCGCGAAGCGCTCCTGGTTGGTCTGCTCGATGTCGAAGAGCCAGCCGAGGTGGGCGTAGCAGAAGCCCTTGGCCAGCGCGCGGATGCTGGTGCCGTAGCGCCAGGGCGAGTGCGGGTCGCCCTCCTTGTCACTGAAGGCGTGGTGCCTTCGGTGGTCGGCCACCCAGCGGATCACCGGCCCCTCGATGGCCATCGTGCCGGCCAGCGCCAGGGCGATGCGCAGTCCGCGCTTGGCCTTGAAGGAGCCGTGCGTGAAGTAGCGGTGGAAGCCGACGGTGATACCCAGGCCCGAGACGATATAGAACGCGAGGGTGATCACGACGTCGTGCCAGCCGAGCCCCCATCCCCAGGCCACCGGCGCGGCGGCGAGGACGGCCAGGAACGGGATGATCACGAAGGCGTACAGCGCGATCTGCTCCCAGCCCGACTTGACCTCATCGGTGAGCGGCTTCTTGCCGACCTTGGCCGGCGGCGGTGAGTCCAGCAGCGCGGTGTTCGCGGGTGCGGTCATGGATTCGTCCTCGATCTCTGGCGGTCGTGGATCTCTGGCGGTCGTGATGCCTGGTTACGCAAGCGTAACCTACGCAACCGTAACCAGCCAGGCGAAAGGGCCGTGACGTGCGCGACGTCCGTGCCCAGACCCTCCTATTGCCGACGATCAAGGAGTTTGCGTCGAATTTCGTACCCGTTTGTCCGATTGTGTCGACGTCAACTCCTTGATCGTCGGCGATAGTTATGGTTCTCCCTGATCGGCGCCGCGCTGTATTGGGCCGAGGGCACCAAGGACAAGCCCTATCGCCGGGCCGAGAAGCTCACCTTCGCCAACAGCGACCCCACCGAGATCACGGATTACCTCCGATGGCTCGAGGGACTGCGGGTGCCTCGCGGCTCCCTGCGATTCCACGTCGCGATCCACGAGACTGCTGACGTGGCTGACGCCGAAGCGTTCTGGCACGGTGTCGTTGGGCACCAGGGCACCTTCATGAAGACGACGATCAAGCGCCACAATCCTCGGACCAACCGGCAGTGGATGTCGGACGACTATCACGGATGCCTCACCGTGAGGGTCCTGCAATCGCGGATGCTGTATCAACGCACGGCGGGTGCGTGGCAGGGCGTTGTGCGCGGTGCCCGGCTCAGGCGTCCGGTCTAGACTCCTCAAGTCACAGTCGGCCCAATGACTGTGGTCCCGGGTGGTGTAACGGCAGCACGCTGGCTTTTGGTGTCAGAGGTGGGGGTCCGAGTCCTCCCCTGGGAGCTCAAGAGCACGGTTCGACTCCTCCGACGGTCTGGATTGCGGCGTCTCGGGTAGCGGCGGGTGTCCCCACCGCTATTGTCGTGACAGAGCACGCCGCGCCTGAGGGGAGCTTCCTTGTCGGACGCCCGCCCCGCAGCGGTCGTCGTCCTCGCCGCTGGCGAGGGCATCCGGATGCGCTCGAGCACTCCCAAGGTCCTCCACGAGATCTGCGGACGCACCCTGCTCGGGCATGTGCTCGCCGCTGCGGAGCCCCTCAAAGCGGCTCGCACGGTCGTCGTCGTCGGCTTCGGCCGTGAGCGGGTCATCGACGTACTCCGCACCGAAGCACCGGACGCGTTGGCCGTGGTGCAGGCCGAGCAGAATGGCACCGGCCATGCCGTACGCCTTGCCCTGCAAGCACTTCCGGACGCCGACGGCACCATCTTGGTCCTGCCGGGTGACGCGCCCCTGCTCACCACGGAGTTGCTGGCCGCACTCGTCGAGCACCATGTCGGCGAGGAGGATGCCGCCACGCTACTGACCGCGGTGCCGACCAATCCGGAGGGCTACGGCCGAGTGATCAGAGACAGCAGCGGTGCGGTCACCCGGGTGGTGGAGCATCGTGACGCCATTCCGGCAGAACTCGATGTCACCGAGGTCGGCACCAGCGTCTATGCGTTCGAAGCCGCGTTGCTGCGGACGGCACTCGACCGGATCGGCACCAACAACGTGCAGGGCGAGGAGTATCTGCCCGACGTCATCGGTGTGCTGGTGGGCGAGGGCTACGCGGTCGGGGCGTTCACGGCACCGGATGCCGGCGAGACCGAGGGCGTCAACGATCGGGTGCAACTGGCCGCGGCGCGACGCCGGCTGCGAGATCGCCTGCTGCTGCGGTGGATGCGCGACGGTGTCACGATCGTCGACCCCGAGACCACGTGGGCCGACGTCGGCGTCCACGTCGAGCGCGACGCCGTCATTCATCCCTCCACCCAGCTGTTGGGCCGCACCCGGGTGGCCGGCGGCGCAGAGATCGGCCCCGACTGCACCCTCCTGCACACCACCGTCGGCGAGGGCGCGCGGGTGGTTCGGGCGCACTGCGAGGGCGCCGAGATCGCTGCGTACGCCACCGTCGGTCCGTACGCCTACCTGCGGCCCGGCGCCCGCATCGGGCCGCGTGCCAAGGTCGGCACCTTCGTCGAGGTGAAGAACGCCGACCTCGGTGAGGACGCCAAGGTGCCGCACCTGACCTACGTCGGCGATGCCTCCATCGGCGAGGGCACCAACATCGGGGCGTCCAGCGTCTTCGTCAATTACGACGGAGTTGCCAAACATCGAAGTGTCATCGGCGCACATGCCCGCACCGGGGCGGACAATATGTTCGTGGCACCGGTCAGCGTCGGCGACGGCGCCTACACAGCGGCCGGCACGGTGATCATCAACGACGTGCCGCCCGGTGCGATGGCCGTCTCGCGCGGCGAGCAGCGCAACATCGACGGCTGGGTCGAACGCCGACGGCCGGGCACCCCGGCCGCTGAGGCGGCCACCCGGGCGCGCCGCGAGGCCGACGACGCCGTCCCACCGATTGCGGATCTTCCCGAATCCGAGCCGGACCAGCAGGAGGAGTCGACGGTGTGAGCGGCCTCGAGAAGCCCAATTCCAAGACCCTGATGCTCTTCTCCGGCCGCGGATATCCCGAGTTGGCCCACGAGATCGGCGAGCAACTCGGCGTGGAGCTGACGCAGACGACGGCCTACGACTTCGCGAACGGCGAGATGTACGTCCGATTCGAGGACTCCGTTCGCGGCAGCGACGCGTTCGTGCTGCAGAGCCACACCTCCCCCATCAACCAGTGGTTGATGGAGCAGTTGCTCATGGTCGACGCGCTCAAGCGCGGGTCGGCGAAGCGCATCACTGTTGTCGCGCCGTTCTATCCGTACGCCCGGCAAGACAAGAAGCACCGGGGCCGCGAGCCCATCTCGGCCCGGCTGGTGGCCGACCTGTTCGAGGCGGCGGGTGCCGACCGCATCCTCACCGTCGACCTGCACACGGCCCAGATCCAGGGCTTCTTCGACGGCCCGGTGGACCATCTGTTCGCCCTGCCCCTGCTGGCCGACTACCTGCACGACAAGCTCGATGTGACCCAGGTGACCGTGGTCGCACCGGATTCGGGGCGGGTGCGGGTCGCCGAGCGCTGGACCGACCGTCTCGGCGGCTGCCCGCTGGCCTTCATCCACAAGACCCGCGACCCCTTCGTCCCGAACGAAGCCAGGGCCAACCGTGTCGTCGGTGACGTCGAGGGGCGGGTCTGCATCATCGTCGACGACATGATCGACACCGGCGGCACCACCGTGAAGGCCGCCGAGGCGCTATTCGCCGGGGGCGCCACCGAGGTCATCGCGGCGGCGACGCACGGGGTGCTCTCCGGCCCGGCGGTCGACCAACTGAAAAACAGCCGGATCAGCGAGGTCGTACTCACCAACACGCTGCCGATCTCCGACGACCAGCGCTTCGACAAGCTGACGGTGCTGTCGATCGCGCCGATGATCGCGCGGGCGATCCGCGAGGTATTCGACGACGGTTCGGTGACGTCGATGTTCGACGGCGCCAGCTGATCGCCAGCTGATCCTCCGCGACCGGCCGGTTTTCTACCGCGTACGGCCAGCGGGCTAGACTGGGATTCCTGCCCGGCAGTCGATGCCGTCCGCAACCGCCAAGATCCCCAGCCGTTGAAGAGTACGAGGAGCACCGTGCCCCAGGTCAGCATCGTCGCCGAGCCCCGCACTGAGTTCGGCAAGGGCGGGGCCCGTCGCACCCGCCGGGCCGGCAAGGTGCCCGCCGTGGTCTATGGCCACGGCCGCAACCCGGTGCACATCTCGCTGCCCGGACACGACCTCATGCTCGCGCTGAAGACGCCCAACGTCTTGCTCAGCCTCGACCTCGAAGGCAAGAGCGAGCTGGTCCTCCCCAAGGCGGTCCAGCGTGATCCGATCAAGGGCATCCTTGAGCACGTCGACCTGGTGCTCGTGCGGCTCGGCGAGAAGGTGACGGTCGAGGTTCCGATCGCCCTGACCGGTGACGCGACTCCGGACACCCTCGTGGACCAGCAGATGATGACCCTGTCCGTCGAGGCCGAGGCCACCCACATTCCCGGCGGGCTGACCGTCAGCATCGCGGGGCTTGCCGTCGGCCAGCACGTGACCGCTGGCGACGTCACGCTGCCGGAGGGCACCACTTTGGTGACCGATTCGGCCTACGTCGTGGTGCAGGGCCTGGCCGCACCGACGGCGGAGCAGCTCGACGCCGAGCTGGCCGAGGCCGAGGCCGAGGTCGGGATCGAGCGCGAGGCCACCGACGAGGAGCAGGCAGCCGTCGCGGCGGCAGAGGCCGATACGGCCGAGCAGGGCGACGCCGACAAGGCCGCCTCGCCGGCCGAGTCCTGATCGCGCTGCTCCGCCGCGGGTCTGACGCCATCACCGGCGAGCTGCATCTCGTCATCGGTCTGGGCAACCCCGGCCCGGAGCATGCGGGCCAGCGCCACAACGTCGGCTTCATGGTGGCCAACGTGCTGGCGGCCCGGGTGGGTAGCCGGTTCAAGGCTCACAAGGGCCGCGCCGACGTCGTCGAGGCGCGGATCTCAGGCCAGCGCGTCCTGCTGGCCAAGCCCAAGTCGTACATGAACCTCTCCGGTGGCCCGGTTGCGTCGCTCCGCGACTACTACAAGGTGCCACCGGAGAGAATCGTGGTCGTGCACGACGAGCTCGACCTGCCCTACGGCGTGCTTCGGCTCAAGCTGGGTGGGGGCGACAACGGCCATAACGGACTCCGGTCCCTTCGGTCGTCGCTCAGCACGGGGGAGTTCTGCCGGGTCAGGTTCGGGATCGGCCGGCCACCGGGCCGACAGGACCCCGCGCAGTATGTCCTGCGGGATTTTTCGACGGCGCAACGCAAGGACCTGCCGGTCCACGTCGAGCGGGCGGCCGACGCCGTAGAAGCGCTGGTCACACAGGGGCTGGCGGGGGCGCAGAACTCCTTCAACGACTGAACCCGGCCCGCGCCGCTACGCTCCGCCTGCTGTTCACCGCTTGTGTCCGTCAGATCACATCTGGTGGTTCGGGTGGCCTGGCGTGTCATTCACGGTTATCTTTCTGTAGCTCGTCGGGGTTCGTGTGTGGCCCGTGCCGCTGAGCCGAGAGTTTCCGGGGGACGCTGGGTTGTTCCGGCCTGGCTCGGTCGGTGCGGTTGGAGGGGGACTGGATGGAAGCCATGGGAACTGTGCCAGCCATGGCCGCTGGCCTTGGTCATGAGCACGAGGCCGTCCCCAAGCGGTCCTCCGATGAGCACCAGACACCCGACGTCGCGTGGAAAAACAGCGAGCGGTGGGAGCGGGAGTACCTCCGGCTGGTCGTGGCGATCGATCTCGGGGCGGCCCTGCTGGCAGGTGCTTTGGCGTATCTGGTGCGGTTCGTCTTCATCGGGGGCTACCACGGCCTCTATTTCGCGTTGAGCGCCACGTTGCCGATCGCTTGGGTGGCGATGGTCGCGCTCAGTCAGGCCTACGAGCCGCGCTACCTGTTCGTGGGCCCGGACGAGTACCGCCGGGTCCTCATGGCCGTTGCCTGGCTCACCGCCGTCGTGGCCTTCGTGTCCTACGCGGTCCACCTCAACCTCGCGCGCGGCTACGTGGCGATCGCGCTGCCCGTCCTCGCGCTGACCGACGTCGTCGGCCGGCACGCGCTGCGCAAATGGCTGCACCGGCGCCGGGCCACCGAAGGCCGGTTCATGAAGCGGGTCGTTCTCGTGGGGTACGAGCGAGCCGTGGCGAACATGTGCCGCCAGCTCTTCCGGGAGCGTTATCACGGGGTACAGGTCGTCGGAGCCTGCCTGCCGCCGCACCGCCCGCGGCCTGATCGCCTTGACGACGTCGGCGTCGACGTGCTCGGAACGTTCGACGACGTGGTCCGTGCCGTCGAGATGCAGGAGGCTGACGCGGTCGCCGTGCTGGCCTGCCCGGAGTTAGACGCCGAGGTGTTGCGCGGCCTGGCGTGGAAGCTGGAGAAGACCCGCACCGAGCTCTTCGTGGCCCCCGCTCTGATTGACGTGGCCGGCCCGCGTACGACCATTCGCCCGGTCGACGGGCTGCCGCTGCTGCACGTCGAGCACCCAGAGTTGGCAGGCGCGCGCCGGGTAGTCAAGAGCATGTTCGACCTGGTCGTGGGCGGCATCGTGCTGCTGGTGCTCTCCCCGGTCTTCCTCGCCGTAACGGTCGCGATCCGGCGAACCAATCCTGGCCCGGCCTTGTTCAAGCAGACGCGGGTCGGTCTTGACGGTAAGACTTTCTCGCTGTACAAGTTCCGCACGATGTACGTGGGCGCAGAGGACCAGCTGGCCGAGGTGCGTCCTCTCAACGATCACGACGGGGTGCTGTTCAAGGTCAGAAACGACCCGCGGGTCACGCCGCTCGGCCGGTGGTTGCGGCGGTACTCCCTCGATGAGTTACCACAGTTGTTCAATGTCCTTCGGGGAGAGATGTCCCTGGTTGGACCTCGGCCCCCTTTGCCGGACGAGGTCGCACGTTACGCCGACCACGTGCGACGCCGGCTGGTCGTGAAGCCGGGTCTGACCGGTTTGTGGCAGGTTAGCGGGCGCTCCGACCTGCGGTGGGAAGAGGCGGTCCGGCTCGACCTGCGATATGTCGAGAACTGGTCACTGGCGCTGGATGTGGTGATCCTGGCGAGGACCTTGGCGGCGGTGATCCGGTCATCGGGCGCCTACTGACAGTGAAGCACGCGCCGGTTACGCGGTTCGGGTTGCGGCGGGGAGCCGGAACAGCGAAACTCGCTCATACAACAGACCTGAAACGACCATCGTGGGGGGCATAGAAGTGCATAATAACAAGCTGTGGCTGGCGCCTGTCGCGGCCGGGGCGGTCATGGTCCTTGGCCTAAGTCTGGCTCCGAGTGCCAGCGCCGTCGTGGGCGGCCCGGTTTCCGCGACACCGTCCAACGTCATGCCACAGCTGGCCACCAGCGGCACCGACGGAACAGTGGAGCAGGTCCGGCAGCTGGTGCCGTGCGGCAGCCAGATGTACGCGGTGGGCACGTTCACCTCGATCAAGCGCACGGCGAGCAACGTCACCACGACCTACACCCGCAACAACGCGTTCTCCTTCGATGCCACCACCGGCGTGGTGTCCGCCTGGGATCCCAACGTCAACGGCACGGTCAACACCGTCGGCGTGTCCGCGGACTGCGCGACGGCCTACCTCGGCGGCAAGTTCAGCACTGTGGGCGGCCAGTCGGCGACCAACCTCGCTGCCGTCAACACCTCGACCGGTGCGCTGATCACAACGTTTCGGCACGCCGCTAGCGGCCAGGTCGAGGCCCTGTTGGTCTACGGCCCCCACCTGCTGACCGGCGGCTACTTCACCGCGGTGAACGGTAACCTGTCGGCCCACAAGTACATGGCCAGCCTCAACACCTCAACCGGCTCCGACGACGGCTACGTCAACCTCAACATCTCGGGTAACTACGTCTACACCGACCTCGGGGGCCGTACCGCGAAGCCCAACGCGACCCGGGTCTACAACTACTCGTTGAGCCGCGACGGCACCAACCGCCTGCTCGTGATGGGCGACTTCACCTCGGTCGGGGGCGTCGGCCGACGCCAGATGTTCATGCTCGACCTGGGCGCGACGAGCGCTAGCGTCGACCCGTGGTACTCCACCGAATTCGACAAGAACTGTGCCACCGTGGAGCCCTTCTGGCTGCAGGACGCCTCCTGGGCACCGGACGGCTCAAAGGTCTATATCGCCACCACGGGCTACAAGCCGGCCACCGGGACCGGTTATGTCACCACCAACCCGCGGACCGAACTGTGCGACGCCGCAGCGGCCTTCCCGTCTACCCCGGGTCTGACCAACGTCGCTCACTCGTGGGTCAACTACGCAGGCTGTGACTCGCTGTTTTCCACCGCCGCGGATGCCAGCACCGTCTACATCGGCGGCCACGAGCGCTGGTCGAGCAATCCCAACGGCTGTGACCGGCTGGGCCTGGGCGGCATCGTGGCGCCCGGCATGGCGGGGCTCAGCCCCATCAACGGAGCGCTCACCTTCAACCCCACCCGTGGGCGCGGCTTGGGCGCCGACGACATGGTGCTGACTCCGGCCGGTCTGTGGATCGCCAGCGACAACGCGCAGAACACCGACTCGTGCGCCGGCCAGCACAACCACATGGGCATCTGCTTCTTGCCGTACTGACCGACGCCGGCTCGCCGCGACTTCCGGACTCGCTGACTCCGGGTTTTCGCGCGACGCGGTATCTTTTGGGCTTCGACAAGGGGGAGCGATGAGCGTGTCTCTGGATCGCTGTGCGGTGCCGCGGCCCCGCGGCGAGATTGGCGGCGAACCGGTGCCGGAGCGCGTCGAGCTGGCCGGAGTGTCGTTCGACAATCTCACCGAGGCTGTGGTCATCGAGCGGATTTTCGCTGACATCGGTGCCGGTGCGGGCGGCTCGGTGGTGACCCCGAACATCGACATCTTGCGAGCAGTCAGCCGCAGCGCCGATCTGAAGCGGCTGGTCTCCCAAACGTCGTTGGTGGTCGCTGACGGCATGCCGCTGCTGTGGGCCGCCCGGCTGCGCTCCCAGCCGTTGGCCGGGCAGGTGGCCGGCTCGAATCTGATCTTCTCGGTAAGCGCGGTAGCGGCGCGGCGCGACGCCTCGATCTTTCTCCTCGGCGGCTCTCCAGGCGTCGCGGCCCAGGCTGGCCGCGCCCTGCAGAAGCGCTTCCCGGGCCTGGTCGTCGCCGGCTCGTCGTGCCCGCCAATGGGCTTCGAGCAGGACCCGGCCGAGCTGGCCGCGCTCCGCTCGGAGGTTCAGGCGGCCAAGCCGGACATCGTCTTCTGCGGGCTCGGCTTCCCCAAGCAGGAGCGGCTCGCCCAGGATCTGCGAGCGGTCCTGCCCTCGGCGTGGTTCATTGGCTGCGGTGGCGCGCTTTCCTTCGCCGCGGGCCGGGTGCCGCGAGCTCCGCGATGGATGCAACGCAGCGGTCTGGAGTGGGTGCACCGGCTGGCCCTTGAGCCGCGCCGACTGTTCCGGCGCTACATCGTGGACGATTTGCCCTTCGCGCTCCTCCTGCTGATGCGGTCAGCGCTGCCGACGCGTCGGCGAGCGGGCGCATGACCAGGTCGGTGTTCCTCGACGACTCAGCTGCCCGCGACGACCACACCTTTGCCGCCGACCTCGCGGCGAGCGCCGGGGAGGTTCTGCTCGCACTTCGCGTCCAGCTGGGCTTCGCCGACCCAGCCGCCCTGCGCAACGCCGGTGACCGGTGTGCCCAGCAGCTGCTGGCCGCCCGGTTGGCCGGGGAGCGCCCGGCCGATGCGGTGCTCTCCGAGGAGGCGCCGGACGATCTGACGCGGCGACAGGCCAGCCGGGTGTGGATCATCGATCCGCTGGACGGCACCAGCGAGTACGCCGAGGCGGACCGCACCGACTGGGCGGTGCACGTGGCTCTCTGGGAGCGCGGAAACCTCGTTGCTGGAGCCATCGCCCTGCCGGCTCGCGGGCTGACCCTGAGCACGGCAGACATGGCCAGGCCCACCCTGCGCGCCGCCGGCGCCCTCCGGGTGGCGGTCAGCCGTACCCGGGCGCCGGCGATCGCCACCGAGGTCGCTGCCCACCTGGGTGCCGATCTGGTGCCGATGGGCTCGTCCGGTGCCAAGTGCGCGGCGGTCATCCTGGGTGAGGTCGACGCCTATGTGCACGCCGGTGGGCAATACGAGTGGGACTCCGCGGCCCCGGTGGCGGTGGCACAAGCGGCCGGCCTGCACGTGTCACGACTGGACGGTTCGCCGCTGGCCTACAACCAGGACAACGCGTACCTTCCTGACCTGCTGGTCTGTGCGGCGCACCTGGCGGGTCGCATTCTTGAAGTAACCGCCGCGTTGACGGCCGTACCCGGGGAGCAGTTGTGAACACCGCTTTCGTCGACTACCGGCTCAGCCAGCTGGACGCGCTCGAGGCGGAGTCGATCCACATCTTCCGCGAGGTGGCGGCGGAGTGCCGGCGGCCGGCCCTGCTCTTCTCCGGCGGCAAGGACTCGATCGTCATGCTGCGGCTGGCCGAGAAGGCCTTCGCGCCGGCTCGGATCCCTTTCCCGGTCATGCATATCGACACCGGCCACAACTTCCCCGAGGCGCTCCAGTTCCGAGATCGCCGGGTCGATGAGCTCGGGGTGAAGCTCATCGTCGCCTCGGTGCAGGCCAGCATCGACCAGGGCCGTTCGGTCGAGGAGCGCGGTCGCCGCGCCAGCCGCAACCGGCTGCAGACCCGTACCCTGCTCGACGCCGTCGAGAAGCACGGCTTCGAGGCGCTGTTCGGCGGCGCCCGACGCGACGAGGAGAAGGCCCGGGCCAAGGAGCGGGTGTTCTCCTTCCGTGACGAGTTCGGCCAGTGGGACCCTAAGAACCAGCGGCCCGAGCTATGGAGCCTCTACAACACGCGCGTGCACCACGGCGAAAGCATCAGGGTGTTCCCCGTGTCCAACTGGACCGAGCTCGACGTCTGGCATTACATCGCAGCCGAGCAGCTGGAGATCCCCTCGATCTACTTCGCGCACAAGCGTGCAGTGTTCGAGCGAGACGGCATGCTCCTCGCGGACAGTGAGTACGCCAACCGCGGCGACGACGAGCCGGTTTTCGAGGAGACCGTGCGCTACCGCACTGTCGGCGACATGTCCTGCACCGGTGCGGTCGCGTCGGCTGCCAGCACTCTCGACGAGATCATCGCTGAGGTGGCCGGCTCGCGGATCACCGAGCGCGGCGCCACGCGTGCCGACGACCGGGCCAGTGAGGCAGCGATGGAGGATCGCAAGCGCGAGGGGTACTTCTGACCATGCCAGCCACGAATCTGCTAGCGATGGACATGCTGAGATTTGCCACTGCGGGGTCGGTGGACGACGGCAAGAGCACGCTGATCGGGCGCCTGCTCTACGACACCAAGTCGATCTTCGAAGACCAGCTCGAGTCGGTGGAGCGCACCAGCCGTGACCGTGGCGACGACTACACCGACCTGGCCCTGCTCACCGACGGGTTGCGCGCCGAGCGCGAGCAGGGCATCACGATCGACGTCGCCTACCGCTACTTCGCGACCCCGCGGCGCAAGTTCGTGATCGCCGACACCCCGGGTCACATCCAGTACACCCGCAACATGGTGACCGGGGCCTCGACCGCCGACCTCGCGCTGGTCTTGGTCGATGCCCGCAAGGGACTCCTCGAGCAGAGCCGGCGGCACGCCTTCCTCGTATCCCTGCTGCGCGTCCCGCACCTCGTGTTGTGCGTCAACAAGATGGATCTGGTCGACTACGACCGGGCCGTGTTCGAGCAGGTCCGGGCCGAGTTCTCCGCCTTCGCCACCAAGCTGGAGGTCCCGGACCTCTCGGTGATTCCGGTCTCCGCGCTGCAGGGTGACAACATCGTCACCCGCTCGGAGAACATGCCGTGGTACGACGGCACGTCCCTGCTGCACCATTTGGAGAACGTCCACGTCGCCTCCGACCGCAACCTGGTCGACGTGCGGTTCCCGGTCCAGTACGTGATTCGCCCGCAGTCCAAGGTGCACCGCGACTATCGCGGGTACGCCGGCCAGGTGGCCGGCGGGGTGATCAAGCTCGGCGACGAGGTCATGGTGCTGGCCTCCGGGCTGACCACCACGGTGACCTGTATCGAAGTGGCCGGACGACCGGTCAAGGAGGCCTTCCCACCGATGTCGGTCACCCTTCGGCTGGCCGACGATCTCGACATTTCGCGCGGCGACATGATCTGCCGCCCGCACAACAGCCCGATGGCCGCCCAGGACCTGGAGGCCACGGTGTGCTGGATGACCGATCAGCCGCTGAAGCCGGGCAGCATCTACATTATCAAGCACACCACCCGTACGGCCCGGGCCCATGTCCGCAGCCTGCAGTACCGCCTCGACGTCAATACCCTGCACCGCGACGACCACGCCGACGAGCTGGGCCTCAACGAGATCGGTCGGATCAGCCTGCGGGCGACCCAGCCGCTGTTCTGCGACGAATACCGGCGCAACCGGAGCACCGGTGGCTTCATCCTCGTCGACGAGGGCACGAACCGAACCGTCGGCGCGGGCATGGTGATCGAGGCCCGATGAGCTTCCCCGGTAAGCCCGTCAGCAAGCCCGAGAGAGACGACGTGGTCTGGACCGCCGGCGACACCACACCGCGCGGCTGGCCGCACTCCAGCCCTTCACCGAATCGCCACCCGCTTATCATCGGCATGAGCATCGTGGCGGTGCTCGCCCTTATCGCCGGTGCGGGTGTCGCGTACTGGCAGTTGAGGGCCCATCAGAGCGCCGTCACCCAGCACCACCGCCACCCCGCCCCGCCGCTGGACCGGGTCCCCGGGCCCGCCGTTCCCGCCAGCGGGGCGTACGTCGGCGCCTGGAGCAAGCCGACGCGTTTCACCGACGAGGGCCGCCGGCAAGCGATCTCCGACCTGGAGACCGGCATGCACCGCAAGCTCGACATCGTGCACACGTATCGGCTCTGGAACGAGGACTTCCCCACCTCCAGTGACCTCGACTTCATCAAGCGTGGCTACCTCATGCAGCTGTCCTGGGCCGACCCGAGTACCGGCTGGAAGAGCGTCACCTCCGGGCGCTATGACGATCTGATCCGGACCCGAGCGCGCGCGGTCAAGGCGATCGGCAGGCCGGTGTTCATGGAATGGCGCTGGGAGATGGACCGCCCCAACCTGCAGGTCATGGGGACGGCGCCGGAGTTCGTCGCGGCCTGGCGCCACATCAAGGCGATCTTCAACAAGGAGCAGGTAACCAACGCGGGGTGGGTGTGGTGCCCAACTGCTGAGGGCTTTGCCGCCGGCCGAGCGGCCGCCTACTACCCGGGCGACAAGTGGGTCGACTGGACCTGCGTTGACGCCTATCCCGGCCCCCAGTGGACGTCGATGACTGACGTTCTCGCGCCCTTCCTAGCCTGGGCCAACCAGCATCCCAAGCCGATCATGATCGGGGAGTTCGGCGTGCCGCGCGATCGCAGGTCCCAGGCGCGGGTGACCTATCTGAAGGCAGCCGAGGCAACCTTCAAGGACAATCCGCAGATCAAGGCGGTCAGCTATTTCGACTCCAATCCGGCCGGCCATGCGGCGAAGCGCGCCTACCAGCTGACCGACGATCCGGCTGCGATCAAACAGTTCGGCGGCCTGGCCGGTGATCCGTACTTCAATCCGCAACGGCTCCGGGTTGGCTGACCGCCCGTGAGAGTGCTTTTCCTAGGTGGGTTGGGCCGCAGCGGTACGACACTACTGGAGCGCGTGCTCGGGGAGCTTCCCGGTGCGGTCGCACTGGGCGAGATCGTGCATCTGTGGGAGCGCAGCCTGGTGCTGGACGAGTCGTGCGGGTGCGGCGAGGCGTTCAGCCGCTGTCCGTTCTGGTGCCAGGTGGGCGAGGTGGCCTTCGGCGGCTGGTCGGCGGTCGACCCCGTGAGGATCGGGCACCTGCGGGCCGCAGTGGACCGCACGCGGTTCATCCCCCGGCTGGCGCGTCAACCGGCCGGGGGCGACCGGGGCGGTCCGCTCGAGGAGTATCTCGGCTACTACCGCAAGGTCTACGCCGCGGCCGCCGAGGTCTCTGGCGCCAGCGTTGTCATCGACTCAAGCAAGCACCCATCGCTGGCCTTCTGCCTGCGCGGATCGCCGGACATCGGCCTGCGGGTCGTGCACTGCGTGCGCGACAGCCGGGCGGTCGCGTACTCCTGGACAAAGCAGGTGCCGCGGCCCGAGGCCGGTGACCCCGGGGAAATGATGACCCGGTATTCGCCAGCGAAGTCGGCTCTGCTCTGGGACAGCCACAATGCGGTCTTCGCGCTGCTGGGCCGGCTGGGCACACCGATCCTGCGGGTGCGGTACGAAGACTTCGTGGCCCAGCCGCGGTCCAGCATCCGCGCCATCGCCGGGTTTGCCGGCATCGCCACCAATGATCGGGCTCTGGGCTTCGTCGGTGACCGGCAGGTCGAGCTGTCACCCGGGCACACCACGTCGGGCAACCCGATGCGCTTTCGTACCGGCGTCGTGCCGATCCGTCCCGACGATGCCTGGCGGGCGGCCCTGCGGCCGACGTACCGGCGCTCCGTCACCGCGCTGACACTGCCGATGCTGGCTCGCTACGGCTACCTCGGGCGCCGGCCGAGCTCGCCATGAGCGGCGCCCCGCCCTCGATCGGCGTCGTGATCCCCACTCGGGACCGCCCCGAATTGCTCCGTGCGGCCATTGACGGCGTGCTGTCGCAAGACTACGACGGGCCGATCAGGGTGGTGATCGTGTACGACGGAACCACGCCCGATCAGAGCCTCGCCAGTAGCGCCGTGGAGGTCATGACCAACTCCCGCCGTCCCGGCCTGGCCGGGGCGCGCAACACTGGCATCGCCGCCCTGGATCGCATCCTCGGGGAGAACGCCGCGCCGGACAACGCGGAGAACGCGGGCAACGCGCTAGTTGCCTTCTGCGACGACGACGACCAGTGGCTGCCGGGCAAGCTGGCCGCCCAGGTCGATGCCCTGCAGGCCAAGCCCGGAGCACGGTTCTGCACCTGCAGCATCATGGTGGCCTTCGACGGGCACACCAGCCCCCGGCTGGCCGGTACCGACACCGTCCCGCAGGAGCAGCTGCTGCGCTCCCGGATGGCGATGCTGCATTCCTCGACGTTCCTGTTCCGGCGGTCATTGCTCGAGGACATCGGGTTCGTCGACGAGGAGATCCCAGGGGGGCAGAACGAGGACTGGGACCTGCTGCTGCGGGCCTCCGCCGAGCTCCCGATCGTGCATGTGGACCGGCCGCTGGTCCGGGTGCGGTGGGGACGCACCTCCTTCTTCTCCCGGCAGTGGGAGAGCAAGATCGAGTCCCTCGAGTGGATGCTCCGCCGGCATGCCGGCATCGGTCGGCACCGGGTCGGCGCGGCCCGGGTCTATGGCCAGCTGGGATTCGCCTACGCCTGCCTGGGCGACGGCCGAAACGCTCGCCGATGGGCCGTGCGCGCGCTGCGCCGGCACTGGCGGGAATGGCGGGGCGTCGTGGCCCTGCTGGTAACAACTCGCCTGGTATCGGGGGAGACGGTGCTGAAGGTGCTGCACCGGTACGGCCGGGGCGTCTGACAGCTGGGCGTCTAGCCGTCGTAGAACCGCTTGGTCACACCGGCCGTGAGAGCGCAGATCCGGTCGACCTCCTCGTCGGTGAGGACCTCCTGATACGACGTGAGCGCCTTGCGGCTGTCCATCGGCCGGTAGCCGGTGCGCGAGAGCCCACCGCGCAGGTTCCAGCGGAAGGCGGGTGCGATGCCCTTGGCCGTCGTTGCCCTCGTCACCTCGGCCTCGACATCGGCGGTCCAGGGAAGCCCGAGGGCGTCGTACAGCTCGCGAAATCGGGGCACCGGCTCGGCCGCGAGATCCTCGTAGCGCACCACCGTGATCTCGGGCATCCGGTCGGCGAGATCCGCTACGGCGGCATACATGGCGGTCCAGAGCAGGCTGATCTGGGCAACCCAGTCGGCCGACCCGGACAGCGTCCGCATCTCCTGCTCGTAGGGGCCGAGGACGTCACGTAGGAGTTGCGGCTGCGTGAGCAGGTCGTGGAAGTCCACCCGCCAGCCGAGCCTGCGCCAGCTACCGGCGAAGGACTGCGGCCGGCGGACCAGCACGACCGGCTGGCAGCCCATCTGCTCGACCAGCCACGGGATCGAGACGATTGCCCAGGGGTCGTCCAGCATCGCCCGCCGGCCCCGCAGCCGCCCCGCCGTGAACGACGTGGAGTACTTGGCCATTCGGGCCAGGTCGTAGGCGCCCCTGTTGCGCCGGAGCTCGGCCACCGGGTGGTAACGCAGGCGGAGGGTGTCGGAAAACGCCGGCCGCCAGCCGTCGTCGTTGTCCGCGCAGATGTACTGGTAGCGATGCGCCACCGAAGCGTTGAGCACACCAGGCGAGCCACCCGGTGGGTGCTGCGGATTCAGCGGCTCGTTGATGTAGACGACCTGGCCGCTGGCCTCCAACGTCTTGCCGACCCAGCTGGTACCGGTCCGGGGCAACCCGGTGACGAGCAGCGGCGGCCCGGCCATCAGTCGTCGTACCCAAGCTCATTCAGCAGGCTGCCGCATTGTCGGGCGACCAGCTCGGCCTCGTGCTCGTCCAGTGCCGGCCGCCAGCGCCCGACCGACGACGGGCTGGCCTCATCCAGCGCCGTACGCAGCGCGTCCTGGCCGGCCCCGGCCGGCTGACCCAGGAACTCCCCGAGGGACACCGCAGTGGCCCGTGGATCGCGCACCATCGACTCGTAGCGCACCCTGAGGAGCCGGTCTGCCGGTAGAGTGCTGAGCCCAACGAATGCCGCTTCGGTGAAGCGGCGCCAGCACCACGCCGAGCGTTCGAGGTCGGAGACCGATCGGAACTCCTCGTGCCGGTCGGGCTCCACCCAGAAGCGCGGCTGGGGCCCCCATGCGGCCCCGCCCCTGCCGCGCTGGCCCGACGCCGCCGACTCGGCTTTCAGCCACGGTTTCTGGGCATGCGAGACGGTCGCGTCGCGGCCGTCTCGGACGATGTGTACGAACTGCGCGGCCGGGAACGTCCGGAACAAGAACGGCACGATGAAGCAGTTCTCCGGGTTCTTCTCGGCGAACCGCAGGCCACCGTCACCGCCGGCGATCAGCAGCGCGCCGTAGAAGCCGCGGAACACCCGAGCCGCCCGCTGCGCCGACCACGAGCCGTCATACACGCAGCGAGCGGCCGCCTTGGTCAGCCGCGGCTCGAAGTGGTACGAGACCTCCGGCAGCCGACCGACGCAGCGGCCCAGGAACGTCGTCCCGGATCGGGGCGCACCGATCACGAAGATCGGCGCGCGGACCCGCGGGTCGAGGCGGCGACGCAGCGGCACGGCCACCCGCGGGCCGCCGACGGGCCCGTCGCGGCGCCGGTCCCGCACGTCGGAGGCCAGCCCCACCAGGCCGAGCCGCGCCACCTGGGACCAAGTCAACTCCACGTGCCGCGGTGCGGACCGCCGGTTGCCGGTGGCGGTCACGCCGGCCCCCCGACCAGTGCTGGCCCGCGAGCGCGCCGACGCCACAGCCCTCGCAGGGTGTCCAGCGCCAGCTGCCGCTGCAGCCGGTGGCAGCCGACCGCGAAGAGGAGCGCACCGCCGACCACCGCCACCACGATATCCCGCGGCGAGGATCCGGCCACCGCCCGTACCGCGAGGGGCACCGCGCCGAAGCAGACGCCGGCCAGCAGCGCTGCCCGCCAGGAGCCGGGGCCGAAGGGGTGCAGCCGCAGCGACGTCGCGACTTGACCCAGGGGGATCAGGTTGTTGGCCAGGATCGCGGCCGCCCAGCCGACCGCCGCCCCGAAGATGCCGTGCTGCGGGATGAGCACCAGATCGATCCCGACCATCACGGCCAGCGCCAGCAGCCCGTCGGCCAGCGTCCAGGTCGTGCGCCCCGCCATGTTGAGCACGACGTTGACCATGCCGCATAGCGTCGCGACCAACATCGAGGCTGCCAGCAGCAGGATGACGCCGGCGCCGGCCGCGTACCCCCGGCCGAAGATAGCCAGCAGCTGGGTCGAGAACACGACGGCCAGCAGGTACAGCGGCCAGCTAACTAGCACCCCCCAGCAGGTGGCCACCTGGTAGACCATCCTGGCGCCGTGCTGGTCGCGCAGGGCAAGCAGCTCCGCGAGCCGGGGCTGGACGACCGTGGAGATGGACTGGCTGATGAGTTGGCCGACCACGAGGAACCGGGTGGCCGCGGTGTAGATGGCCGCCTCGCGGGGGCCGCGCAGGACCGCGATGAGGATGATGTCGAGGCGCTGCAGCGCCAGCTGCACGACGGCGTTGAGCGCCCGCGGCGCGGTGAAGCGCCAGAAGTCGCTGGTCCCGAGCCCGTCGACGTTCGCCGTGGTGGCGGTCGTGGCGCGCCGCTCCGGGACCCGGCTGAGCCAGACCAGCGCGGCGAGCATCTCGGGGAGGTACGGCGCGGCCCAGGCGACCGCGAGCCAGGCGAGCGGTGCGTCGAGCGCCACCACGAGGACCGTCGAGGCCAGCTGCAGGATCGGTCGAGCGGCCAGGTCGAGCAGCACCGTCGGCCGCATGTGCCGGAAGCCGCGGGTGCCCGCGAGGGCGACATCGGCCAGCACCGCCGCCGGCAACAAAACCGCGAGAATCCGCAGGTACGCGGTCGCCTGCTCACCGTGCGCACGAGTGACCAGGTCGCCGGCGGGGTCGGCAAAGGTCCAGAGCAGCGCGCCGAGCAGCACCGCAGCCGCCAGCACCGCCATAAGAGCGTTGCGCAGGCGGCGCCCGATGAGGTCGGGTCGGCCCAACACGCGCAGCCGCGGCACGAAGTAGACCAGGCCGGTGTTGGCGCCGAGCTTGGCCACCATGGCGAGGATGAGGAAGAGCGAGGTGGCGGCGAAGAACACGCCAGCCTCGGCTTTCGGCACGCCGCGGGTGATCGTGACGACCAGCGCGATGTTCACCACGCTGGAAACTGCGGCGCCGGCGAGGTTGAGCACTGCGCCGGAGGCGAGCCGGCGTACGTCGCCCTCGGCTAGCGGCGACTCGACTGCCGCCGACGCAACCTCGTCGGACGCCGTCATCATCTGCGCCAGGAGGGGACGCGGTCCAGCCAGGTCGCCAGGCGGTCGTCGTACGGCCGGAAGTGCTCCTCGAGCCGCGCCCGCACCGAGCCCGCCAGCGCCGACCGGGGCCGCGCGTTGTGCCGCTCGAACACCGGCTCGCCCATCGGCGGCAGATCCAGGAACTCCAGCACGCCGGCGTACGCGCCCTCCGGCGCGGTGAAGAGGTCGTGGCTGTCGACGACGTGGATGCGCTCCCGGCCGAACAGACCGGCCAGCGGCTCGAGCTGCTCGATGTACTGGCCGCGCAGCACGTATGCGTTGTGCTGGTGGGCGTGGCTGCGATAGCCGGGGTCGGCGAGTATACGCTCCACCTCGCCGCGCAGCCGCTGAGGTTCCAGCTCCAGGGCAGCCTCGAACGGCTCGGTCTCGTAGCCGCGTGCCAGCTCGTGCGCGTGCGCGGAATAGGCGCGCTCGACCGGGTCGCGCAGCAGCACCAGCAGCCGGAGCTGCGGCAGGTCCGCCTGGATCCGCTGCGGGGCCCACGGGTGGAACATGTAGTACGGGCTGGACTCGAAGGCGAGCGGCCGCACGCCGGTGCGCCGCTCGACGGCGAGCGCCGTACGCTGCAGCGGGAAGTGCGCGCGGTACCAACTCAGGCCCTTGTCGTAGCCGGTGTCGAAGTAATGGACGCCCTTCTGGCGCACCGGCTTCAGTGTGGCTGGATGCTGTGCCAGGGTGCGGTACATCGACGTGGTGCCGCAGCGCTGCGCCCCGACGACGAGGAACCCCGGCAGCACTCGCGCATGGCTGGTGGCCCGCCCCAGCGTGCGCGACGCGGCGAGGAGCACCGGCTTCACCCGCCGGGGGACCCGGCGGGTGGTCGGCAAGCCGGCCCGGCCGGCCCCGGCCTGCCGTGTCATAGCCGCCCCGCCAGTTGAGCGAGCATCGGCACGAGCCAGTCGCCGACCCGACCGAGGCGGGCGCCGGCCGCTTCCTGCCCGTCGTGCAGGTAGCGCCCCGCCAGTTCGACGAGGTACGCGACGACCATGACCGGGACGACCGCCGGGCCTACGTCGTAGGGGGCGAGCAGCTGGTAGGCCTGGCCGCCGAGCTCCCGGACCGCTTGCCGGGGCGGCCGCCGCTGCGAGACCAAAGCTCCCTGCAGCCGGTGATGCAGGGCGTCGAAGCCGACCGGAGCCGGCGCGCTGAACCGCTCCCAGTCCCAGACCAGCAGCCGCCCGCCGACGAAGGCCATGTTCCACGGGGTCCAGTCTCCGTGCCACGCTCCGCAGGCGAGCCTCACCCCGCCGGCCCGGTCGACCAGCGTGCCGACCGCGCCACGGACACCCGCGCTGGCCGGGCTCTCGGGCAGTCCGGCCAGCCGGTCGCGGAGCCCTGACGCCGCGAGCCAGTCCGACACGGTGAGCTCGCCGGTGGGCACCAGGCCGTGGACCTCCTGCGTGGCACGCCGGAGGGATTCGACCGGCACCGGTCGCCGGCCCTCCCACACCGGCAGCAGGCTCGTCGCCACTACGTCCAGCGTGTTCCAGCGCTCCTGCAGAAGCACCCGCGCCGCGGTCAGCTGCCGTGGATTCGCGCGGGCGACGACGGCCAGCGCATTGGCCTCGGTACGCACCAGTGAGCGGGTCAGCTCGTTGACGCCGATCTTTGCGAAGCCCAGGGCGGCACCGGCCGGACTCAGGATTCCGACGACCGGCTTGCGGTTGGCGCGCGGCTTGCCGAGGTGGATGCTCAGCACGATCGGGCGATCCCAGTGCCGAGCGAAGAAAACCTCGATCGTTTCGACGGGGTGGTCGGCGTGAACCCGGATCCGGTGCCGCGGCACCAGCTCGCCCAGACCGGCGGCGAGCCCGAGTGCGGCGAGTTCGCGGCGTACCCGAGCCTTCGTGGACGCGGCCGGCTGGTGACGTACGGCTGCCGCGGCCGCGCGCCAAGGGCGTGCCGGCAGGAGCAGCCGCGGGTCTGCGGTGCTCGGGACGGGCAGGTATTGGGCCACCGTGCGGTCGCCGCCGCGGCTCGTGGTGATCGAGGCGGGGCTGGGCCAGAGCAGCTCGGCAAGGCCGAACAGCGTGACGCTGGACGCCGGCAGGAGGCGCCCAGCAGCCTGCTCCGGTCGGCTCATCGGCGGAGCGGCGCGGGCGGCCGCCGCTCGCCTCCCTGACCGGTGTCCTCCGCCCTCGCGGCGTCGTGCAGCTGTTCGTTCCGCCACAGCAGCACAACCGAGATCATGTAGAGCGCCAACGGCGACACCATCGCGTTGTACACGAACATGAAGAACAGGGGCAGGCCAACCGCGAGCAGGCCGCCGACCCCAATCGCGGTGCGGTCCCGTCGGTAGTGCCAGACCGCATGCAGGAAGAAGCCCACGTACAGCGCCACGCCGACGAACCCGCTCGAAACGAGCACCAGCCACAGCTGCCCGTTGCTGCCGAGCGCGATGTTGCCGCAGCGCGGGCAGTTCGCGTTCTTCCCCACCGCGACCGACTGGTAACTGCCCAGCGCGTTGCGGGTGTCACCGTAGCCGAGGATCGGTGAGTCCCTGGCGATCCGCAGCACCTCAACCGTGGTGAACGTTCGCGTGTCGTTGCTCTTGCCGTGCTCCAGCCGCGCGGCGATGAGCTGCTGCAGCGGGGACAGCGCGACGACCGCGTACGTCACCACCACCACGCCGGTCAGCACGCCGATCACCCACAGCCGGCCCTGAGCGATCAGCCGGAACGCGAGGTAGAGGCCGGAGAGCAACAGCGCGATCCACAGCCCCCGGTTGAGCGAGTAGACGGTGGGCACCAAGCTCGCGACGACCACCGCCAGCGCGACCAGACGCAGCCGCAGCGATCGCAGCGCCACTGCGCCGACGACGAACCAGATCAGTAGGATCGCAAGGTTGTTGCCCCACATGTTGGTGTAGCCGAAGGGGGCCGCCGGGCGGGGCGAGGTGTAGCCGAGCACGTCGTGCAGCTGGGCGAGGGCGGGATGCACCAGGCTCTGCACGAACAGGTTGTTGCGCAGGTGGGACGGCAGCACCAACTCCAGCGGCGAGGTGAACTGGAAGGTCGGCAGGAGCACCGCCAGGACGCCGCCGGTCACCGTCCAGAAGAAAATCACGCCGAGGTAGCGGACCAGGCGCTGCTGCGATAGCCGCTCCAGCGAGACGTTGCCGAGGAAGAGCAGCAGGACGGTCACCGCCGCGTATTCCAGCAGGCGCAGCCCCGTCGGCAGCAGCCGCGAGCTGGCGGTGTTCGGCTGGGTGCCGACCGGGTTCGTTCCCAGCATGACGAGGCTGGCCACGGACCAGACGAGGAACAGCACCCAGATGATGAAGCCGGGTGGCATCCGCACACGGGGCAGCCGGATCAGGTGCCAGGCCATGGGGACAGCGAGGATGATGAAGATGAAGACGCCGAGGCCCAGCGCCCACCACAGCGGGTACGCGACAAGCAGGGCGGCCATCGGCCATCCGGTCGCCAGCGACCACCGGGAGGTCGGGCCTGGAGCGGACCGTCCGAAGGCCGGCCGGGGGGCGCGTGCAGCGGGAAGGATCGCGATGGTCATTGAGTCAGCTCACCGACCAGGCGTTGCCGACCGGAATGATGATGACCCACGTCGGGCCGGCGGTAAACCGCATCGGCACGCCGTCGGCGGTCGCGACCGTGGTCAACTTCAGCGGCCCGGACCGGGCCCACCGGCCAGCCGCGCCGTGCCCGGCCGAGATCGCGTAGGCGTTGCCGGCACCGAACACATCCGCGGTCGGTAACGGGGGGCCCTGCGGGTAGTGTGCGAGCACCGTCCTGAACGGCATCGCGAGCACCACCACGTTCGCCGCCGTGACGGTGGCGCCGCCGACCGTGGCCCGCCACCGCTTGACCGTCGCGTCCCAGGTCCAGATGAAGACCGGGTGGCTCGCGCTCGGCACGCTCAGCCGGCTCACCGGGTGCAGTCCGACCTGGGCCAGCGGTTGGTCGGGGGCGGCCAGTGGGAAGAGATTCGGCGGCGGCAGCGTACCGCTGGCGGCGAGGGCGCGCAGCCCCGGCGTCGAGGCGTACGCCGCGCCGGTCGTCGACTGCCGGTAGGCCTCGGGGTGCGCGTACGTCGTCGCGATGTTCAAGCCCGCGGCTTGTCCCATGCGCAGGAACTTGTCGTAGCTGGACGCCGCCGCCACCACCGGATGGGCGACCGGAAGCAGCTTGGCGTCCTCCGGGCGCAGCCCGGCCACCGGGCCGACCGCAACGTCGTCCTGTGACTGGAATAGCGCAGCCAAGCGGACCCCGGCCGCACCGTCCCACACCGCATACACGATGTCGGCGTGGCCGAGGCCGGAGGGCGGTCCCACGCTGCCCGCGGTGATCGGCACCGCCACTGCCGGGCGCGCCGCCGTGGCGGCGGTGGTGGGCACCCCCGTGAGGGGCGCGAGGATCGGTCGGACCGCCGGCGGTGGGGTCGCGTCTGCCGGTGGGGTAGTGGCAGGCGTGGACGGAAAGCCGGTCGACCGGTCGACGTCGGTCGACACGGAACAGGCCGCTAGGACCAGGCAGGCGACGACCGGTACGGCGGCCGCAACGCGCGACCGGGCCGCCGCCGGCACGGTCACTCGCGGCGCCAGGAGTTAGCCTCCTGCTTGAACGGGGCCGGCCGGCGGGTGGTGGAAGCGTCGTCGCCGCCCGGCGTGGGTTCGCCGGCTCCGTGGGTGTCGCGCTGCACGGCGTCGAGGCGGCTTTGGGCCAGTTGCTGTTGGCGGCCGGCGCGGCCAAGAGTGGCGGCGTTGCCCCCGGTGCCTGGTTGGCCGCGGCGTCGGCCGATGGGCGGCACGACGGCGGCGCCGAGCACCCGGGCGCCGACTCGCTCGAGTTGCTGCCCGGCGTCGAGCAGCTGGTCCTTGCGGGTCCGGCCCAGCTCGGCCACGACGATCACGCCGTCGGCCAGGTGGGCTAGCGTCTGCGCGTCGGCGCTGATCGCCGTGGACGACGCCAGGATCACCACGTAGTTGGCGTTCGCCAGCAGGTCGGCGACCAGCTCGCGCGCCCTGTCGGTCTGCATCCGGTCCGCCCCGAGCCCGGGCTGGGTGCCCGGGCCGACGATGTTCATGCTCTGCACGTCGGCGCTAGGCGTGGTGAGCTCCTGCGCCCTGAGCTCGCGCAGCATGAAATCGGACACGCCGAGCTGCTGCGAGCCGGTGGGACCGGCGGCCGCGTCGCGCAGGTTCGCTGCCATCAGCGTGGCGATCAGGCCGGCGCGGGCCAGCGACGCTGTGAGGTTGGTCGCGAGGAACTGGCTGGCTGGCCCAGTCGACGCGCCCACCACGAGCAGGACGTGCCGGTGCGGGCCGAGGTCCGCGATGACCGTGTTGCGCAGATGGGCGATGGCCGCGCCCGCCGCGCCGGACTGGTCGACGATTCCGGCGGCGGTCGTCGCACTCAAGGCGCGTCCGGGCAGCGCGGTGAGCAGCGGGACGTCGATCAGCCGCTCGACATCGGAGCCCCGGCGGATCCTCTTGTCGGTCCGCTCGCGCAGGACGGCCACGCTAAAGCCGAGCAACAGGCCGGTCATCAGCCCGCCGGACAGCAGGATCAGCGTGTTCGGGCTGCCCGGCCCGGTTGGCAGCTCGGCGTCGGAGATGATCCGCCCCGGCGTGACTGGCGTCGTCGTCAGGCTGCTGACCTTCTGCTCGAGCGCGCCCACCTGGTTGATCAGTTCCTGGACCTGAGCCTGCGCGAAGGCGCGGTCGGGGGAGTTCGTCGGCAGGGTCGCGAGCTTGCCGGTGGCGTCCTGCAGCCGCTTGGTCAGGTCTACCACCTGCGCCTGTTGTCCTTTGATCTGTGCGTCCAACGCGGCCTTGGATAGGGCCTGCCGGTTGGCGAGGTACGCCAGCGCGAAGGCGTGTGAGCCTTGCTGCGCCTTGCGCGCCGTGTTGTCGGAGTAGCTGATCTGCAGGACCTGGGTGTTCGGTGGCACGGTCACCGTGACGTTGGTCGCCAGGTCTCTCGGCGACTGCGAGCTGTGCAGGAGCTTGCCGGCCGCCGCGGCAACGTCCATCGAAAGCACGAGCTGCGACTCGGTGTCGAGGTTGATGTCGCTCGACGTGCGGCTGTTCGCGATCTGGGCGTCGGGCACCGGCGTAGACAGTACGAGCACCGACGTCGGCGAGGTGTAGGACTTGGGCAGCAGCTTGGTCGCGACCATCGCGACGAGCAGACCGAGCACAGCCCCCGCGACCACGATCCACCAGCGGCGCCGCATGACGTCGCCGTAGTCCCGCCCCTCGTACGTTGCCGGACTGTGCGTGATAGCGACCACCACTCACCTCTGCTCTTCCCTCGCTCGCTCCCGAGGGAGCGCCACCGTGGCACCCAGCCAGCCTACCGCGCGCATTTCGGCGCCGCCGATGCATGCACGTACTCGCCGCGCACTCAACCCGAACGGCCGAACCACGGCCGCGAGCGGTCACCACTGCGGCCGGTTTCGCAGCGCTCCGTAGTCAGTGGCTTGCTTAACGTCGCCCGCGCCAGGCCGATCCAGCCGTGGGTCCTTCCTCGCGGTTGCGCTCCACGAGCGTCGAAGCCGCGGCGATCAGCGTGGCCAGCAGCAGCGAGCCGTACACCCAACCCCCCACGACGTCGGTGAACCAGTGCTTGAGCAGGTAGATCCGGGTGTAGCCCTCGACGAAAGCGGCGATGCCGAACATGGTCCACAGCGCCACCCGCCACCGGCGGCCGACCCCGGGATAGGTGAATAGCACCAGGAACAGGATGACGCCGTATATCGCCACGAGCCGGGCAACCCCGCCTGAGGGGTACGTGCCCCGCGTTGTCGGCGGATGGCCGCGGTGGACGACCAGCGCGAGCAGCTTCTGCCCGTACTTCTCGAAGCCGAACGCCGAAGCGATGACGACCGGCGGCACCCACCACCCGCGACGCCGCCATAGCAAGGCCAGCACCACCGCCGAGACGAGACAGACCGCCTTCACCTGCGGCCGGTTGCCCATCAGGGTCAGTAGCTCGTTGACCCGGATCCAGCCGTGATAGTGGTGCCTGGCGCCCCAGCGGAAGACCGGCAGGTCGACCGACCGCTCCAGCCCGCCGGCAAGGCGGCCCAGCGGCCAGCACACGATGACCGTGGCGGCCACGCCGGCGAGGAGCACCACGACCGCGGCGGTTGATGCGCCGAGTGCCGCGACCAGCTCGTGGCGGGCGGCGACCAGGCGCCGCGCCGCGCCGCCCCGGCGCCACGTCGTCGGTCGGACGGGATGCGTCAGGACAAGGCCGCCGACGGCGCAGACAGCCAGCACGCCGCCGGCGAGCATCAGCAGCAACCCGGCCATGACCCTCCCTGGCTAGTGCGACCCGTCGAACCGTGGACCGTACCTGATCGCCGGACCGAGCCGTCCGGTCGAGCCATCCGCCGGCCGAGGCGCCAGCGGATTTTCTCAAGCCTGTCACTCGAAGGGCCGACACCATTCGCATGCACACACTCCCGAACCCTTCCCGGGCCGCCGCACAGTCTCGCGTCGGGTCACCCAGCCAGTCTGCCGCCGCCTCGCTGCGACGCTATGCCCGGCGTCGGATAGCGGTGCTCACCGCGGTCGCATGCGCCACCGCCGTCGGCACCACGATCGCCGGCGGCCCGTCGCCGGCGATGGCCTCGACCCCGAGCCTGGTCTTCGGCGCCGTCGCGGACTCCTACGTCTCCGCAGCCCACCCGAACGCGAACTATGGCGCCTCGAGCATTCTGATCGCCGGCAGCGCCAACCGCGACCGGCGGCTGAGTTACCTGAAGTTCACCGTGGCGGGCGTGCCGACCGGCGCGACTGGCATCAGCGCCAGGCTCCAGCTGAGCCGGACTGCGCATCACCTTCCCCCTCAGGTGAGCGCAGCCACGGTGCCCATCACGGCGTGGTCGGAATCCACGCTCACGATGCGCAACGCGCCGCCGGTGGGCACGTCCCTCGGCACGGCGTATCCCACCTCGGCTACAGGCTCCATCGCCTTCGCCGCGAAAGTAAGCGGCAATGGGACGTACGCCTTCGCCGTGACCGCCGCCACGACGACGGACACCGCCCGCTTCGACGCGAAGGACGGAGCCACCCCGCGCCCGACGCTGACGGTCAGCTACACGCCGCCTCCGCTGAAGTCGATGTGGGTAGGCGCCGCAGTCAACGTGCCGAACGCCAGCATCAGCAGCTTCGACGCGGCGAACTCGTCCATCGGGCCCCTGCAGATGCGGCGCTCGTTCAACTCGACGCTGCCGGCCAGCTTCGCCACGTCGAGCGCCAAGGACGACGCCACGCAAGGCCACGGGTCGTTCGTCTCCTGGAAGCCCCCTGGCGGCGACTTCGTCGGTGCCGCGGCCGGCAAGTACGACACCGCGGTGACGGCGTGGGCTAAGACGGTGCCGGCCACGGGCGTCTACGCGACCGCGTACCACGAGCCGGAAAACGACATGACCGGGCCGCAGTTCGTGGCCATGCAGCGGCACCTGTACACGGTGGTGAAGAGGGCCAACCCGACCATTCACTGGGGTCCGGTCTACATGAGCTACTGGTGGCAGCCGACCCGGCTGGCCGGCAAGGGCGGCGCCCAGGCCTGGTGGGTCGGGAGCGGGTACGCCGACTTCACGGCGGTCGACACCTACTCGGCCACGGTCCTCGCGCTTAACGTCGACCCCGAGTTCATGAGCTGGTACAATTTTATGCTCGACAAGAGCGTGCCGATGCTCATCGCGGAGTACGGGCAGTACGTCGTGAAGCCGGGCACCGTCGCCAACCCCACCATGCAGGCCAAGCGCGCCCAGGTGATCGCCACCGACGCGGCCTGGATCAAGTCGCAGGGCCGGATCAAGATGTGGCTCTACTGGGACGGCACCGGCGCGCAGGGCAACTGGAGCCTGACCGACGCCGCGTCGCAGAAGGCGTGGCGGAACATCGCGGTGACAGGTCGGGTCAGCTAGTCGCTGTGCTCGAGTGGTCTCAGGACCGGCGGTCGGAGAATCCCGTCCGCCGGTCCGCCATTTGGTCCGACGCGTTCCGGCTGGTCCGGCGTGCGCCACGCCGGTAGAACGATCAGCTGTTGTACGGCGACCGGCCTGCATGTTCAACGACATCTCAGCTAGCCGGCGACACCACCGCCTGGCCGAGGCCGCAGCCTCCGCGCACTTGCTTTGGATGTGACTGCGGACCGTGCGCTCTTCGATACTCTGCAGAGACGGTCCACTCGACCTCCGGCTGGGCGACGTTCGGTCGCGGCGAACCTGGAAGGGCCGCTGTCAGCGGACCGAGCCTGTGCCGCGGGAAGCCGCCACGTCGGCAGCGACCAGAAGGCAATGCCCCAGAGGTACTTGTGGTCGAACTACTCTCTGTCGCTCACGACCCAGCGCCCCGTGGATGTGGCGAGAAGATTCCTGCCGCCGACTCCGCGGCTCTTTGTCGGAGTCCATGCCAACGCCTTCAGCAGCGCTACGACTCCTCCCGCGACAAAGCCCCGCGGGAGGCAGTGAGCTGCTCGACCGGGTCGCGCTGCCCGAGCCCTACCGCAGTCGGGTGGACTCGGCGCGCCGGCTGATCGCCGCCGTCGACTTCGAGATCGACCTGTTCGCGGGCATGCTGCCGGCCCGGCTGGCCAATGACCCCGGCTACCGGGCGGTTCAGACCATCGGCGGGATCGGGCCGACGCTGGCCGCGGTGTTCTGCGCCGAGATCGGCGACGTGCACCGCTTCGGCGGCCCGGCACAGCTGTCGTCCTGGGCCGGGCTGACCCCCAAGCATCACGAGTCCGACACCCACGTGCGCCGCGGACGGATCACCAAGCAGGGTTCCCGGCTGGTCCGCTGGGCGGCGGTGGAGTCGGTGCAGATGCTGCCCCAAACCAGCCGGATCGGTGCCGTCCGCGAGCGCGTGACGGCCCGTCGCGGCCGCAACATCGGGATCGTCGCCGCGGCCCGTGAACAGCTGACGCTGGTCTTCTACGCGCTGCGCGACGGGCAGCTGCGTTGCCTGAGCCCGACCGGATGAGCCGCTCGACCGCGGTCGGCGCGGGCCGTGCAGGTCATGACCCCCGTCCACGGCGAGGTCGCCCCCTCTGATTGACCCCGCCGACCGCATGCACGTCGAAGCGCTTCATGC
The DNA here is from genome assembly GCA_038276285.1 of Mycobacteriales bacterium. GTDB lineage: Bacteria > Actinomycetota > Actinomycetes > Mycobacteriales > QHCA01 > QHCA01. The sequence continues at coordinate 71,818 of JBBPZR010000002.1, read as the reverse complement.
CGCCCACCGCGCGGCGAAGGGATGACTCGACGCCCCACCCAGGACCGTCAGTGGCCGGGACCCGGCCGTGAAGCCAACAGCCCACATCGGAACACCCAACCGCGGAGGCGCTCCGGACCACCGTTCCTCCACCTGAATGCTGCGCCGGTCGGCGCTGGCGTCAAGGCCCTTCGGCCGCTACGCGGGCGGCCTCCGGCCGCACCTTGACCCCGACGCCTTAGCCCGGCGCGCCGACAAGTCGGTGGAGAAACGCAAATACAACGAAGACCACCCCCATGACCGGCCCCACACTCCTTCAGGGATGACCTTCGACGATGCCTCTTGAACATGGCCGAATCTGCCTACCAACTGCGGAAGTCGGGTATGAGTGACGACAGGAGGTAGTCATAAAGAACCATGAACGTCGACAGGTTAGCCCATAACGTCCGCTGCCCTGCCTCGATAGCTTGGATGAGCACGATTCTCGGGACGTTTGGCGGCAAGGCAACCACAACAAGGGGGAGTCAGCACATGCGCTGGCGTCATAGCACGACCACGCTCGGCGCGGTACTGGCTGCGGCGCTGACCGCGGCCCTAACGCTTGCCGCGCCACCCGCGGGTGCCACCAGCCCGACGCTGCTCGGCGGATGGTCGAAGAATTGGTCGTGGTACGACGCCAGTGTTGGCCCGGTCCAGATCTATCGCGGCTACGACACCGGGTGGCATTTCGCGACCTGGCAGGACACCGACTCATACAGAGCACATCCACGCTCGCCGGCCAACGACTACTCGTTCAATCTGCCGCCGGCTGACGTGGCCGCCGGCACCGTTGACGGCCTCCTGCGGACCTTCATCGCCTCGACGCCGAAGAACATCATTCTGACCAACTATCACGAGCCGGAGCAGGAAATCGACGCCGGCATGTTCACCGCGCAACAGTTCCGGGACTCGATCACCCATCTGGCTGGTCTGGTGCACGCGCAGAACGCCGCCGACGGCGGCACCCGCCGGGTCTCCGTGATCCTGATGAGGGTCACCTTCATTGGCTTCAAGTCGCGCGACCCGGCCAACTACTGGCCCACCGATGCCGCCGGCGCCAACACCGCTGACCTGATCTCTGTCGACGCCTACTCCCAGCCGCACAATACCGGTACCACCTGTTGCCCGATTGGCTACACCGATGGCGGCGCCTGGCTGAGCGCATCGACGCTGCTCGGCCCGTCGTACAAATTCGCCGTCGCACATAACACGGCCTGGGGTATCTCGGAGTTCGGCTACCTCGCGGACATCAACGACCCCATGCGCAAGGCCAATGCCATTACCGCCGTCGTGAGCTACGCCAAATCCAAGGGTGCCGTGATGTGCGAGTACTGGGACTCCCTAGGCGGTCGGGCCGACTGGGAGTTGCGCTATAGCAACCCGCCGATTCCCTCCACCTCGAACACCTCAAATGCCACGGTCGCGTGGAAAGCTGCTGTCAACGCCGCCTGAGCGCTGAAAACGCTGAGTGAGGATGCGCGACAAAATGAAATAGTGCAGCCGACCGCTGAGCAGCAGCAGGCCATCCGAGTGCCCTCCCACCCTGCTCCTGCTCAATGTCACTGAGCGCTGCCGCAGGAACTGCCGTACCCGGAAGACCGCAGGTGCCTCAGGAGGAAACTCTGCTCGACCTCACCGCCTGCGCTCGCCAGCAGTCAGCTCGGCTACGAAGCGCCCTCAGACCGAGGTGCGGCAGTCTCATCTCTGGGCCCTGGAATACTGGCGGCGTTCCGTGAGCTTGGCCCTCTGCCGCGGGCGATACCCAGTCTCAGCAAGAATCCGGTCGCCGGACTCACCAAGGGCGGCTGCGAGTCAACAATTGCGGCGTCCAGTTGATCGATGCTCATCACGGTGTTTCGTGAGCGCGTCGAGTCGTACGAGCTTCGCCCGGCGCTGTTCCACCCGTACCGGCATGTCGAGGGCCTTGACCCGCGGCCCGTGATCGATGATCGGCCCGGGTCGGTATTCGCACGGCGGCGGGCGCCTTCTCCCGCATGTTGGGCAGCGCGCCGACCACCTCCCGCACCTCCTCGGTGTCGATGACCGCGTGGCTCATGATCCGGGTACGCAGGTTGAATGGCACGTTCGGGTCGGTCGGTTCGGTCAGGAACCTCATAGAACGGCTTGAGCGCGACCCGGAAGGCCTCGACTTCATTGGCGAAGTCGAGCACGTATGTGTAGTCCTTGCCGGGGGCCATGCAGTTGAGCCGGGACAGCTTCTGGACCGCCTTGACCCATCGGGGCGGGATCTCGCACTCTCGCGTGTACGCCACGTCTCGCTGCCCGCTCAGGTGACAGACCGGCGCTCGGAGTAGCCCGAGCACCGGTCTCGTCGACAAGGTGCCGCGTACAAAGCCGCTAGCTGGTCCGTCCCACGAGCGCGGCAGCCTTCCAAGCGGTCTGCGAGGCCGTGTCGGTGAGGGTCCAGTCGCCGGCGGAGCCGGTGCCGTCCCAGTAGAGCCACATTTGGATTCGCGGCTGGGTGGCCAGCCATGTGGCATCGGTCTTGATCACGGCTGCGCGCGCGGCTTGCATGTTCGGGTCGGCGGTGCCGCCGGGCGGGACGACGTACTGCCCGTACTCGGTGATGAATAGCGGCTTGGTCGACTTCGCGAGAAAGAAGTCATACCAGCTGTGGAACTGCGGATCGGTCTGCAAGGAAAGTGGGGTGCGGCTGTAGTTGTCGACGGCGGTGAAGTCGCGGTAGGCGTCCCCGACGTCCCAGGAGTCCTGGCTCGACGGGCTGACCTTGCCGATGGCGGAGGGGTTCTTCCACCAGTAGCTCATGTGGACCGGGCCCCATTGGATCGTCGGGTTGGCGGCCTTGACCACCGTGTAGAGGTGTCGCTGCAGGGCGACGAACTGCGGGCCGGTCATGTTGTCCTCGGGCTCGTGGTAGGAGGTCGCGAACACCCCGGTCGTGGGGACGCTTTTGGCCCAAGCCGTGATGGCAGCGTCGTATGCGCCGTTCGCTGCACCCACGAAGTCACCGCCCGGTGGTTTCCACGACACGAAGGACGCATAGCCGTGCGCGGCGTCGTCCTTGCCGCTGGACTTCGCGAATGTCGCAGGCAACGTGCTGTCGAAGGAACGGTGGACCTTCAGCGGGCCGATTGTGGCGTTCGCTGAATCGAAGGCTGTGATCGAGGTGTCGGGGGTGTTGTGCGCGGCGCCGATCCAGATCGCCGGCGGCGGCTTGGTGTAGCTGACCTTGAGTGTCGGTGTCGGGGTGCTGCCGGTGCTGGAGTTGAACCGCGCGGTGGTGGTGGTCGTCGGCGCCGTCACGGCGAAGGCGTACGCACCGTTGCCGGTGACGTTGGTCGGGAAGGTGACCGTATTCGTCGTCGAGGTCGGGGACACCGTGCCCAGCGTCGCACCCAGCGCCGGCCGTGTGTTGTAGGTGAGCGCGGTCTCCGACCATGTCGTGCTCGCGACCGCCGAGAGGCTCAGCGACGAGGGCAGGTGATGGGTGGTCCTGCTCAGTTGCAGCTGTACGGTGACCCCCGTTGCGCCGACAGGGATCCCGGACACGGGGAATTTCAGGTACGCGATCTGCCGGTTGGCGGCGGCACTACCCGCGGTGAGCACACCGCTCGTGCCGTAGTTGGTGTTCGGATAGGCCGAGGACACGTAGGTGTCACCCGCGGCGGAGAGGTCGAGCGTGCCGGCCGTTGCGGCGAGCGCGGCCGGCGACCCACCGCCGACGGTCAGCGCGAACGCTGCACCGCACGCGATCACGGCGGCCGCGGCGGGGCCGCGGCGGGAGATGCTGTGCATCCGGTCGAGCAGCATTCGTGGGGTCGGTTGCCACGACGCAAGGACGAGGGAGGGGTGTCTTCTCATTGATGAGGGATCGGGCCCAAGGGCGTCCGACTGAAGCCCTCCGCCATAACAACCGCCGCCAAGACGCGTCGCGGGTCGGGTGGCATCGACCGGTTCGTGACGTTTACGAGCAGCCCGGCCGGTGCGCCGGTCAGTGCCAACCGGATCGCGTTGAAGTCCCTAGCCCGGCGCATCCTCGAACTCGGCGATGAGATCGCCACCCTCGACGGGCTGATCGAGCCGATCGTCATCGCGCTCGCCCCGCAACTGCTCGCCTGGGGGCATGGGCGCTGAGGTGGCCGGACAGTTACTGGTCACCGCCGGCGACAACCGGCAACGGATGCGCACCGAGGCCGCGTTCGCGATGCTCTGTGGTGTCGCCCCACTCCCGGCAATCTCAGGCACGACCCAACGCCACCGGCTCAACCGTGGCGGAGACCGGCAAGCCAACTCCACGCTGCATCTGGTCCGTCATCACCTGCATGCGCGTCGACGAACGCACCCAGGCCTGGGTCGCGAAGAAGACCGCCGAAGGCCACTCCAAACTCGAGCCCATCCGCTGCCTGAAGCGCTATCTCGCTCGGGAGGTCTATTACCTCCTCAACCCTGCCCTCCGGCAGGGAGGCGGCGGTGGAGGAACCCACAGAGATCAACAACACCGCTTGACAACTGCGGGTCGGTCTCGGTCAGCTTCTTGCGACCGCCACCCGGGGTCCGCACCCGCGGTCGCCGCCCTGCCGGATCTGCTACCTCCCGGACACCCCGCGCGACGGTGTCCGGATGCGTGCCCGTCGCCTCCGCGACCGCGTTGATCCCACCGCGACCCAACTCGGAGGCCACGGAACGTGCGCGCTGTCAGCCATGACACAACGGTAAAGCCTCTGAGACCCACGCCATATTTAAACCAATACTTAGGCGGGCTCAGGTCCGGAAATAGCTGGTGTCCCGTGCGATGTCTCCGTAGGCCTTGAACTCGGCCGATGTGGTGAGTGGCCACTTGCAGTCGCTGTTCGCCGACACCGTGGGTCCCCGCTGGAAGTAGAACGCGGCCTGCACGGTGCCGCGGCTCGCGACGAGGTATTTGTGAGCGTTGATCAGCCACTGGGCCCGCGCCGAGGCCGCCGTGCTGGCGAACTCCGGGAACGATGCTTTCTTGGCGTGCGCCCGGGCGAAGGCCAACACCGGATCACCGAGGTAGCTGAGCTCCTGCCAGCGACCCTTGCCGTGCCCACAGGTGTACCAGTTATAGGCATCGGCCCCGACGGTGTTGACGTAAGCGTCCCCCGGGTACCACTTGGGGGCGTAGCGCGAATCGGAGGGTGACGTCCTGAACGACCACGCGGTCATCTGCCAGGTGTAGACGACGTTCTTCACCCCGCGATTGCGGAAGATGGTCACCACGTGGCGGAAGGCACGGATGAAGTCGGCGGACGTGCCGAGCTTCGTGTCGTAGCTGGCCTCCGGCTCGTGGTGGTAGGCAAGCAGCACCTGACCTGGGCGGGTCTTGATCGTGTCCGCCCAGCGCACGATGTCGTTGTACACCGCGGTGCCCGGTCCGGCGGACGCGACGCTCGCCCACGAACCGCTGGCCTCCACCGTGATCATCTGGCCGGCGGGCACGCCGCTGCTGAAGTGCGCATAGGAGTGCCGCGCCAGCGGCGCGTTGATCTTCTGGGACAGGCCCGTCTCGTCACCGGCCGCGCCGATGTAGGTGAGCGTGGTGGCATTGGCGTTTGGCGCCACGAGGATAAAGCCGACGACCAGGGCCAGCAGGCTGCCCAGGATCGACGGCTTGGCCAACCTGCGGCGGCGTGGACGGTGGAAATCGAGCATACTTGCGCGCGCAGCCGACGCGCCCCAAGCGGCCCGGTGGGCGCCGGGGGCGGGCAACGCGCGATGGAGTCCCTGCCGGGACGACGGATAGGGCATCAGGACGTGACTCCTCTTCCTAAAACCGCCTACCGAGTTAGCTGACGGGTTCGGGCGGGAAGAGATGCCCTACGGTGCCGAAGCACCGACTCACCCCAGGAACTGTGGGTCCCCGGCTCGGGTGCACGTTTGCCGATGTGCACCCTAGATTCGGCGGTGACCGCTCGGGCGCCCGGGAGGGCGAACGTGGCCGCGCGGTCCTCGGCAGGTTAGCACCGTTTTCGCCGGTCACAAGCGGCAACCGGGCGTCTCGTGGATGCCAAGGGTGGCATGTCCTACGGCGAGAAATACGTCCGGTTGCGGGCGAGCGCGCCGAAGGCGGAGAACTCACCGGCGGTGACCAGCGGCCAGTGGCAGTCAGCTCCGCCGGCCGTCGTGGGTGGGCGCTGGAAGTAGAAGGCTGACCGGACGCTACCGCGGTGAGTCTCGAGATAGCCCAAAGCATCCCGGACCCATTGGGCTCGGCTCGATCCGGCCTGGCTGGCGAACTCCGGAAAGGCGGCCTGCTTGTGGTGCGCCCGGGCGAACGCGACGACCGGATCGGCCAGAGCGCTAAATGACTGCCACACGCCGCGACCCTGCCCACAGGAGGCCCAGTTGTAGGCGTCTGCACCGACGTCGTCGACGTAGTCGTCGCCGGGGTACCACTTCGCTGCGTACTGCCGGTCGCTCGGTGAGGTGCGGAACGACCACGCCGTCATCTGCCAGGTGTAGATGACGTTGTGCACCCCCTGTGCCCGGAAGATGGTGACCACCCGGCGCCAGGCGTTGATAAAGTCGGTGGACGCGCCGAGGCCGGTGTCGAAACTGGCCTCTGGCTCGTGGTGGTAGGCAAACAGAACCGGCCCTGGGCGGGTCCTGATCGTGTTGGCCCACCGGACGATGTCGTTGTACGTGGCGGACCCCGGCCCGGCGGTGGCCACGCTGCGCCATGTTCCGCCGGCCTCCACGGTGATCATCCGACCCGCTGGGACGCCGCCGTTGAAGTGCGCGTACGCGTGGTCTGACAGGGACACCCCGACACTGCGAGATAGCCCCACGGAGTCGCCCGCCGCGCCGAGATAGAGGAAACCGCTCGCGCCCCGGTTGGAGACCGCCAGCTTCGAGCGTGACGAGCGGATGGCGGGCGCCCGAGCTTTCCCCGCGAGCACTGACACGGGGCGATTGATCGTGCCGCGCGACGGGACGTCGCCAAGTTGATCCTGGGCCAAGACGTCTCGCGCGACGTGTCGTGGCACGTGCTTGATATTCGCGGCGGACCGCTGATCTTCGGCGCTAACAAGCAGGATAAGGACGGCGGCAATCGCCGTGAGGTGAACCAGATCGCGCCGTCGAGTGCGCCGAACAGGAGCCGCGGCGTGGGTTGAGCGCCTTGCCATGCTCAACAGACTCCTCTTCCGGTGGCCGCCTACCGAGTTAGCTAAGGATTCGGGTGGGAAGAACTCTCTACGGGGCCCGGAGGCACCGATTCACCCCCGGGGCTTGTTGGGTCCCAGGCTCTCGAGTCGCCTCGGCCAGGCGGTCGAAATTCGGCGGTGATCGCCCGGGCGCCCGGATGGCAGCGTGTGGCCGCGCGGTCGGCGCGACCATAGCGGTTCGTGAGCATACGCGGCAAGTCCCCGCGTCGACTGACTCAAAGATGCGCGCCAAGATGGGTCTTGACTCATTTTGCCGATGCGAGCATAGCGCTCGCTCACCCGGCGCAGCGCTATTGCCCCGCTGGTTCACGGGGACGCCGCCGCCCGATCGGCCCACGCGCCAGGGCCGAGAAGCCATGCCGCTTACGTGCCCACATCCACAGTGGTGGGCCCACCAACCCGATCCCGATCAGGATGGCCGCCATGGCGACGTTGTTCACGCCGAGCAGTTTGAGTCCGGAGGCCAGCAGTACGAGGGCCAGCGCCCGGCGGACCAGCCCGCCGGAGGCACGGGCCGACATGGTGGCCCCGAGCAGGACGCCGGGGACCGCGCCGATGACCAGCGATGTCGTCAGCCCGAGCTTGAAGTCGCCGAAGAGGATGTGGCCCAGCGCCGCGGAACACACCAGGGGCACCGCCTGGAGCAGGTCGGTGCCGACCAGTTGGGAGGCCTGCAGCCGGGGATAGAGCACGATCAGCGCGATGATGATGAGCGATCCGGAGCCGACGGAGGTCATGCCCACGACCAGCCCGCCGACCACGCCGATGAGTACGGTTGGCAGCGGCCTGATCCGCAGCGTCTCCGACGCCGTGTCGCGCGGCTGAGTGGCTCCGGTGGTGCGTTTGCGCGCCCGCTGCACCATGCCGAGGTAGGCCTTGATGATCAGCGAGAAGGCGGCGATCACCAGTACGACGCCCAGCGAGGTCTTCACGACCGCCTGCAAGCGGTCGCCGTGACCCAGTGCTCTGGTGACCAGGACGCCGCAGAAGGCACTCGGAATCGAGCCGAGACACAGCCACTTGACCAGCCCGAGATGCACCGTGCCGCGGCGCAAGTGCACGGCACTGCCGAAGGGCTTCATGATCGCCGCGGCGACCAGGTCGCTGGACACGGCGGCCAGCGGCTGGATGCCGAAGAAAAGCACGAGCACGGGAGTCATGAGCGCGCCACCGCCCATGCCGGTGAGCCCGACGATGATCCCGATGAAGAAGCTGACGGCAGTCAGCCCGAGACTCACGGCGTCGGTCCCGGTTCGGCTGCCAGCCAGCCACCACGTTGCAACAGTTCGACCACCTCGCGTACGCAATCATCCACACCCCTGGTCGACGTATCGATCACCAGGTCAGCATCCGATGGTTCCTCATACGGGTCGTCGATGCCGGTGAAACCGGTCAACTGACCGGCCCGGGCCCGGGCGTACAAGCCCTTGCGATCGCGCTCCTCGCAGCGCGCCAACGGCGTCGCCACCCAGACCAGCACGAAGCTCCCCACTGCCTCAGCCATGGCGCGGACCTCGGCCCGGGTCCGCGCGTACGGTGCGATCGGCGCGCAGATGGCGATTCCGCCGTGCCGGCCCACCTCGGCGGCCACGAACCCGATGCGGGCGACGTTGAGGTCGCGGTCGGCGCGGCTGAAGCTCAGGCCGGCCGAGAGCATCCGGCGTACGACATCGCCGTCGAGCAGGGTCACCGTACGATCGCCGCGTTCGGCCACGGCGTCGTGCAGCCCGCGGGCGAGCGTCGACTTGCCCGACCCGGACAACCCGGTGAACAGCACGACGAGGCCGCGCTGGGTCAGCGTGCGCCGGGCCCGGCGCAGCTCGCGCTCCACCGCGGGTGGTGTGAACCCGGCGGGCAAGGGGGCGCCGGCGTCCAGCAGCGCCCCGAGCTCGCCGTCGGGAAGGGCCGGGGGGTCCGCGGCCGCGAAGACCTGCGTGGCGCCGTAGGCCGCCGCAACATGGGCGACCCGCTGCCTCTCGGCGACCGACCCGTCGGGCCGCGGCAGTGGCACGGCAACCACCATCGACCGTGGCAGGTCGCCGGCGGCGGCCAGCACCAACCGGATCAACGCCTCGCTGCCGGGCGCCGCCGTGGGCACCAGCAGCAGGATCCGTGCATCGGCGGGCAGGGCTTCGGCGCCCGCGCGGACGGCGGCGATCTCGCGGCAGTGCAGTGGCCCTCCGGTGATGACGGCGAGCGCCGGCGCGCCGCCGAGGTGCTCGCGTACCTCGGCCGCGGTCAGGTGCAGCCGGCGAAAGGCGCCGTAGGCCGGCGGGGCCAGTGGCCGCACCGGGCCGGCGACGAACTGCCGGCCGTCGGCGGCGTCCCAGATCTCGGTGACGTCCATCGTGGCCACCGGGGCACCCTCGGGATCGGTCAAGGTGACGCGCCCGCGAACCACCGAGGCCGCTACGTCGGGCGGGACCTCCAGGATTACCGGCACCGGCCAGGGCGTGCCGTCGGCCAGCCGCCCACCAGCCCGCACGGACGCCACATCGGCGGACCCCATGAAGCCGGTCAGCGGCGGATACCCGCCGGCGAGCAGCAGTTCCAGGTCGGCCCGCTCGTCAGGGCTCGGCGTCCAGCTGGGCTGGTCCACGTTCCCTCCCCGATCGGCTTGGCCCGCTAGCCAGTATTCCGCAGGCCCGCGGCGATCCCATTGACAGTGAGCAGGATCGCCCGGCCGAGCAGCGGGTCGGAGTCGCCGGCCCGCTGCCGGGCAAGCAGGGACACCTGGAGGTGACTGATCGGCTCGAGATAGGTATCTCGTACCGCGAAGGTCCGCTGCAGGACCGGCAGGTCGTCGAGCAGCCGCTGTTCACCGGTGATTCGCAGCACCTCGCGCACGGAGCACGCGTGCTCCGCCTGGATGGTGTCGAAGACATGGTGCAGCCGCGGGTCAACCAGCGCATCGACGTAGCGACCGGCCATGGCCAGGTCGGTCTTGGCCAGGGTCATCTCGACGTTGGAGACGAGGGTACGGAAGAAGTGCCACTCCGCGTACATCTCCTCGACGATGGCGTCCAGCCCGGCCGCGCGGGCAGCGGCCAGCCCGGCGCCGACACCGAACCACCCGGGCACGATCTGCCGGGTCTGGGTCCACCCGAACACCCAGGGGATGGCGCGCAGGCCGGCCAACCCGGCGCCGGCATCGGGCCGGCGGGCCGGTCGCGAGCCGATGTTGAGCGCGGCGAGCTGCTCGACCGGCGTGCAGGCCCAGAAGTACGCGGCCAAATCGGGGTGGTCCACGAGGGCGCGGTAGGCGTTGTGCGCCGCGTCGGAGATGACCTGCATCGCGACGTCCCAGCCGGCGATCTGCTCGGCCGGCTGACGGGGCGTGGTGTGCAGCAGCGTCGCCTCGAGCACCGCGGCCATGGTGAGCTCGAGGTTCTCCCTCGCCAGGCTGGGCAGCGCGTACTTGTCGGAGATGACCTCCCCCTGCTCGGTCACCTTGATCTCGCCGTCGAGCGTGCCGTAGGGCTGGGCCAGGATCGCGTCGTGGGTCGGCCCGCCGCCCCGGCCCACCGTGCCGCCGCGGCCGTGGAACAGGCGCAGCCGTACCCCGTGCTGACCGGCCACGTCGCGCAGCGCCCGCTGCGCCTTGTGGATCTCCCACAGGGAGGTGGTGATGCCGGCGTCCTTGTTGGAGTCGGAGTAGCCCAGCATCACCTCCTGCACGTCACCGCGGACGCGTACCAGCGGGCGGTAGGACGGCACCCGCAGCAGCTCGTCGAGCATCGGGCCGGCCTCGGCCAGCTGCTCCACGGTCTCCAGCAGTGGCACGAAGCCGATCCGGGCGTGCCCGGCGTGCACGTCCACCAGGCCGGCCTCGCGGGCCAGCACCACGGCCGCCAGCACGTCGTCGACGCCCCGGGTCATCGACACGATGTAGCTCTCGATGACGTCGGGGCCGAAGCGGTCCAGCGCGGCCCGGACGGTCCGGAAGACCTGGTACGTGGAATAGGCCCGCTCGTCGAGTGCGGGCTCGTTGCCAGCCAGGGGCCGCCGGCCGGCCAGCTCGTCGATCAGCAGCTTTGTGCGCGCGGGCCGGTCGAGCCCAGCGTATGGCCGGTCCAGCTCGGCGAGTGCGTCGTAGAGCTGGCCAAGGACGAGGTGGTGGGCGTCGGCGTGCTCGCGGACGTCCATGGTGGCCAGCTGAAGGCCGACGGCCCGGACCGTGCGCGAGAGCCGGGTCAGCGTGGCGTCGGCGATCAGCGCGCCACGATGCTGGTGCAGCGAGGCGGCCATCACGTCGAGGTCGGCGACCAGCTCGGCCGTGCCCAGGTAGTCCCGGCCAGGCTGATGGACGGTGCCGCCGGCCAGCCTGGCCCGGGTGTTCAGCAGCTTCGCGCGGATGCAGCTGGTCTTCAGCCGGTACGGCTCCTCGGCGTTCATCCGGCGTACCCGCGGCTCGACCTCGGGCAGCGACTCCAGGTCGCGGCCGACGCTGGTGAGCAGATCGGCCGAGGCACCGGCGATCCGGCTGGACACCGACAGGTCCTGGGCCAGCTGCTCGCACGCGGCGAGCAGGCCGCGGATGGCGTGGTCGTGCTGGAGCAGCAGCACCTGGGTGGTGGTCCGCGGCGTGACATAGGGGTTGCCGTCGCGGTCGCCGCCGATCCAGGTGCCGAAGGACAGCGGCCGGCAGCTTTCGGCCAGGACCACGCCGACCCGGGCCAGCTCCTCGGCCAGCCCGTCGAGCACGTCGGGGACCGGACCGGCGAACAGCTCGTCGAGGTAGTAGACGGCGTTGCGGGCCTCGTCGGCCGGCTCCGGACGCTCCAGCCGGAGCTCGTCGGTCTGCCACAGCTGGTCGACCACTGCGGCTAGCCGGCGGTCAGCGCGCCGCGGATCGGTGTCGTCGAGCAGGTCTGCGACCAGTCGCAGCTTGGACAGGGTGGACCGCCGGGACGCCTCCGTCGGGTGCGCGGTGAACACCGGGCGGACGGCGAGGCGGGCCGCTCCGGCCGCAACCTCGTCGGGTGGCACTCCGCTGGCCAGGACGCGGTTCACCGTCTGGTGCAGCCACCCGCCATGCTCGCGACGCCGCGCGGCCATGTCGCGGGCGCGATGGGTCTGCTCCGTCGTGTTGGCCAGGTGGAAGTACGCGGAGAAAGCGCGGACCAGGCACGCCGCGGTCGGCAGGTCGACCTCGCGCAGGAGGCGGGCGGCCCCGGCGGGGTCGTCGCGGGACAGGGCCCGAATCCGCTCGACCAGGTCGAGCAGGTGCTGTCCCTCCTGGCGGACCAGTGAGGCACCTAGGGCATCGCCCACCCGCCGGATATCGGCGCGCAGGGCACGGTCGATGACGTCCGCGGCGTTGGAGGCGATCATGGGGCGTGGATCTCCCGTACGGTGTCGATCGTGTCGGCGTCGGCGGCGCGCTTGTCAGAGCGGTACCGGAGCACCCGGGCGAAGCGCAACGCCACCCCTCCGGGGTAGCGAGGGCTGGTCTGCACCCCGTCGAAGGCGATCTCGACCACCAGGTCTGGTGAGACGAACACCTGCCTATCGTTGCGGGAAACCTCCAGCTCGAGCAGCCGGGCCGTCTGCCAGGCCAGCGTCTCGTCGGTCAGCCCCTTGAAGGTCTTGCCGAGCATGACGAAGCCGCCGCCCTCGGGGTCGCGCGCCCCCAGGTGCAGGTTGGACAGCCAGCCGCGCCGCCGCCCGTGTCCCCACTCGGCGGCCAGCACCACCAGGTCGAGGGTGTGCCGGGGCTTGACCTTGAGCCAGCCGCTGCCACGCCGGCCGGCCTGATAGGGCACGGCGAGCGACTTCACCACGACGCCCTCGTGGCCACCGGCCAGCGTCCGCTCGAGGAACGCGGTCGCCTCGGCGGTGTCCGCGGTGACGATGCGCGGCACCCGTCCCCCCGGCGGCACGGTCGCGGCCAGCGCGGCGAACCGTTCAGTGCCCGGCTCGTCGAGCAGGTCGGTGCCGTCGAGGTGCAGGACGTCGAAGAGGTACGTGGTCAGCGGCACGGCGGCGCGCATCTTATCGATGCCACCCTGGCCGCCGCCGCGACTGCCGATCCGGCTGGCGGTGCGCTGGAACGGCTCGGGCCGGCCGTCGGGGCGCAATGCGATGGCCTCGCCGTCGAGGACCACCGAGCGCACCGGCAGCGCGAGCGCCGCCTCGACGATCTCGGGCACCCGGTCGGTGATGTCGTCGAGGCTGCGCGTGAACACCCGGACGTCCGTGCCGTCGCGGTGCACCTGCACCCGTACCCCATCGATCTTGGACTCGACGGCCGCCTCGCCCGTCTGGGCCATCGCGGCGGAGAGGTCGGTTATCGGCGAGGCCAGCATCGGCTGCACCGGGGTGCCCACCCGGAGCCGAATTCCGGCCAGGCCAGCGGCGCCCTGGTGCAGGGCGAGGCCGGCCACCAGACCCAGATCGCCGGAGAGCATCATCGCCCGGCGGACATCGCTGACCGCGAGGTCGCTCGCCGCGGCCACGCTGTCGGCCACGATCGACTCGAGCGCACCCTGGCGAAGCTCACCTGTCAGCAGACCACGCAGGAAGCGCTGCTCGTCGGCGGTGGCCCGGCCGGCCAGGTCGGCGAGCAGCGCCTTGCGCCGTGCCTGCGACCCAGCGCCGGCGGTGACTGCGATTTCCTCCAGCGCGCTATCGACGGCCCGGATTGTGAGCTCGGGCTCGCCGGCGGGCGGCGGCATGACGCGCAGGGCGGCCCAGCCCACGCCGAGGGGCCGCTGCCGTGCCTCGCCGGACAGGTAGGCCACCGCGGCCGCCACCTCGTCGGGGCCGAGCGCGCGCAGCGCCGCCGCCAGCGCCGCCGACTTGGCGCGCCGGGACGCCGTGGAGCGCACGGCCTCGGAGGCGGCGACCAGATCGGCGAACAACACCGCTCCATCCTGCCGTCCCGCATATGTCGGTCTCACCCCGCCGTCTCCGGGCGGGTTCCGGAGCCCTCTGACGGCGCACCGATGATGAGTGCGACGGCGTGTACCTGCGGCTACGCTGTGCTGTGACACGGGCAATAGGGGAAGCCGCATGGCAGCTCCAAACCTGATGCCTGGGAGAACGTGAGCAGCGCGCCATCCTGCGCTACCTCGGGTGGGGAGCCGGGCAGGGCTACCTGTGGAGTTCTTGCGATTGCGCGTGCTGCCATCGACCCGCTTCCCGGTGCAGGCCCACCGAGCGACTCGGGGTGTCTCCCTGAGCCGTACCCTGGGGGCGTGCCCCGGCCCCCGGCCGTGTGGGTCGTTCGCGCCGGTCACCGTCCCACGGGGACACCCAGCACTTCGATGAGCTGGTCGTCCGGCTTGTCGATATCGTCTGTACGCGCGTGGGTGTGGCAAGGCGCGGCGAGTTCGCTGTGCGGGGGGATCGTCGACGGTTTCCCGAGTTGCGTCCCGTCGAGTGGTGTAACTAGCGGGCTCGGCGCGCCGGCTCGATAGGGGGGGCCATCGCTTGAGTCCTTGCGTGAACCCGCCATGGAACAGCAAAGGTGTGCACATGCCTTGAACCAGCGTGCTCTGCTCGAACTGCTGGAGGCGTTGAACGCCGCCGATGTTGATGATCGGATCCGGGCGGCGGCGGCGACGATCTATCAGGCGTTGATCGAGGTCGAACTCACGTCGGTGATCGGCGCCGGGCCGCATGAGCGGTCCGAGACCCGGCTGGCACAGCACATCGGGCACCGGCCGCGGGTGCTGAGCACGACGGCGGGGGATTCAGAGGTCAGGGTTGGCCACTGGCGCGGCTGGCTAGCCGGAGGCGGCGATGCCTCGTCTTGCCATGTAGCGGAAGTTCGGCCACAGCGTGAGGTCGATGTCAGGAAAATCATCGAGCAACGCGGATACGTCGGGCTCGTACAGCACCGAGAGCTCGTCGCGTAACTGGCTAGGGAGTTGGACCTTCTGGGCGGGCGTCGCGTTGACCTGCATGTCGAGGCTCGGCGGCCGGAAGTGCACGTCGTCGAGCTCAAGAAACTCGTAGGTGCGGGCGAGCTGGGAAAGGGGATCACGCCGACACTTCTCGTATTGCAGCACCAGCAGCTGCCGACGGGGGAAGTGGTGAAGCAACGACCTCAGCTGCAAGTGGTAGAGCCCGCGGTACATCGCCTCAACCGCCAGGATCGGGCGGGGGCGGGCACCTAGGTTGAGCTCATGCGTCAACCCGGACCGATACCGTTCCACTGGGTCACGCAGCAGCAGCAGGAGCTTGGTGTCGGGCGCGGCCATGCGCAGCTGCTGATGCGACCAGAAGTCGGAGAGGTAGCGCGGGGTCCACTCACCGGATATGCGGCCGGGCGGGCGTGGAAAGAAGAGGTGGTAGCGTTCGGCGTCGGCAGGGGTGAAAGCGCCGCGGTTGAAATCGTCGAAGTAGTGCAGTTCCTTGCGACGGTCGACCATCCCGACGACGCCGGGATGGTCGATGATGAGCTTGTGCCACCATGACGTGCCCGCCTTCTGGACGCCGATGCCGACGAAGTCGGGCGGGCCGATGTGCCATCCGGCCGGGCTGGTCACCAGGTTGGCGGCGACGAGGCTACGGGGACCAAGTTGGCGTGCGACATGTCGGCGTACCTCAGCGATGAGGCGGTCGGGGAGAATCGGCACCAAGCGTCCTCCATCGGCCAACGCTAAGGACGCCTGTCAGATTACCACGCCGGCATATGCGGTATTGGGCGCCTAACTGGCAAACGTGGCGTCGTACCCTCCTTGCCCTTGGGCCGTATCCGCCCGTACCACGTCCGTGGCTTCTGCCACTCCGGGACAGGGAATTGCCGCAGGCTGACCGACAAGTATGCCACGACGGCCGCCACCTCGCCCCGGAGGATGGCGGCTGGGGCCGTACGCTAGGCCGAAACCCCCGGCACGCGGCCGTTTGGGGTCGTTCGTGCTGCCCCCGGAGGCCCCTGAAATGACGATGTCCGGCCTGCTCGATGCCGTACTCGCCGACGCCGCGTTGGCCGGCGCCGTCGCGGCGGCGGGGACACCGGCCCTGGACATCTCCGCCCCTCCGGCCCTGCAGCCCTTCGCGGTCGCGGCGCTGGCCGCGCCGACCGAGCGGGGCGGCGCCGGCCGGCCGGTGCTCGCGGTCACCGCGACCACCCGCGAGGCCGAGGACCTGGCGGCGGCCCTGCAGTGCCTGCTGCCAGCGGAGGAGGTCGCGACCTACCCCTCCTGGGAGACGCTGCCGCACGAGCGGCTCTCGCCCCGCGCCGACACGGTCGGCCGCCGGTTGGCGGTGCTGCGGCGGTTGGCGCACCCGAGCACCGACGATCCGGCCAGCGGACGGCTGTCGGTGGTGGTCGCGCCGGTCCGCTCGGTGCTGCAGCCACAGGTCGCGGGCCTCGGCGAGCTCGTACCGGTCACGCTCCACGCCGGGGACACCCAGGACCTCGACGAGCTGGCCGTCCGGCTGGTCGACGTCGCCTATACGCGCGTCGAGCTGGTGGACAAGCGCGGCGAGTTCGCGGTGCGCGGGGGGATCGTAGACGTCTTCCCGCCGACCGAGGAGCACCCACTCCGGCTGGAGTTCTGGGGTGACACGGTCGAGGAGATCCGCTACTTCAGGGTGGCCGACCAGCGTTCGCTCGAGGTAGCCGAGCACGGGCTGTGGGCGCCGCCGTGCCGCGAGCTGCTGCTCACGCCCGAGGTGCGCGAGCGGGCGAAGGCGCTCGCGCAGGAGCATCCGGAATTGGCCGAGATGCTCGACCGGATCGCGGACGGCACGGCGGTGGAGGGGATGGAGGCGCTCACCCCCGTCCTGGCCGATGACCTGCGGCTGCTGCTGCACGAGATGCCGGCCGGCACGCACGTCGTCGTGTGCAGCCCCGAGCGGGTACGCACCCGCGCCGCGGAGCTGGTCCGGACCAGCCAGGAGTTCCTGGCGGCGTCGTGGTCGACGGCGGCGGTCGGCGGGCAGGCGCCGGTCGACCTCGGCGCCGCGGCCTATCGGGATCTGGCCGACGTACGGGATGCGGCCGGCGAGCTGGGCCTGCCGTGGTGGACCGTGACGCCGTTCACCGCCGATGCCGAGTTGGCGCCCGGCACGATCGAGGTGGCGGCGCGGCCGGCCCCGGCCTACCACGGTGAGACCGGCCGGGCCGTCGGCGAGCTGCGCGAGTGGGCGCGTGACGGCTGGCGGGTGGCGCTGGTCTTCGAAGGGCATGGCCCGGCGCAACGGGCGGTCGAGGTGCTCGGCGAGGCCGAGGTGGCGGCCCGGCTGGAACTGGCGATCGCGACGCTGCCCGAGCCAGGGATCGTGCACGTGACCACCGGCCGGCTCGAACACGGCTTCGTCTGCGATTCACTCCGCCTAGCGGTGATCAGCGAGACCGACATGACCGGCCAGAGAGGTCAGTCCACAAAGGACATGAGGCGGCTGCCCTCGCGGCGGCGCAATGCTGTCGACCCGCTCCAGCTGCAGCCCGGCGACCTGGTGGTCCACGAGGCGCACGGCGTGGGCCGTTATGTGGAGATGGTGCGGCGCACCGTCAACGGCGGCGAGCGCGAGTACCTGATCATCGAGTACGCACCGTCCGGGCGAGGAAAGCACCGTCAGCCCGACAGGCTTTTCGTACCCACGGACTCCCTCGAGCAGGTCACCCGCTACGTCGGCGGCGAGGCGCCCACCCTCGACCGGCTCGGCGGCGGTGACTGGGCCAAGCGCAAGGGCCGCGCCCGCAAAGCGGTCAAGGAGATCGCGGCGCAGCTCATCCGGCTCTACTCCGCGCGGATGGCCAGCCCCGGCTTCGCATTCGGGCCCGACACCCCGTGGCAGCGCGAGCTCGAGGATGCCTTCCCGTACGTCGAAACGCCCGACCAGCAGTTCGCCATCGACGAGGTCAAGGCCGACATGGAGAAGCCGGTGCCGATGGACCGGGTGGTGTGCGGCGACGTGGGTTACGGCAAGACCGAGATCGCGGTGCGGGCGGCCTTCAAGGCGGTGCAGGACGGCAAGCAGGTCGCCGTGCTCGTGCCGACCACACTGCTGGCGCAGCAGCACCTCGGCACGTTCTGCGAGCGGATGGCGCAGTTCCCGGTCAACGTCAAGGTCGTCAGCCGGTTCAATACCGCGCGCGAGCAGGCCGAGGTGCTCACCGGCGTGGCCAACGGCTCGGTCGACATCGTGATCGGCACCCACCGGCTGCTCCAGCCGAGCACCCGCTTCCACGACCTCGGACTCGTCGTCGTCGACGAGGAGCAGCGTTTCGGCGTGGAGCACAAGGAGTACCTCAAGGGTCTGCGTACCGCGGTCGACGTGCTGTCGATGTCGGCGACGCCGATCCCGCGGACCCTGGAGATGTCGCTGACCGGCATCCGCGAGATGTCGACCATCCTCACGCCGCCCGAGGAGCGCCACCCGGTCCTCACCTACGTCGGCGCACACGACGAACGACAGATCACGGCGGCCGTGCGCAGGGAGTTGCTCCGCGAGGGGCAGGTGTTCTACGTACACAACAGAGTGGAATCGATCGAGCGGGCGGCCCGGCGGGTGCGCGAGCTGATCCCCGAGGCTCGGGTCGCGGTCGGGCACGGCCAGATGAACGAGACCGAGCTCGAGCGGGTCATGCTCGCCTTCTGGGAGCGCGAGTACGACGTGCTTATGTGTACGACGATCGTGGAGTCCGGTCTGGACATCCCCAACGCCAACACGCTGGTCGTCGACCGGGCCGATGCCTTCGGCCTGTCGCAGCTGCACCAGATCCGCGGCCGGGTCGGGCGCGGCCGCGAGCGGGCCTACGCCTACTTCCTGTATCCGCCGGAGAAGCCGCTCACCGAGACGGCTCACGACCGCCTCGTGACCATCGCGCAGAACACCGACCTGGGTGCGGGGATGGCCGTGGCGATGAAAGACCTCGAGATCCGCGGAGCCGGCAACCTGCTCGGCGGCGAGCAGTCCGGGCACATCGCGGGGGTGGGCTTCGACCTCTACGTCCGGCTGGTGGGCGAAGCGGTCGCCGAGTTCAAGGGCGACGCCGGGCCCGATCAGGTGCTCGATGTCAAGGTGGACCTGCCGGTCGATGCCAACCTGCCGCACGACTACGTGCCGGGCGAGCGGCTGCGCCTCGAGCTCTACCGCAAGCTGGCGGCGGTCAACTCAGACGACGACCTGGCCGCCGTACGTGAGGAGATCGCCGACCGCTACGGGCCGCCGCCCGAGCCGGTGCGGAACCTCGCCGCGGTGGCCGCCTTCCGCCTGTACGCCCGTCGGCACGGCATCACCGAGGTGTCCCTGCAGGGCAACACGGTGCGGTTCACCCCCGTACAACTCCCGGACTCCAAGGTGATGCGGCTGCAGCGGCTGTATCCGCGCTCGACGTACAAGACCGCGGTACGCACGATCTCCGCCCCCCGCCCTGGCGTGCGGGACACGGAGCTGCTCGACTGGTGCCGCAACCTGCTCGACGGGGTGCTGGGCCAGCCCGCGGTCGCCTCGTGAGAAGGTAGGCGCCGTGAGTCGCACTCCCTGGCGTCGCCTCGCCGCGCTCGCCCTCGTCGCACCGCTCCTGGTGACCGGGTGCCAGACCCGGGTGGGTGTCGCCGCCCTCGTGGGCAGCGCGCGGATAACCGAAACCCAGCTGCAGGACGCGACCGCGGACGGCCTGCGCGCCCCGGCCGTGCGGAAGGTGGCCGGTGGCCAACCCGCGCTGTACCGCCAGGCTGTGCTGAGCCGCCTCATCCAGCACGAGTTGCTGACCGGTGCCGGCCGCAAGCTCGGCGTGCGCACGACCGAGGGCGCCCTGCAAAAGGCGATGAGTGAGCTCGTTGCCCAGTACCAGGGCAAGGCGCAGCTGGAGCAGAACTACGCGCAGAACCTCGCCATCGCGCCGGACCAGATCGAGGGCGCCGTGCGCGATCTCGTCATGTTCCGGGCCATCGGCGCCACGCTCAGCGAGAATCTGACGTTCAGCGACGCCGACCTGAAGCAGGCCTTCGACCAGCGTTCGGCCGACCAGGCGAGCCTGACATTCGAGCAGTACAAGCCCACGGCGCTCGAGCAGGTGAAGCAGCGGGCCGCCTCAGCCGCGGCCAGCAAGTATCTGGCCAGCTACGTAGGCAAGCTCAAGGTGAGTGTGAATCCGCGGTACGGCCGATTCAACGCGTCGTCGGTGTCCGTCGTACCTGAAACAGACAAGCTGGTACGAGACTCGACGGCCGCACCCGCGCAGTCGCCCGCTCCCGGGTCGTGACCGACCGGCTGCTGCTGCTGGCCACCTCCCCGCGCCTGCCGGCCGGGCTGCTGTCCTGGCACGGCTGGACCGCGTTGCGGGCCGGGCCGGTGTTCGCGGGCACCGAATGGGCGCAGGTGAGTGCCGTCCGGGCCAGTGGTATCGACGTGCGCGTGCTTCCCGGTACGACCGCGCAGCAGGTCGAGGCCTTCCGGGCCGAGGCTGGTCGTGACGGCATCGCGGTCTGGCTGGCCGGCCCCGACGGCGACCCGCAGTTTGCGCGAGGGCTCGGCGATCTCGTCGCCCGCAGCGAGCTCGCCGCTGAGCTGGAGGTGGTGTACGGATCGTGGGACCCGCCGGGTGCCCGGCTGCTCGACGCGGTGGCGGTGATGGACCGGCTGCGCTCGCCGGGCGGCTGCCCGTGGGACGCGGAGCAGACCCACGAGTCGCTGATGCCGTACCTGCTGGAGGAGGCCTACGAGGCTTACGGCGCGCTGGAGGACGACGACCTCGACGCGCTGCGCGAGGAGCTGGGCGATGTCCTGCTGCAGGTGTTGTTCCACTCCCGGCTAGCAGAGGAGCAGGACGAGGACGCGCGCTGGAGCGTCGACGACGTGGCTGGAGACCTGGTGGACAAGTTGGTACGCCGGCACCCGCACGTGTTCGCCGAGACCACGGTGAGTGGGGCGGCGGAGGTGCTCGCCAACTGGGATGCGATCAAGGCGGCGGAGAAGTCGCGCACCTCGGTGACCGACGGCGTGCCGCTCAGCCAGCCGGCGCTCACGCTGGCGGCGATGCTGCTTCGACGGGCGGAGAAGGCGCGGATCGCGGTCGAGGGCTCAGCCGACGGCGCTGATCTCGGTCAGCGGCTACTGGCGCTGGTCGCCGAAGCGCTGCGTACGGGCCGGGATCCCGAGGTCGAGCTTCGCCGGGTGGCGCGCGACCTGCGCGATCGCATCCTGGCCGCCGAGCGCGAATAGGGAAGGTGTCGTGCCGCAAGACTTCGTGCAACTCGCCGAGCAGGTGGTCGACGACCTGCTCGCCGCTTCGCCCACCCTTGCCTACTGGTCCGGTGACCACAGATCCGACGACCGGCTGCCCGACCTCTCCGACGACGCCGTACGCCGCGAGGCCGACCTCCTGGCCCGCCGGGCCAAGGAGCTGGCGGAGATCAATTCCGACGGGCTCGGGGCCGACGACGAGGTCGACCGCCAACTGCTCACCACCGGCATCGCGGCGCGCCGCTTTGTGCTCACCGAGCTTGAAGAGCGCACCTGGAACCCGCTGCTGCACAACCCCGGCGACCTGATCTACGGCCTGCTGGCGCGCGAGATCGGAGAGCCAGACGAGCGCCTCACGTCGCTCGCCGGCCGGCTGGCGGCCATGCCGGAGGCGCTGGCCACCGCGGCACGGGTGCTCCGCGATTGCCCACGGGTGCACGTCGAGACCGCCCTGACCCGGCTCGAGGGGACGACCGCGCTCGTACGCGACGAGGTACCCCAGCTCCTCAACCGGGCGCCGGGCTTACGCGGCGCCGTCGAGCCGGCCCGTGACGCGGCGCTTGTCGCACTGGCACGGCATCGCGACTTCTTGACCGCCCTGCTGCCACGGGCGCACCGCGACCCGCGGCTGGGCCGCCCGCTGTGGAATGCCCAGCTCCGGCACGCCTTGGACAGCGATCTCGCCCCCGCTGATGTGCTCACCCGCGCCCGGAGCGGTCTGGATCGGCTGACAGCGGAGATCACCGAAGCGGCGGTCGAGCTGACGGGCACGGCCGACGTGCCCGCCGCGCTGGCACAGCTGGCTCGCGATCACCCCGACGACGACACGATCGTGTTCGGCGCGCAACACGCGCTCGCCGACGCCTCCGACTTCGTCCAGCGGCACCAGCTCGTGACCGTTCTGGACGATCCGCTTGAGATCATGACGATGCCCGAGCACGCCCGCGGCGTGGCGGTGGCCTACTGTGACGCGCCGGGCCCGCTCGAGACGCGGGTGGCACCCACGTTCTTTGCCATCTCGCCGACCCCGGCCGACTGGCCGGCGGAGCGGGTCGAGTCGTTCTACCGCGAGTACAACAACCACATGCTCGCCAACCTCACCGCGCACGAGGCGATGCCCGGCCACTTCCTGCAACTCGCCCACGCCCGGCGCTACCGCGGAAACACGCGGGTGCGTGCCGTCTGCCAGAGCGGTTCGTTCATCGAAGGTTGGGCGGTCTACTCCGAGGAGGTGATGGTCGAGCACGGCTTCGGGGCCCTTCCGGTACGGATGCAGCAGCTCAAGATGCAACTCCGCATGATCATCAACGCGATCCTCGACCAGATGGTGCACTGCGAGTCGATGACTGAGACCGAGGGCATGGCGCTGATGACGGAGCGCGGCTTTCAGGAGGAGGGCGAAGCCAGCGGCAAGTGGCGCCGGGCGCTGCTCACCTCGACGCAACTCTCGACGTACTTCGTCGGATACACCGAGGTGGCGCAGCTCGGCCGGTCGCGGCCGGAGGGTACGTCGCTGCACGACTGGCACGACGCGATGCTGTCGCACGGCTCCATCGCACCCCGGCACGTCCGCCGGCTGCTGGCCGGTTAGCTCGCTCGGTTTACCCGTACTTGTGGCTGTTTCCGGGTGGAGAATAGGGACGTGATCCCCGGGTAAACCCGGCGGCGTGACTCATGCCGCAGGCAACGCTTGGCTCGACCACGGCGAGGTGTCCGGATGTGGGCGGTACCCCCGACTAGGCTGCCGCACGGGCAGTCCCGAGAGTAGAAGGAGCTGGAGTGGCAACGATCGAGGCCGTCGGCGCGCGCGAGATTCTCGACTCGCGGGGCAACCCCACCGTCGAGGTCGAGGTGGCCCTCGACAACGGGATCCTCGCGCGGGCAGCCGTGCCCAGTGGTGCCTCCACCGGGAAGTTCGAGGCGGTTGAGCTGCGCGACGGTGGCCGGCGCTACGGCGGCAAGGGGGTCCAGCAGGCGGTCAGCGCGGTCCTCGACACCATCGGCCCGGCGCTGGTCGGCATCGAGGCCAGCGAGCAGCGCATCATCGACCAGCGGCTGCTCGACCTCGACGGCACCGCCGACAAGAGCCGGCTGGGTGCCAACGCCATCCTGGGTGTCTCGCTCGCGGTCGCCCGCGCGGCGGCCGAGAACGCGCAGCTGCCGCTGTTCCGCTACCTCGGTGGCCCCAACGCGCATCTCCTGCCGGTGCCGATGATGAACATCGTCAACGGCGGTGCGCACGCCGACAGCAACGTCGACATTCAGGAGTTCATGATCGCCCCGATCGGGGCGTCGACGTTCAGCGAGGCGCTGCGCTGGGGGGCGGAGACCTACCACGCGCTCAAGAGTGTCCTGAAGGGCCGCGGCCTGGCCACCGGGCTCGGTGACGAGGGCGGCTTCGCGCCGAGCCTCGACAGCAACCGGGCCGCCCTCGACCTCATCGTCGAGGCGATCACCGAGGCCGGCTTCAGCGTCGGCCAGGATGTCGCGCTGGCGCTCGATGTGGCTGCCAGTGAGTTCTTCGCCGACGGGGTCTATACCTTCGAGGGCGAGAAGCGCACCGCGGATGAGATGACGACCTACTACGAGGACCTGCTCACGGCGTACCCGATCGTCTCGATCGAGGACCCGCTGGCCGAGGACGACTGGGCCGGTTGGGTCAGGGTCACGGCGGTGCTTGGCGCGCGTACCCAGATCGTCGGCGACGACCTCTTCGTCACGAACCCTGAGCGGATCGCCCGCGGTATCGAGGAGCAAGCGGCCAACGCGTTGCTGGTAAAGGTCAACCAGATCGGCACCCTGACCGAGACCCTCGATGCGGTACGGCTGGCCCATCGCAGCGGGTTCCGCTGCATGATGAGCCACCGGTCGGGCGAAACCGAGGACACCACCATCGCCGACCTCGCCGTGGCGGTCGACTGCGGGCAGATCAAGTCCGGCGCGCCGGCGAGGTCCGAGCGGGTCGCGAAGTACAACCAGCTGCTGCGGATCGAGGAGGAACTCGACGACGCCGCGCGCTACGCCGGCGCCGCGCAGTTCCCCAGGTTCCACCTCGAGGGGACGGTCTGACCGGTGCGGCTGCCTTCCCCACGTCGCGCTCTGAGCCGCCAGCCGGGGCTCCGCCAGCCCCGGTCCCAGCGACCGGGGGCTACCCGCCGGGGAGCCACCCGGCCGGCCCCGCAGCGCCGCCGGCCGGCTCCCGCCGGGGTGCGCCGGCTCGGGGCGGCACCGGCCGCCGAGGGCACCGGGGCAAAGCGCCGGTCGAGGCGGCTCACCAGCCGGGCCGCCGTGCTCGGCCTCGCGGTGTGCGCCGTCGTGCTCACCCTCGCGTACCCGATGCGCGAGTACCTCGCCCAGCGCAACCAGATCTCGCACCTCGGGCACCAGCAGACCGACCAGCGCGCTCGGGTCTCCGCCCTGGAGAACCGCCGCCAGCAGTGGGACGATCCGGCGTTCGTCAAGGCACAGGCCCGCCAGCGCCTGCAGTACGTCATGCCCGGCGAGGTCGGCTACGTCGTCATCGATCCGGGCCGCAAGCCGGCCGCCAAGCCGGGGGCGACCTCGGTGACCGTGGTGCCGACCGGCTCGACGGCGCGGTCACCGTGGTACTCGCAGCTCTGGGGCACCGTGCGGGTCGCCGACTCGGCACATTGACGGGGCGACCGTGACCGGCGACCTCGAGGCCGTCACGGCGCAGCTCGGCCGCCCGCCGCGAGGCCGGCCCACAGTCGGGCATCGCTGCCCGTGCGGGCTGCCCGACGTAGTCGAGACGGCACCGCGCCTCGACGACGGCACGCCGTTCCCGACCACGTACTACCTGACTTGCCCCAGGGCGGCCGGAGCCGTGTCGAGTCTGGAGGCAGCCGGGCTGATGCGCACGATGAGCGCCCGACTGACGGCCGAGCCGGCACTGGCGGCCGCCTACCGCCGCGCACACGAGGACTACCTGAGGCGGCGGAGCCGGCTCGGCGCGGTGCCCGAGATCGCGGACATCTCCGCCGGTGGCATGCCCGGGCGCGTCAAGTGCCTGCATGCGCTCGCCGCCCACGCGCTGGCCGCGGGCCCGGGCGTCAATACGCTGGGTGACGAGGTGCTAGCGGCGGTGGGGCGGTGGTGGGTCGGTGGCCCGTGCGTCGAGCCGCCGGCGTGACGCGGGCGTGACGCGGGTCGCCGCGATCGACTGCGGCACCAACTCGATCCGGCTGCTCGTCGCGGACGTGACGCCGGCCGGGCTGACCGAAGTGGTACGCCGGATGGAGATCGTCCGGCTGGGGGAGGGTGTGGACCGGACGGGGGAGTTCTCACCCGTGGCGATCGAGCGCACCCGGGTCGTGCTCGCGGCGTACACCGGCGAGGTGCGCGACCTTGGCGCCGAGCGGGTGCGGATGGTGGCCACCTCGGCCAGCCGCGACGTCAGCAACCGGGAGGACTTCCGGGCCATGGTCGTGCGGACCCTGGGCATCGAGCCGGAGGTCATCACCGGTGATGAAGAGGCCCGGCTGTCTTTTGTCGGCGCGACCCGCGAGCTTTCCGGTGTGGCCACGCCGTACCTCGTCGTGGACATCGGCGGCGGGTCGACCGAACTCGTGCTCGGATCGTCCACAGTGGACTCCGCGGCGTCGGTGGACATCGGCTGCGTCCGGCTGACCGAGCGGCACCTGCGCGACGACCCGCCGACGCCGGCGCAGATCGCGGCGGCGATTGCCGACATCCGGTCCGCGATTGCGCGGGCCGGCCGCACCGTCCCCTTGGCCCAGGCCGGCACCCTCGTCGGGCTGGCCGGCTCGGTCACCACGGTCGGAGCGCTCGCGCTCGGGCTCCCGGAGTACTGCCCCGACCGGATCCACCATGCCCGGATCGGCTTCGCTGACGTGGCGACGGTGACCGGCATGCTGCTGCGCGCAACCCGGCGGGAGCGGGCCGCCCTGCCGGTGATGCATCCGGGCCGGGTGGACGTGATCGGCGCCGGCGCGCTGATCCTTCGTACGGTGATGGAAGCCGTGCACGCCGACTCCGTGCTGGTCAGTGAGCACGACATCCTCGACGGAATCGCCCACTCCGTCGGCTGACTCGGCGCTGATTCGCCGGCGCGTCGCCCCTTCCGCTACTGCGTACACCGTAGTAGTGTGCTCTCCACATGAGAGGGAGAGGAGGTGGGCAGGGTGGATACGACTCAGCTGCTCAAGGGTGTGCTCGATCTCGCGGTGCTGGCCGTGCTGGCCGGCGAGGACGGCTACGGCTACGACGTGGTACGCCGGCTGCGCGCCGAGGGGCTCGACGATGTCGGCGACGCATCGGTCTACGGCACGCTGCGCCGGCTGTTCACCGGCGGCCATCTCAGCTCATACGTCGTGCCCTCCGAGGAGGGGCCGCATCGCAAGTACTACGCGCTCAATGCCGCGGGCCGGGCGGCCCTGGCCGACCAGTCGAAGACCTGGATGTCGTTCGAACAGACGATGGACCACCTGCTCCACCTCGACCGGGAGGCCGTGAAGTGACCGCTCCGACGACGACACCGGAGATCACCCGCTACACCGAGGCGGTGCGGGCCGCCCTCGCGGATCTCTCGGCCGAGGACCGTGACGACCTGATGGAGGACGTGGAACCGCATCTGGCCGAGGTCGCCGCCGAGCAAAGCGGCTCGCTGGAGGGCCGGCTCGGGCCGCCGGCGGACTACGCCGCCGAGTTGCGGACGTCGGCCGGCCTGCCCGTGGGCGCCGACCCTGCTCGGCGATCGTTCTCGGCCCGGCTCAGCGCGGCGCTCGCCGGCTCCACACTCGGGCGCTCGATCGACGGCATCACCCGGAGCTCTCGATACGGAGCGCTGCGAGCCTTCCTGCCCGACCTGCGGCCTGGCTGGTGGGTGCTGCGCGGCTATCTCCTTGGCTGGGTGCTCGCCGCGTCGTCCAGCGGCGGCGGTACGCCGGGCCTGCTGCCGCGGTTTGCCGGCAACTACCTGTTCGGGTTGCTGGTCACGCTCCTTGCCGTCTGGGCTTCTGTGCGGCTGGGAAGGTACGCGCTGCGCCGGCCCAAGGCCAAGGCGTGGTTCGTGGTCGCCAACTTGCTGCTGATCGTGGTCTACGTCATCGCGGTCTCGCGGATCACCGAGGACGCCCACAATCGCGTCTTCAACAACCAGGGCTACCAACCGGTGCCGTCCGGGCTGTCCGTCGACGGCTCCCCGGTGACGAACATCTTCGTCTATGACTCCCAGGGGCGGCCGCTCACCAACGTCCAGTTGTTCGACCAGGACGGTCGGGCGCTGTCCGTGGTCGACCAGTCCGACCAGTCCGACCGGTTCGGGGGCCAGCAGATCCGGCAGCGTTACGACGCCGACGGCCGGCCGGTGGACAACGTGTTCCCCCGCGAGCCGGTGACCGGTGTGGCGCCGCCGGGGCCGTTCACCGCGCCGCATCTCGCACCCTCGGCGACACCTTCGCCGGCCCCGTCGGCCGCCGCCAGCTCGACCCCCTCCGGTGCGCCGTCGCCATCCCCCGGACACCGCTGACCCACCCCACCCCGTGCCGATGACCCACCCCACCCCGTGCCGATGACCCACCCCACCCCACCCCACCCCACCCCACCCCGTGCCGGTGATCAAGGAGTTTGCGTCGACTTTCGTACCCTGATGTCGTGATTGGGCAACGTGAAGTCCTTGATCACCGCGGGTAGGGCGGGGCAGGGTAGAGGGCCTGCCGGCTAAGGAGTGGTCGATGGGCGACATGGTGTCCTTTCAGAGCAACGGCGGCACCGCGGAGGGCTATCTCGCGATACCCGAATCAGGCGGCGGCCCCGGCGTCATCGTGATCCAGGAGTTGTGGGGGCTCGTCGGCCACGTCACGTCGCTGGCTGACCGGTTCGCCGGCGAGGGGTTCCTCGCGCTGGCGCCCGACCTCTACCACGGTGCCAAGGCCCAGGAGCCCGACGAGGCCCAGAAGCTGATGATGGGGCTGGCGATGGACCAGGCCGGCAAGGACATCGCGGGCGCGGCGAGCTATCTGGCCGGCCGGCCCGAGCACACCGGTGGCGGCATCGGCTGCGTGGGCTTCTGCATGGGCGGCAGCCTCGCCTTGTGGTCGGCCACGCTGTCCGACGACATCGTTGCCGCCGTCGGCTTCTACCCGGCGATCCCGTGGCAGCGGATGAGCCCGACCTGGTCGAGGTACGAGGGAAAACGGGCGATGATTCACAGCGCCGAGCACGACGCTCCAAACGCACCGGAAGGCGTCCAGATCGCGAAGCAGGCCATCGAGGCGGCCGGTGGAGAGGTGGATCTGTTCGACTATCCGGGCACCTCACACGCCTTCTTCAACGACGAGCGAGCCGAGGTTTACGACGAGACGGCGGCCACCGACGCGTGGTCGCGCACGCTCAACCTGTTCCGCGCGACCACCGCTTGACCGACATCCCGGTCGCGCGGGATCCCGCCGAGGTAGCACTCCTCACCGAGCCCATGCTGGACACCGTGCTCGCCCGCGCCGTCGAGGTGGTCGGTAGATAGGCTGGAAAGCGTGGCCACATCCCCGCACATCGTGATCGTGGGCGGCGGATACGTCGGCATGTACACCGCCCTGCGACTGCAGCGGAAGCTGCGGGCCGGCCACGCGAGGATCACCCTGATCGACCCCCAGTCGTACATGACCTATCAGCCGTTCCTGCCCGAGGCCGCGGCCGGCAGCCTCGAACCGCGCCACGTCGTCGTGCCGTTGCGCCGCGTTCTGCGCAAGTGCACCGTGCTCACCGGAACCCTCACCGGTCTCGACCACACCCGCCGGCGGGTGACCGTGATGCCGATGGAGGGCCCGCCCCGCGAGCTGGCGTACGACCATGTCGTGATGGCACCGGGGTCCATCGTCCGCACACTGCCCATCCCGGGGCTGGGCGACGTGGGCGTGGGGTTCAAGACGATCGAGGAGGCGATCTACCTCCGCAACGCGGTGCTCGGCCGGCTCGACATCGCGGCCACCACCGAGGACCCAGGGGTGCGGCGGCGCGCCCTGAGCTTCGTGGTGATCGGCGGCGGCTATGCCGGCATCGAGGTGTTCGCCGAGCTCGAGGATATGGCCCGCAGCGCCACCCGCTATTACGACGGAATCACCCCAGAGGACATGCGCTGGGTGCTGGTCGAGGCGACCGGGCGGATCCTGCCGGAGGTCAGTACCTCGCTGAGTGCCTACACCGCCGGGCGGCTCACCGAGCGGGGCCTGGAAGTGCGGCTCAACACCCGGCTGGTGTCCTGCGTCGACGATCACGTGGTGCTCGACGACGGTACGGAGTTCGACGCCGACACGATCGTGTGGACCGCTGGCGTCCGTGCCAATCCGGTGCTCGCGAGCACCGACCTGCCGCTGGACGACAAGGGGCGGCTGCCGTGCAGCGTCGAACTGCGGGTGCAGGGCGTCGAGGCCGTGTGGAGCGCCGGCGACTGCGCCGCCGTGCCGGATCTGACCCAGCCCGGCGAGCTGTGCGGGCCGAGCGCTCAGCATGCGGTACGCCAGGCCCGCCGGCTCGGTGACAACCTGGTGGCGACCCTGCGCGGCCGCCCGCTCAAGGCCTATCGGCATCGTTACGTCGGATCGGTGGCCAGCCTGGGCCTGCACAAGGGTGTGGCCGAGGTCTACGGCATCAAGCTGCGTGGCTACCCCGCGTGGTTCATGCACCGCACCTACCACCTCAGCCGGGTGCCGACGCTCAACCGGAAGTTCCGGGTCGTGCTCGACTGGACGCTCGCGCTGTTCTTCCGCCGGGAGATCGTCTCCCTGGGCGAGTTGCAGACCCCTCGGGCGGCCTTCGAGCGCGCCGCCACGCCGGTCTCAATGCCGGTCTCAATGCCGGTCGCCGTGCAGGCCGAGCGGCCGCCGACCTCGTAGGCTGGACGGCGCCCCCGTAGCCCAATGGCAGAGGCCATCGCCTTAAAAGTGATGTCAGTGTCGGTTCGAGCCCGACCGGGGGCACTCCCGGCAGAGCGGAGCGGGCTCGACCCATGTGTGACCCAGCATGAGTGACGTCGAGCCGTTCGGCCTGCTGGTCCTCGTGGTTGCCGCCGCCGGACTACTCGCGGTGCTCTCCAACCGGCTCAGCGAGCATCTGCGGGTGCCCGCGCCGATGTTCTTCCTCGCGGGGTCGGCGGTCGCCGCCCATGTCGTCCCGACGCTGCACGAGGTGCCGCACCGGACCGTCGAGCGGCTGGTCACCGTTGCCCTGGTCGTCATCCTGTTCAACGGCGGGATGCACATCGGCTGGTCGCGGTTGCGGGCGGCGACCGGGC
This sequence comes from Mycobacteriales bacterium, assembly GCA_038276285.1. Lineage (GTDB taxonomy): Bacteria > Actinomycetota > Actinomycetes > Mycobacteriales > QHCA01 > QHCA01. The sequence goes on along the minus strand of JBBPZR010000002.1, from coordinate 41,215 downwards.
CGGTTGCGCTGGCCGGGGTGGCCGGCACATTCGTGACCGCCGCGGCGCTCGGGTTGCTGGCCCATTTGGTGTTCGGCTTCAACTGGTGGGTCGCGCTGCTGATCGGTACGGCGATCGCGCCGACCGATCCAGCGGTCGTGTTCGCCGTACTGGGAAAGCGTGAGGTCTCCGGCCGCAGCGGCACCATTCTCGAGGGGGAGTCCGGCGCCAACGACCCGGTCGGCATTGCGCTCATGGCCGGCCTCATCGGCGCGGGGGCCGTCGGCGCCGGGCCGCTGTTAGACGTGGGCGGTGTGTTCGCCCTGCAGATGGCGGTCGGCGGCGCGGTCGGGCTGGCCGGCGGGTGGGCGCTGCGGTGGTTCATGCGGCACACCGCGCTGCCGAGCGAGGGCCTCTACCCGCTGCGCACGCTGGCCGGGGCCATGCTGATCTTCGGCGCGGCCACGGTGGCCCACGGGTCGGGCTTCCTGGCGGTGTTCATCGCCGGCATCCTGCTCGGAGACGGCCCTTCGCCGTACAAGCGGGAGATCGAGCGGTTTCACTCGGCGCTGGCCAGCCTGGGCGAGATCGTCGCCTTCCTCGTCCTCGGCCTGACCGTCGACCTCGGCGTGCTCACTCGGGCGCAGGTGTGGGTGCCCGGCCTGGTGCTCGGTGCGGCGCTGGCCTTCGTCGTGCGGCCACTCGTGGTCGGGGCCTGCCTGCTGCCCTTCGGCCTGGCCCGCAACGAGCGTGCCTTCATCCTGTGGGCCGGGCTGAAGGGCGCGGTGCCGATCCTGCTCGGCGGTTTCCTGCTCGGCGCGGGAGTGCCCGGTGCGCAGCGGCTGTACGGCATCGTGGTGGTCGTCGTCGCCTTCTCCGTACTCGTGCAGGGCAGCACCGTCCCGACCGTCGCGCGCCTCCTGCGGGTGCCGATGCGCACCGTCGAACCCGAACCGTGGGCGCTCGGCGTGCGCCTGCGCGACGAGCCGCACGGAGTCCACCGGTTCACCATCGATGCCGCCGCGCCGGCCGACGGCAGCACCCTGGCCGACCTCACCGACCTCACCGACCTCACCGACCTCTGGGACGACGTCCGGGTGAGCTTCGTTATCCGCGACGGGAAGCTGCTTCCCGTACGAGGGGACACCGTGCTTCGAGCCGGCGACGAGGTCCTGGCGCTTGCGCCGCCCGAGCTGTGGCCGCGGCTGGCGGCCGCCTTCACCGCTCGCGGAACGGTACGGTGAGCGCCGGCGTTGTAATCGCTGGGACGATACATCGGTATAGGGAGATTTCGTGAAGAGCAACAATCCCGCGCTGAACCGCAGCGAGTGGGGCCGAGGACAGCGGCTCGCGACCTTCCGCGACATGACCCCGGCGGAGCTGCAGCAGTCCTACGACCAGCCGGCCTACGCGCCGCCGCACGAGCGCACGATGACCGTCGACGACGTCGTGGTGCGCACGCTGGCCTTGCTCGGCATGGTCGCGCTGACCGGCGCGGCCACCTGGTTCGGGCTGCGCGATGCCGGGTATGCCCTGGTCCTGACGGCCGCGATCGTGGGCCTCGTGCTCGCCCTGGTGGTCATCTTCCGCCAGTCCACCAACCCGGCGCTGATCCTTGCCTACGCCGCCGTCGAGGGTGTCGCTCTCGGCGGGATCAGCCGGCTGTACGAAACCGCCTATCACGGCATCGTGATGCAGGCGGTGCTCGGCACGGCGGGGGTGTTCGGCGGTATGGTGATCGCCTACCGCGCTCGCTGGGTCCGGGCGACGCCGCGCTTCACCCGGTGGCTGATGGGCGCCCTGATCGGCGTCGTGGTCCTCATGGTGGTCAACCTGCTCGCTAGCTGGATCGGTGGCGGCGACGGGCTCGGCCTTCGGGCCGGTGGGCCGCTCGCGATCGGCTTCAGCCTGGTGTGCATCGCGGTCGCGGCGCTGACCTTCGTGCTCGACTTCGACGCCATCGAGAAGGGCGTGCGGGCGGGCGCTCCGGAGCGCTACGCGTGGTACGCGTCCTTCGGGATCGTCGTGGGCCTCGTCTGGCTCTACCTGGAGATCCTGCGGCTGCTGGGATACCTCCGGAACTGACCACGGACCGGGCTAGCCGCTGTGGTCCGGCCCGGCCCGGGTGGGCGAAATCCGGATGACCACCCGCTGCTCCCGCTCCATTGCAGCCCGATAGTCGGCCCAGTCCGGATGCTCGCCGGCCACCGAGCGGTAGTAGTCCATCAACGGTTCCATCGCCTCCGGCAGCGACACGATCTCCGCCAGCCCCTCGACCTGGATCCACTGCCCGCCGAAGAACCCGTCGGGCAGGACGCATAGCCAGGCCCGCGGGTCGCGGCGCAGGTTGCGCACCTTGTACGCCGCCTCGCGGCTGCTGACGACCACCCGCCCCTCGGGGTCCACCGTGGCGGCGACCGGAGACATCTGCGGGGTGCCGTCGCGGCGGCTGGTGGCAAGCACGGCGTGATGCTGGCTACGGACGATTGTCCGGGCTTCTTCAAGGTCCATGCCACGATCGTGGCATGTCGACGGAACTGCTGCTGCGGCACACCGGACGTCTGCGCGCGGCGGTGGCCGGGTGGCCGGCATCGCGGTGGGCCGCGGCCCCCCGGCCACTGCCGGATCTCCTGTCGACGTCGACCACCTGCGCCGGCGTGGCCCACCACCTGGTGCAGGTGCTGGCCGACCTGGGCGCCGACGCGGAGGGCCGGCCCCGGCAGCGGGTCCCGCGGCTGGCATCCGATCTCTCCCTGCCCGACCAGATCGCGGTCACCGCCTACGATCTGGTGCTGGCCGAGCCACCCGACGGCGTCGTGCGGGCCGCTCTGGCCGAGGTGTTGTTGCATCGGGCCGAGATCGACGGCGCCCGGTCGCCGCCCGACCTGCTACGCCAGGCCGCGGCCGATTGTCCCGCACGCCAGCGGGTCTAGGCAGCGCTGCGAGGGCGCTACGAGCCCCACCAAGGCCGACTCCCTCGCGCCCGACTCCGCGCGCGCCCGACGCCGCCCGCGCCCGACTCCGCGCGCGCCCGACTCCGCGCGCGGCCGACTGCCCCGAGCTCGCTGTCGGTTTGCTCCACCCAAGCAACAAACCGACATCGCGCAGACGGGGACTGTGTGGGACGAACGGTCTGCACAGAGGCCTGCCCGAGCCAGGCCGCCTGCCCCGCCGTCTAGCTCAGCCTCTCCAGCACCATCGCCATGCCCTGGCCGCCGCCGACGCACATCGTCTCCAGGCCGAACGTCGCGTCGTAGAACTGCAGGCCGTTGAGCAGGGTGCCGGTGATCCGGGCGCCGGTCATCCCGAACGGGTGGCCGACGGCGATCGAGCCGCCGTTGACGTTGAGCCGGTCGATGTCGACGCCGAGCTCGGAATAGCTCGGGATCACCTGGGCAGCGAATGCCTCGTTGATCTCCACCAGGTCCATGTCGCCGATCGTCATGCCGGCCCGCGCCAGCGCCCGCTTGGAGGACTCCACCGGACCGAGCCCCATGATCTCCGGCGACAGGGCGGACACCCCGGTCGACACGATCCGGGCCAGCGGCGTGACGCCGAGTTCGCGCGCCTTGACGGCGCTCATGATCACCACGGCGGCAGCGCCGTCGTTGAGCGGGCAGCAGTTGCCGGCCGTGATCGTGCCGTCGGGCCGGAACACCGGCTTCAGCTCACGGACGCCCTCGACGGTGACGCCGGGGCGCGGGCCGTCGTCGCGATCGACGACCGCACCGGCGGGGGTGGTCACCGGCGTGATCTCGCGTTCCCAGAAGCCGTTGACGATCGCCTTCTCGGCGAGGTTCTGGCTGCGTACGCCGAACTCGTCCTGCATCTCGCGCGTGATGCCCTTGATCTGGGCGAGATTCTCGGCCGTCTGGCCCATCGCGAGGTAGATGTCGGGGATATCGCCGTCCTGCCGCGGGTCGTGCCAGGTGTGACCACCCTGTGCGGTCTGCTTCGAGCGCTGCTGCGCCTCGCCGAACACCGGGTTGGTCCAGGGCCCGCCGACCAGAGCCTGCGCGTCGGGGGGCAGCGCGTCGGAGCCGCCGTGGACGAACCGGCTGACCATCTCCACACCAGCACTGATGAAGACGTCGCCCTCACCGGCCCTGATGGCGTGGAAGGCCATCCGGGTCGTCTGCAGCGACGAGGAGCAGTAGCGGGTCACGGTGACGCCGGGGAGATCGTCGTAGCCGAGCAGGATCGCCACCACGCGGGCCATGTTGAAGCCCTGTTCCCCGCCCGGCAGACCGCAGCCGAGCATGAGGTCGTCGATGTCGTGCGGGTCGAGCTGGGGCACCTTGTCGAGGGCGGCCCGCACGATGGTGGCGGCGAGGTCGTCGGGACGCAGCTCCCGTAGCGAGCCTTTGAAGGCCCGGCCGATCGGTGAGCGCGCCGTCGCGACGATGACGGCATCTCTGTCGGCTGGCACAGTCATGACCGGGTTCCTCCCACTAGAGCGGCTGCCTCGCGAACGGCGGGCAGCAGGGCCGCGGCCCACAATCGATACCCGTCGGCGGACGGGTGGAAAAGGTCCTCTGAGAGCGTCCCGGGGTCGGCACGGAACACCGGCCCGGTTTCGGCCGCCAGGTCGACGACAACGGCGCCTTCGTCTCGAGCTCCTCGGGACTGTGCCTGGGCGATCCGGCGGCCCTGCCAGGCGGCCAGCAGACGCAGTGGTTGCAGGTAGGCGCGCACCGCGCCGAGATCCGGACAGCTGCCGACGATCACGGGTACCTCCGCCGTGCGCAGCCGGCGCACAGCGGTGGCCAGGTCGTCGGTGACCGACCCGCGCCCGGTGAAGTGGGTGGCGTCGTTGGCGCCGATCAGGATGACGGCGATGTCGGGCGAGCCGTGCGAGAGCGCGCGGGAAACCTGAGGGGCGAGATCGGCCGCCCGTGAGCCCGCGACGGCCAATCCATCGACGGTGACCCGATACCCGTCCTCGGCCAGCGCGGCGGCCAGCCGGCCGGCGACCGTGTCGGATCGCTCGCTGACTCCGACGCCGGACGCGGTCGAGTCGCCCATCACCGCCAGGCGCAACGGTGGCGCATCGTCGGGGCCGAGCACGTCGCTGATCGGCGGCGCGGATTCGGCCGCGAGGCCGCTGCGCAGGGATGCCGCCACCGCCTCGACGGCGAGGACACCCGCGCCGAGCGCGGCGGTCGCCGCGAGCAGTCGCCCGCCGGCCTTCCAGAGCGATCGCGGAAACGTCATCTGACCAACTCCTCCGGCTGCGGGCCCGCCGGGCGGCGGGTCGCCCGCCGAATCCGGTGCCGCAGCACGACCCAGCGGCCCCACGGGCCGCGCTCACGACCGGCCACCTCGATGCCGGCCACCTCGGTGCCGGGTTCCTCGGCGGCCTGGATCGCGGCCTCCAGCAGGGAACTGACGGCTTCCGTACCGGTGATGCTTGACTCCTCGAGGTCGTCACCAAGTGGCATGGCCAGCGTCGCGGCCACTGAGGGCAGCAGGGTCGCGGCCACCCTCGCGTACCCCGACGCCGACGGGTGGAACCGGTCGGCGCTGAACATTTCACGCCGGGCGGCCAGGAACTCGGGCCCGAGCAGGTCACCTAAGGACACCGAGCGGCCGCCGGCCTCGACGACGGCAATCGTCTGTGCCGCGGCCAGTGTGCGGCTCCACCGCCGTGCCACGAGGCGCAGCGGCTGGGCGATCGGCTCGACGGTCCCCAGGTCGGGGCAGGTGCCGACCACGACCTGCACGCCGGCATCGCGAAGTGTGGCCACGGCCCGCGAGAGGTGCCGCACCGCCGTCGTGGGCCGGACCCGGTGGGTCACGTCGTTGGCCCCGACCATGATCACCGCCACCTCGGGGGCGTGCGGCACGACCGCGGCGACCTGCTGGCCCAGTTGCGCGGAGCGGGCCCCGACCACGGCGGCGTTGACCAGTCGTACCGGCCGCCCGGTCACCTCCGAGAGGCCCACGGCGATCAGCGCGCCCGGTGTCTCGTACGGCAGTTCCACGCCGAAGCCCGCGGCGCCTGAGTCGCCGAGAAGGGCGAGCACAAGCGGCGTGCCCTCGGAGGGAGCCCCGGCGTTGTCGCCGTACCAGCCGTCGGCCGAGGGTGGCTGGGACTTGGGCTCGCCCACGGCACGGCGGGCCAGCCGGGCCTGGCCGATCAGGACGCCCAGCAGTATCGCGCCGGATGCCCCGACGGCCGCCGCGCTGTAGGCCGCAACCAGCGCCACCCGGCGTGCACGGCTTGCCCGACTCATCCCCGCGGCTCCTTCCCCATGTCGCCACCCGACCGGCCTTCCCCGGAGGCTAGTCGAGCGAGCGCGGCTAGGCTTTGCCAGTGGACTACTACGAGTCGCTCATCGACCTCGTCGGAAACACCCCGCTGGTCAAGCTCAATGCGGTCACCTCACACCTGAGGCAAGGCCTATCGCCACTGGTGCTGGCAAAGGTGGAGTACTTCAACCCGGGCGGGTCGGTCAAGGACCGGATCGCGGTACGGATGGTCGAGGCCGCCGAGAAGTCCGGAGAGCTGCGCCCGGGCGGCACCATCGTCGAGCCCACCTCGGGCAACACCGGCGTCGGGTTGGCTCTCGTCGCTCAGCGCAAGGGCTACACCTGCGTCTTCGTCTGCCCGGACAAGGTGGCCGGTGACAAGATCAGTGTCCTGCGGGCCTACGGCGCCGAGGTGGTGGTCTGCCCGACCGCGGTCGCACCGGAGCACCCTGATTCCTATTACAGCGTGTCCGATCGGCTGACCCGCGAGATCGACGGCGCGTGGAAGCCCAACCAGTACGCCAACGTGAACAACCCGCTGTCGCACTATTTCTCCACGGGGCCTGAGCTGTGGAAGCAGACCGCTGGCCGGATCACGCACTTCGTCGCCGGCGTCGGCACTGGCGGCACGATCAGCGGCACCGGTCGCTATCTGAAGGAAGCCTCCGACGGCCGGGTCAAGGTCATCGGTGCCGATCCTGAGGGGTCGGTGTACTCCGGGGGCAGCGGTCGGCCGTATCTCGTCGAGGGCGTCGGTGAGGACTTCTGGCCCGAGACCTACGACCGGGGCATCTGCGATGAGATCCTCGCGGTCTCCGACCGCGACTCGTTCGCCATGACCAGGCGCCTGGCCCGCGAGGAGGGGCTCCTCGTGGGCGGCTCGTGCGGGATGGCGGCCGTGGCGGCCCTGCGGGTGGCCGACGGCTGCGGCCCTGATGACGTCGTCGTCGTACTCCTGCCCGACTCCGGTCGCGGCTACCTGTCGAAGATCTTCAATGACGACTGGATGGCCGACTACGGGTTCCTCACCGCGCCCGGTGACCTGCTCGTCGGTGATGTGCTGAGCCGCAAGGGCGCCGTGATGCCGGAGTTGGTGCACGTACATCCGACCGAGACCGTGCGTGAGGCGATCGACATCCTCCGCGAGTACGGCATCTCGCAGATGCCGGTGGTCAAGGAGGAGCCACCGGTGATGGCCGCCGAGGTGGTCGGTTCGATCAGCGAGCGTGACCTGCTCGACGCGCTGTTCGCCGGTCGGGCTCAGCTCGCCGACTCACTCGAGCGGCACATGTCGCCGCCGCTGCCGCTGGTCGGTGCCGGAGAGCCGGTCAGTGCCGCCATGGTGGCGCTGGAGAAGGCCGATGCGGCGGTGGTCCTCGACGACGGCAAACCGCGCGGCGTGATCACCCGACAGGACGTGCTCGGTTTCTTAGCCGCGCGCTAGACCCACCGGGCAGGACACGCCCGTGCCGCCGATCCCGCAGTAGCCGCCAGGCACCTTGTGCAGGTACTGCTGGTGGTAGTCCTCGGCGAAGTAGAACGGCCCGGCCGGTGCGATCTCGGTGCTGATCTCGCCGTACCCGGCCGCCTTCAGACTCGGCGCGAACGCCGCCCGGGTTTCCTCGACCGCCCTGACCTGCGCTTCCTCTGATGTGTAAACGGCACTACGGTACTGCGTGCCGCGGTCGTTGCCCTGCCGCATGCCCTGCGTGGGGTCGTGCGACTCCCAGAACACCTTGAGCAGGTCGCGGTAGCTGACCTTGGCCGGGTCGAAGACCACTCGGACCGCCTCGGCGTGCCCGGTACGCCCCGAGCAGACCTCTTCGTACGTCGGATTGGGCGTCGAACCGCCGGCGTAGCCGACGGCCGTGGAGTAGACGCCGGGAAGTTGCCAGAAGATGCGCTCCGCTCCCCAGAAGCATCCCATCCCGAAGACCGCGACTCCGAAGCCCTCGGGCACCTCGCGCAGCGGCGTGCCGAGCACCGCGTGCCGCTCGGGGATCGGTAGCGGATTCGGGCGACCGCTCAGGGCTTCGCCGGGTGCCGGCAGGGTGCTCTTCTTCAGTCCGAACAGTCCCATGGTGTTACCTCCTGGCTGCCACAACGGGGCGCCCGCTCCGTTGCTTCCCGCCACGGCGCCCTCGTCACACTTTCGTCATCTGCGCAGGGCTTCTCTCTCCCACGCACATTGCAGAGCGTAGTAATTACTACGCTGCGCGATCCGCCTCGCGAAGAGTGTTGCCGCCCAGCCGGATTATCCACAGGCGCGAGAATGGACCTCGCGTCAGTTGCCCTGGGAAGCGACGATGTTGAGCCATGACGGCCGGCACCGACGTTGGGCAGTTAGGTCGGCTCCTGCGTGATGCGCGTGAGGCCGCGGGGATCTCGCAGCAGGAGTTGGCGCGCCGATGCGGCGTTTGCCAAGGCAGCCTGTCCGGTTACGAGCGCGGGACCCGGGTGCCCCGGCTCGAGCAGGTCGGCCGCATCCTGGCCGGCCTGGGCCGGCAGCTGCGCCTCGAGACCGAGCCCCTGTGGGCCGACGTCGACAGGGCCATAGATGCGGCGGCGGCGCTCTCCCTCGACGAGCGGCTCGGTCAACTGCGGGTCCGGCCGCTGGAACTGCTGGCCGCGATCGGCGACCCGCCGTGCGTGATGGCCGGGCTGTGTGCCGCGGCCCTGCTTGGTGCGCCGGTGCCGGTGGCTGCTATGGACCTCGTTCTGCCCACCGACGACGAGGTGCTCGAGCGGTTCACCCGCTGGGCGACGCGTCGTGGGCGCCGGTGGAGTGACCGGTGGCGGCAATACGGGTTCGGGCCGCCGGATCCGCGCGAGGGCTCCGACGCGCTCGGCTACGACTGCGACTGCCGCAGGTGCGGTTGGCCGACGACCCGGTCTCGGCCCGTGTCCTCGATCGGATGCGGCAGCGATTAGCCTCGCGAGCATGAGCAGCGACGGGTACGGGTTCGAGACAATGGCCATCCACGCCGGGCAGGAGCCCGATCCGGCCACCGGTGCGGTCGTGCCGCCGATCTATGCGACCTCGACCTTCAAGCAGGACGGGGTGGGCGGGCTGCGCGGCGGATACGAGTACAGCCGCAGCGCCAACCCGACCCGGACCGCCCTCGAGGAGTGTCTGGCTGCGCTCGAGGCCGGCAGCCGCGGGCTGGCCTTCGCCTCCGGCATGGCGGCCGAGGATTGCCTGCTGCGTACGGTCTGCCGACCGGGCGATCATGTCGTCATTCCGGACGACGCCTACGGCGGCACCTATCGGCTGTTCGCCACCGTGTTGAGCCAATGGGGGCTGACCTACACACCCGCGCCTCTGTCCGACCTCGCCGCGGTGCGGGCCGCCATCCGTCCCGAGACCCGCGCGATCTGGTGCGAGACACCCACCAATCCGTACCTGCGGATCGCCGACATCGCCGGTCTGGCCGCCATCGCCCACGAGGCCGCATCGCTGCTCGTGGTCGACAACACCTTCGCCTCGCCGTACCTGCAGCAGCCGCTGCCCCTCGGCGCCGATGTCGTCGTGCACTCCACCACCAAGTACCTCGGCGGGCACTCCGACGTGATCGGTGGCGCGCTCGTGGTGTCCGACGCGGACCTCGGCGACCGAATGGCCGTCCTGCGGAACTCCACCGGTGCGGTGAGCGGCCCGTTCGACGCGTGGCTGGTGTTGCGCGGAGTCCGCACACTCGGAGTACGGATGGACCGGCACTGCGCCAACGCCGAGCGGATCGCCGGCCTCCTGGTCGGCCATCCGCGGGTCGGCCAGGTCTACTACCCCGGCCTCTCCGAGCATCCCGGCCACGAGCTGGCGGCCAAGCAGATGCGTGGGTACGGCGGGATGGTGTCGTTCCGCATGCGCGAGGGCGAGTCGGCGTCGCTCGATGTGTGCAACCGGACGCGGGTCTTCACGCTGGCAGAATCCCTCGGCGGCGTGGAGTCGCTGATCGAGCATCCGGGCCGGATGACACACGCGAGCGTGGCGGGGTCTCCCTTGGAGGTGCCGGGAGACCTGGTCCGACTGTCGGTCGGCATCGAGTCCGTGGAGGACCTGCTGGCCGACCTGGCGCGGGCCCTGCGCTGACTAGGGTGGTCCAATGCCCTACCCCGATCGTGTACTTGCCCAGGACGAGGAAACCGTGCTCCGGCTGCATCCGCACTGGAAGGTGCTGGTGCTCCCTGTCCTCGTTTTCTTGGTCGCAGTGGGCGCGGCGGCCTTCGGCGCGGCGCGGACCGACTCCACCCCGTTGAGGTACGCGATCATCGGAGCGGCACTGCTGATCGTCATCGTGTTCACCGTGCTCCCGTTCCTGCGGTGGCGCACGACGCACTTCGTGGTCACGACGCACCGCGTCCTCATCCGCCGGGGAATCCTGTCGCGCTCCGGCCGTGACGTCCCGCTGTCGCGCGTCAACGACGTCTCCTTCGAGCACTCCTTCTGGGAGCGGCTGCTCGGCTGCGGCACCCTGCTCGTTGAGTCGGCGGGCGAGCGCGGCCAGGTCGTGCTCGACGATGTGCCGAGGGTCGAGCGGGTGCAGGGCCAGATCTATCAACTGATCGAGGACGACAGCGAGCGGCGCGACCGCTAGCCGCTGAGGAGCCGCACATCGTACGCCGAGATCTGCGGATCCGTCGTTACGAGCACGAGGTCCTCTACCTGGGCCTGCGCGACAAGCATGCGGTCGAACGGGTCGCGGTGATGCTGCGGCAACGCACCAGCGATGGTCGCGTGCTCCCACTCGATCGGGAGCCGGCGGAAGCGTTGTTGATCCAGTTGCCCGATCAGGTCGTCAGGAGCGTCTAGCTTGCCAAGGGCTCGCTTGACCGCGATCTCCCAGGCCGTCGCGGCGCTCACATAGACGTCGGGCTCGGTTTCGACCGCTGCGCGGATCTGGTCCGGTAGCTGCGCGTCGTCGGCCAACCACGACAGCAGCACATGGGCGTCGAGCAGGAGCCTCACCTCTGCATGCCGTCGAAGGCGTCGAGTATCTCGTCGGGGAGGATGTCGAAGTCATCGGCGACGACGACGCGGCCCCGCCACGCACCCGGACTCCGGGAAGTCGACGCCTTGGGCAGCCCAACGAGACGCGCCACCGGGCGGCCCGCGCGGCTGATCACAAATTCTTCGCCGTTCTCAACACGTTGAACCAGCCGCGACAGGTGCGTCTTGGCCTCGTGCATGTTCACCTGCTGGGCCGAACCCTCGGACACGACCAACCCCCAGACTTAGTCCGACTTAGTCTATAGGCTCAACCCGGTCAGCGGAAGCGTAGATGTTCATCGTCTTTCCGCACAGGAAGCCGATCAGCGTCAGGTCGGGTGGGCCGAGGCCCTCCGAAGGCTGGTAGGGACACTTCCGTTAGGACGTGGGGCGTGCTGCCTGTTCGGAACCGCCGGCGGCGCCGCCGACACTGTAGGAGTGCGCCCCGGCACCGGCCAGCTGTCCTTGGTCAACGATCAGGTACTCGTCCCGAATCGGGCGGTTGTCGAACCAGCACTCCAGGATCTCGCGGGTGCCGGCCGCGTAGCGGGCCTGAGCCGACAGCGTCGACCCCGACGTGTGGGGGGTCATGCCGTGGTGGGGCATCGTCCGCCAGGGATGGTCCCGCGCCGGTGGTTGCGGAAACCACACATCGCCCGCGTATCCCGCGAGCTGTCCGCTCTCCAGTGCCCGTACGACGGCGTCGCGGTCACAGATCTTGGCCCGAGCCGTGTTGACGATGTAGGACCCACGTTTCATCTGCCCGATGAGGGCCTCGTTGAACAGGCCCTCGGTTTCGGGGTGCAACGGCGCGTGGATGGAGATCACGTCGCAGGAACGAGCCAATGATTCAACGTCGGGGTGGAAGGTCAATTCCAGTTCCCGCTCGACGTCTTCCGGTAGCCGGTGCCGGTCCGTGTAGTGCAGGTTGACCTCGAACGGCTTCATTCGTCGTAGCACCGCCAGGCCGATCCGCCCCGCGGCGAAGGTACCGACGTTCATGCCCTCGACATCGTAGGCGCGCTCCACACTGTCGGCGATGTTCCAGCCGCCGTCCAAGATCCACTGGTGGGAAGGAATGTAGTTACGCACCAGCGCCAGGATCTGCATGACGGCGTGTTCGGCCACGCTGATGCTGTTGCAATAGGTCACCTCGGTCACGGTGAGCCCGCGGTCGATCGCGGCCTGCAGATCCACATGATCGGAGCCGACTCCGGCCGTGATCGACAGTTTCAGGTTTGGTGCCTTGGCGATGCGCTCCGCCGTGAGGTAGGCGGGCCAGAACGGCTGGGAGATGACGACCTCGGCGTCGGAGAGCTCGCGGTCCATCACCGAGTCGGCGCTGTCCTTGTCCGATGTCACCACCAGCGTGTGGCCGCGCTGTTCCAGGAACCGGCGCAGACCAAGCTCCCCGGACACGCTGCCCAGCAGCTCGCCGGGCTCAAAGTCAATATCTTGCGGGGTCGGCAGGGTCTGCCCGCCGGGGTAGCGCTGCAGTCGGGGGATGTCGTCGCGTGCATACGAGGGGGGGTACCCGTGGACAGCGTCGTCGTACAGGACACAAACGACCTTGGCCATCTCTCTCCCTACGATTCGTGATAGTTGGATCGTGGTGGTTGCCTACCCACCGGCTCGCCGACGCTCACCCGGTTGCGGCACCGGCTGGGGTGTCCAGAAAGGCTCCAACTCAGGACGATCGGCGGACTCGCCCCACAGTACACAGCGAGAAGGAGAACGCGGCCGCGTTCTCCTTCACGCACCGGGAATGGGTAGACTCCAGGCGCCGCCGCGGGTCTCCGGCGGCAGTTCGTCCGCAGACGGAGGCACGCCGTGGCACTCTTGTCCTTCCTCGATCGCGAACACACCGTGGCCAAGCCCGGCTACAGCCGGTGGCTCATCCCGCCGGCGGCGCTGGCCGTGCACCTGTGCATCGGTCAGGCCTACGCCACCAGCGTCTACAAGATTCCCCTCGTCCAACACTTCCACACGAGCCTGACCGCCATCGGCATCATCTTCTCGATCGCGATCGTGATGCTCGGGGTGTCCGCCGCGGTGATGGGCACCTGGGTCGATCGAGTGGGACCTCGGAAGGCGATGTTCACCGCGGCCTGCTTCTGGGGCGCCGGTTTCTTGATCGGGGCGCTGGGCATCAGCACGAACCAGCTGTGGCTGCTCTACCTCGGCTACGGCTTCATCGGGGGCATCGGGCTGGGCATCGGCTACATCTCCCCGGTGTCCACGCTGCTCAAGTGGTTCCCGGACCGGCCGGGACTGGCCACTGGCATGGCGATCATGGGTTTCGGTGGTGGCGCGCTGATCGCCGCACCCCTGAGCCGGCAGCTGCTGTCCTTCTACGACGCCGGCTATGACCCGTCAGTCGCCACCTCGGTGGCCGGCGGAAGCGCCGTGGCAAAGCTGTTCGTCACCCTGGGCATCGTCTACTTCCTCGTCATGATGCTCGGCGTCTTCAACGTCCGGGTGCCCGTCCCGGGCTGGAGCCCGGCCGGCTTCGACGTCAGCAGGGTCGCCGCCAAGCCGCTGGTCACCACGGCGAACGTGTCCGCGGCCAACGCGATCAAGACCCCACAGTTCTGGCTGCTGTGGACGGTGCTGTTCTGCAACGTCACCGCCGGCATCGGCATCCTGGAGCAGGCCAGCCCGATGATCCAGGACTTCTTCCGCAGCGGCACGACGTCCGCGGTGGCCGCCACGGCCGCGGCCGGCTTCGTCGGGCTGCTGTCGATCTTCAATATGAGCGGCCGGTTCGTCTGGTCGACCACGTCGGACTACATCGGCCGCAAGCCGATGTACATGGTCTACCTAGGTGTCGGCATGGTGCTCTACGCCCTGCTGGCGACCATCGGCAGCAACGCGACGGCGCTGTTCGTGCTGCTTGCGGCCATCATCATCTCCTTCTACGGCGGCGGGTTCGCGACCGTCCCGGCGTACCTACGCGATCTGTTCGGCACCTTCCAGGTCGGCGCAATCCATGGCCGGCTCCTGACCGCCTGGTCGGCGGCCGGCGTCGCCGGACCACTCATCATCAACGGCTTTCTCGACGCCCGAGGCAAGCCAGGAAAGCTGGTCGCGGCGGACTACCGGACGGCGCTGTTCACCATGGTGGGCGTCCTCGCGATCGGTTTCATCGCCAACCTGCTGATCCGGCCGGTGGCCGAGCGCTTTCACGAGCGCGACCGCAGCGACGCCTTCGCTGAGGCTCGCTCGGCACAGACCGAAGGAAGGAGGTAGGCGGTGTCCAACCCACAGACGTCCATCACACCCGATGCCCGGCCGCCCGCGGCCCAGACCCCGCGACTGGTGGTGTCCTGGCTGATCGTCGGGATCCCGCTGGCCTACGGCATCTTCCAGACAATCCGGTCCATCCTGCCGCTGTTCGGCGGCTGAGAGCCGCCGCTAGCCCGTCACGATCAGAGTGACCGCGACGGCGGCCAGACCTAGGCCCACCGTCTGAATCCGGCCCAGCTTCTCGGCCAGCACCACCCGCGCCAGCAGCACCGTGAACGCCGGGTACAACGAGGTCAGCACGGCGGCGATGGTGAGCAGCCCGGCGTGCGTGGCAAAGAAGAACAGCACCGTCGCCGTGCCGCCGAGCAGGCCCACGGAGGCCGCCGCGGCGGTGGTCCGGGCGGTGGAGCGCAGCGATGTGCGCCGGGCCAGCGCGGTGCCGCACAGCAGCAGGGCTGAGGTGCCCTGCGCGATGACCACCGGCCACAGGCCGGCCGCGTCGCCCGCGCGGTCGAGCCCGAAGAACAGCACGCCGAAGCCGACGCCGGCCAGCAGGCCGTCGCGGACTCCGGCCGCGGCCCGCTTCGGTCGCTGACCTCCCGCCGGCCGATCCACTGTGGACACTAGCCACACCGCCGGCAGCGCCAGCACGACGCCGGCGACGGCGAGGTACGACGGCCGCTCGCCGAGCACGAACGCGGCGAGCGCCGGCAGTGCCGCCGCACCCACCCCGCTCAGCGGCCCGGCCACGGCCATCTGGCCGGTGGCCAGCCCGCGGTACAGCGCGAGCGAGCCGACGGCGACGCCCACACCGGCCACCACGCCCCACGCCACGGCGGCGGCGCCCGGTGCGGCCGGAGAGGTGAACGGCAGCGCCGCCAGCGTGCACACCCCCGCGCAGACCTGGCCCACCGAGGCCACCTGCAGCACGTTGAACCGCCGCGACAGGACGCCAGCGATGAAGTCGGAGGCGCCGTAGGCCAGCGCCGCGGCCAAGCCCAAGATCACTCCCATGACGGCGGTGTCAGCGCACCACGAGGGGCCGGTCGCCGCGCGGTCGCAGCTCGCCGATCACCGGTGCGCCCGGGATCTCGCCGGCGACCAGCAGCCCGCCTGAGGTCTGCGCGTCGGCGAGCAGCAGCAACTCGTCGGTGTCGACCGACGACGTCAGATGCGGGTGGACCCAGTCGAGGTTGCGGCGGGTCCCGCCGCTGACGTATCCATCGCGCAGCGCCTCCCGCGCGCCGGCGAGGCAGGGCACGGCGGTGGAGTCCACCACGGCCGTCAGCCCCGATGCCCTGGCCAGCTTGAGCAGGTGGCCGAGCAGGCCGAAGCCGGTTACATCGGTAGCGCAGGTGATCCCGGCTGCCAGCGCGGCCTCTGCCGCCTCCCGGTTCAGCGCCGTCATCACCTCGATCGCCTCGGCGAAGACCTCGCCGGTGGCCTTGTGCCGGCTGTTCAGCACGCCGATCCCCAGCGGCTTGGTCAGGCTGAGCGGAAGGCCGGCCCTGCCCGCGTCGTTGCGCAGCAGTCGATCGGGATGCGCGAGCCCGGTCACGGCCATGCCGTACTTCGGCTCCGGATCGTCGATGCTGTGCCCGCCCGCCACGTGGCACCCGGCGGCTGCGGCGACGGTCAGGCCGCCGCGGAGCACCTCGCCGGCAAGCTCCATCGGGAGCATGCCGCGCGGCCATCCCAGTAGGTTGACCGCGACCACCGGCCGCCCGCCCATGGCGTACACGTCGGACAGCGCGTTCGCCGCCGCGATCCGGCCCCAGTCGTAGGCGTCGTCGACGACGGGTGAGAAGAAGTCCGCGGTGGCCACGATCGCCGTATCCCCGTCGATCCGCACCACAGCGGCGTCATCACCGTCGTCAAGGCCGACGAGCAATTCGCCGGAGGAAGCCGCCGGTGGCAGCGAGCCGAAGAGGCCGGCCACCATGTCCTCCAGCTCACCGGGCGGGATCTTGCAGGCACAGCCGCCACCGTGTCCGTACTGGGTGAGCCGGATCCCGTCGCTGGTGGTCATTCAGGCAAGGTACAGATCTAGCCGTGCTGCCCCGCTGCGCAGGCCTCCTGGGTACAGTGCCCCGCGGAGGCGTACCCGTCCTGGTGGGCGGCGCGGTCTTCAACACCGACGAGACCGAGGATCTCGGCCTGGCGGGTTCGATTCCCGTCCGCCTCCGCTTTAGCCCAGTGGCTGCTTGGCGAGGTCAACCGCGCCGGGCTCGTCGAGCGCCAGGCCGAGGGCCCAGGCGTGCTCCCACGCCTCGTTACCGATCCCGTCCCGGGCGGGACCCAAGGACCGCTCCAGGATGTCGGCGTCCGGCGCGGCCAGCGGGATGCCGGCCTCGCGCCGAAGGCGTTCGGCGGCGGCGGCCAACTGCGCGGCCTTCGACTCAGCGCCCAAGTCCGCGGCGGCCGTCGCGAACCGCTCCAGGATGTCCGCCGTGAGCTCGATATCGCCGTAGCCGACGACCTCATCGACCACGGAGCACAACAGCGGCCGCGCGTCGGCCGCCCGGCCGGCGCGGATCATCGCACTGGCGAGGTTGCACTGAACCGTGGCGACCGCCCAGGCGTTGCCGAGCCGCCTGTCGATGGCGAGCGACTCCCGCAGGACGGACATGGCCCGCTTCGGATCGCCGCTGTCCACCTCGACGATGCCCAGATTCGACAGGGCGATGCTGAGCCGCCCTTGGTCGGCTATCTCGCGGGCGAGTGCGACGCTTTCCTCGAGCGCGTCCCGAGCCAGGTCGAACCTCTTCAACATCCGATAGGTCACGCCGAGGCTGTTCAGCCCCTTGGCCAGGCCGGTGCGATCACCGAGCCGGCGCCACCCGGCCAGGTTCTGTTGGAGGGCCGCGCGAGCACGTTCGGGCTCACCTTGCTGCAGGAGCAGCACTCCGAGCCCGTGCACGGCCCGAACCAGCTCCGGCCCGTCTGCATCGGATGCCAGATCGATGGCCCGTTCCAGCCAGCGCCGACCGTCCGCGGCGTGGCCGTGTCCGTACCAGAACCAGCTCAGCGCGTTGACCAGCCGAAGCCCCAGGGCGGTACGTGCCTGGGCCTCCCCACCGGTCGAATTCGGGGAGAGCGACCACGCGAGCGCGGCCCGCAGATTGTCATTCTCACTCTCGAGTCGGTCCAGCCAGGTCAGCTGGGAAAGTCCTCGCAGTTGGGCGTCGGCCCGCTCGGCGAAGTCGGCGCAGTAGTCCGCGTGCCGGCGCTTGGCCGTCTCCGTCTCTCCTGCGCGGGCGAGTTCCTCGACGGCGTACTCCCTGATCGTCTGCAACATGCCGACCCGCGGCTCCCCGTCCGCACTCTCGGTGACGCTGACCAGGCTCAGATCCAGCAGTTCCGAAACGGCCCGCAGCGGGTCGAGCGCCGGCTCATCGGGGTGGCCGGCGACTGCCGCTACCGCGTCGAGATCGCAGCCTCCCTCGAACACCCCGAGCCGCCGGAAGACGCGTCCCTGCTCCGGTGTCAGCAGATCGTGGCTCCAGGCGATGGTGGCGCGCAGCGTCTGCTGCCGGCCGGGCCGCCCGAGATCGTTAGCCGCCAGGTCGAGGCTGTCGTCCAGGCGAGCGAGGAGCGCCTTGGGCGGGAGGAGTTTGGCCCGGGCCGCAGCGAGTTCGATTGCCAGCGGCAGGCCGTCCAGCCGCCGGCAGATGGCCGCGATCGCCGGTGCGTTGTCCGGCGTCACCTGGAAGCCGTGGCGCACCAGAGCGGCCTGCTGGACGAAGAGGGTGCCCGCCGGGGACGCCGCCACCTCCTCAGGGGCGCTGCCGCTCGGCGCCGCCAGCGGCGGCACGGGATACTCCTCCTCACCCTGAAGATGCATCGGCCGGCGGGAGGTGGCCACGACCACGATGCGCGGCGCCGCGGCCAGCAATCGGCCGATGACATCAGGGGCCTCGGCCGACTGTTCGAGATTGTCGAGCACGAGCAGGGCCTTGCGCGCGGCCAGGTGCTCCGATACGGCGTCCTGCGCCGGCCGGTCGGAGCTCGCTTCGACGGTGTCCGCCACCGCTTTCCACATGGCGTCGGCATTGGTGACGGTGGCCAGTGGTACGAAGAACACACCGTGCTCGAAGGTGTCCTTCAGGGCGGCCGCGAGAGCGATTCCGAGGCGGGTCTTGCCCACCCCGCCCGGGCCGGTGAGCGTGAGGAGCCGCACGCCGGGTCGCAGCACACTGTCGCGAAGTTCGGCCAGTTCGCTGTCGCGGCCGACGAGCGGTGTGGCCGGCGTCGGCAGGCTCGACTGCGCCCCGACGCTCTTCAGTGGAGGAAACCGTTCGCGCAGACCGGGGCCGGTCACCTGGAAGATGTGCTCGGGCTGCTCGATGTCCTTGAGCCGGTGCCAGCCCAGATCGCGCATGCCGACCCCGGCCGGTGGGCTGACGGCGAGTAGCTGATACGTGGGCTCGGACACGACGACTTGGCCGCCGTGAGCCGTGGCGGCGATGCGAGCGGCCCGGTGCACGTCGATGCCGACGTAACCGTCCTCGTGTCGGCGTGGCTCCCCGGTATGCAGACCCATCCGGACCCGGACCTCGACCCCGTCCGGCCAATCGCCGGTGGCGAGGTTCCGCTGTGCCTCGACGCACGCGCTCAGGGCCTCGGGCGCCGCGGGAAAAACCACGAAGAAGCTGTCGCCTTCGGTGCCCATCTCGATGCCGCCGTGCTCGGCGAAGACCGCGCGCAGGATGCGTCGCTGAGCTGAAAGCGCCTCGCCGTAGCGTTCCCCCAAGCGGTTCAGCAGGGCCGTCGAGCCCTCGATATCGCTGAACAGCAGCGTCAAGGTCCCGGTCGGAAGCGGGTCCATGTTCCCGAGTATGGGTCGCGGATATCGGCTCTGTGCGCCGTTTGGCTGCAAAGGTCGGCCGCTGGGAGCGACAATGCGGCGAGACGGGGCCAGGATGTCCAGGAGGCTGCGATGCGCTTCTCCAGTTCGGTCACGTCCGTGTCATGGATCCCCAGCGAAGCGGTGACGGGTGCGGCGCTCAGGATGCCGTTCGAGGTGGGCGTTGCGCACTACGATCGACCCCCGCCGGACACCATCGACGACGTCGAGGCGTTCATCGACGCCGACGGTTGTCGCTGCGCCAACCAGCTGGCCGCCTGGGTCGAGGTGCAGGACGGCACAATCGTCGACCACGGCCTGACCGGCCGTGGCTACATCGGTGCGACGACCTTGCAGGTCGTCGGCAAGGCGCTGAGCTTCACCGCCGTACCGTTGCCGACCCGCGTCAGCGCGAAGAGCCTGGGCCGCGACGCCGTCCGCTTCGAGCAGACCGCGGGCGGCCGCACGGCCCTGCCGGCGCCCCGGCGGGTCAGCCATCCGCCCTTCGTCCAGCTGGCGGCGCCGCTGGCGTGGACCACACTCGGCCTGACCATGCACGCCGATGGATCCGCGGAGTTCGAGCTGGTCGGGGCGAGCCCCTTCCCCAGGCACTGGGTGTACGACGAGAAGGGCGTGCTGCACAGCAAGTCCGCCGTCATCGACTATCGCAACTGGAGCACCAAGGCCTTCGGCCGACACACGCCCTGGGGCGACGAGGACTCGCCGGCCGTCGTGAGCGAGGTGGAGTCGGCGCTGGAGCGGCAGCTCTCGGCCCAGGTCATGCAGAGCGGCGCCAAGGTCACCATCAACCGGCTCAAGCCCGGTGACCTGCTCACCGAGCAGGGCGAGGTCGGTGACGAGCTCTACCTCCTGCTCGACGGCGTGCTTCGGGCCGAGGTGGACGGCAAGCCCCTGGCGGAGATCGGGCCCGGCGCGCTGCTCGGCGAACGGGCCGCCCTGGAAGGCAGGCGGCGCACCGCCACCCTGCGCGCCGTCACCAAGTGCACCGTCGCCACCACCAGCCGGGAAGCCCTCGACGCTGAGTCGCTGGGTCAGCTGGCCGACCTGCACCGGCGCGAGACGCCGGACTGACCCCGGCCGTAGCCTGCCAGCGTGGAGGACCGTAGGCGGCAGGTGCCGCGTACCGATGCCGTGCTGGCCGACCCGCGGCTGGCCGACGCGCGGGCACGCCTCGGGCGTGCCCTGGTGACGGCAGCGGTGCGCCGCGCCCAGGCCCGGGTCCGGACCGGAGCGCTGCCGCCCGACCGGGTGGTGGCCGAGGTTCTGGACTCGCTGCCCGCGCAGGCGGCCCGGCTCGGGCCGGTCCTCAATGCCACCGGCGTCCTGTTGCACACCAATCTCGGCCGGGCGCCGCTGTCGGCGGCGGCCGTCGATGCGCTCGCCGCGGCAGCGGGCACAACCGACGTCGAGTACGACCTGGGCACCCGGCTCGCGCGCCCGCCGGGGCCGGACGGCGCTCGCGGCGCTGGCCGCGGCCGTCCCGGATGCCGCGGCGGTGCACGTGGTGAACAACGGCGCGGCGGCGCTGGTGCTGGCGGCGACGGTGCTGGCGGCCGGCCGGGAGATCGTGGTGTCCCGCGGCGAGATGGTCGAGATCGGCGACGGCTTCCGGATCCCTGACCTGCTCGTCTCGACCGGTGCCCGGCTGCGCGAGGTCGGTACGACGAACCGGACGGTGCTGGCCGACTACGCCGGCGCGGTCGGGCCCGAGACCGGGTTCGTGCTCAAGGTCCATCCGTCGAATTTCGTCGTCGCGGGCTTCACGTCGGCTGTTGGCCTCGCCGCCCTGACCGCCCTGGGCGTGCCGGTGGTCGCCGACATCGGGTCCGGGCTGCTCAGCCCGCATCCGGTGCTCCCCGACGAGCCGGACGCCGCGACCGCGCTGCGAGCCGGCGCCGCGCTGGTGACGGCCAGCGGCGACAAGCTGCTCGGCGGCCCCCAAGCGGGCCTTCTGCTCGGCCGCGCGGACATCATCGATGCGCTGCGCCGGCATCCGCTGGCCCGGGCGCTGCGGGTGGACAAGCTCACCCTCGCCGCGCTCGAGGCGACCCTCGCCGGGCCGGTCACCCCGACCGCCACCGCCTTGCGGGAGCCGGTCGAACACCTGCGCAGTCGGGCCGACGCCCTGGCCAAGCAGATCGCCGGCCACGGCGTGGATGCCCACGCCGTCGACACCGATGCCGCGATAGGCGGTGGCGGCGCGCCCGGTGTCCGGCTGGCCAGCGCCGCGGTGAGCCTGCCCGAGGACTACGCCGCGCCGTTGCGGCAGGGCCGGCCAGCGGTGGCCGGCCGCGTGGAGCGGGGCCGCTGCCTGCTTGACCTGCGGGCCGTACCGGCTGAGGCCGACGACGACCTGCGCGACGCCGTGCTGGCAGTGCGGATCTAGCTGTGCACGTCGTGGCGACGGCCGGGCACGTGGACCACGGTAAGTCCACGCTGATCCGCGCGCTGACCGGGATGGAACCCGACCGCTGGGCGGAGGAGCGGCGGCGGGGCATGACGATCGACCTCGGCTTCGCGTGGACCCGGCTGCCGTGCGGGAAGGACCTCGCCTTCGTCGACGTGCCCGGCCACGAGCGCTTCGTGCCGAACATGCTGGCCGGGGTCGGCCCCGTGCCGGCGGTGATGTTCGTGGTGGCCGCGGACGAGGGGTGGATGCCGCAGTCGGCGGAGCATCTCGAGGCGCTGGACGCCCTCGGCGTACGCCACGGTCTGCTCGTGGTCACCCGATGCGATCTCGCCGACCCGGCCGAAGCACTGGCCAGGGCCACCGGGCAGATCGCCGCCACCACGCTCGGCCAGGTCCCCGCGGTGACCGTCAGCGGCCTCACCGGAGCGGGGCTCGACGACCTTCGCTCGGCGCTGGGACGGCTCGTGGCGAGGATGCCCATCCCGGATCCGAATGCCGATGTCAGGTTCTGGATCGACCGGGCCTTCACCATCCGCGGCGCCGGCACCGTGGTGACCGGGACGCTCGGCGCCGGCCGGCTCCGGGTCTGCGACGAGTTGCTGCTCGCCCCTGGGATGCGCCCGGTGCGGGTGCGTGGCCTGCAGTCGCTGGGTACGCCGGTGCAGGAGGCGGCGGGGGTGTCGAGGGTGGCGGTGAACCTGCGTGGCGTGCCCCTGGCCGACCTGCATCGCGGCCAGTCGCTGGTCACTCCGGGGCGCTGGCTGACCGCGACAGTGATCGACGTGCGCCTGCGCGGCGCCGCACCTGGGCAGTGCGCGCTGCACCTGGGCTCGGCGCAGGTTCCCGCGCGGGTACGCGCGCTGGGGCCGGACGCCGCGCGGCTGACCCTGAGTGAGCCGTTGCCGGTGCGCATCGGCGACCGGGGGCTGTTGCGCGATCCAGGCAGGCACCGTGATCCAGGCGGGCACCGCGATCCAGGCGGGCACAGCGATCCCCGCAAACACAGCATCGCCGCCGGTATGGTGCTCGACGTCCGCCCGCCGCCGCTGTGGCGCCGTCGTGGTGCGGCAGCGGCGCGGGCCGCCGAGCTGGCCACGATGCCCGAACACCCCGACGGCGCGGCCGAACTGCAGCGCCGCCTGATCATCCGCACGCGCGACCTGACCGCGATGGGTGCCCAGCCCCCGGTGTTGCCGGTCGCGGGGGACTGGCTGGTCGAGCCGGCCTCCTGGTCGGCCCTGCGCGAGCGCCTGGCCCGGCTGGTCGCCGAGCACCGGGTCACCTCTCCCCTGGAGCACGGTCTGCCGATCGAGGTGGCCCGCCAGCGGCTCGACCTGCCCGCCACCGGCCTCGTGGTCGCGCTGGTCGAGCCACCGCTCGCGCTGGCTGACGGGCGGATCAGCGAGGGAGGCCCGGCGCTGCCGGAGCCGGTAGCCCGGGCGGTCGCGGCCCTGCGCGAGGAGCTCACGACGGAGCCCTACGCCGCGCCGGCAGCGGCCCGCCTGGCCGCGCTCGGCCTGGGCTCGCGCGAGCTGGCCGCCGCGGTGCGGGCCGGTGCCCTGGCCAAGGTCGCAGAGGGCGTCTACCTGCTGCCGGCCGCCCTCGCCGAGGTCACCGACGTACTCGCCCGGATGCCGCAACCCTTCACCGTCAGCGAGGCGCGGGAGGCCCTGCGTACCACCCGCCGGGTGGCGGTTCCGCTGCTGGAGTCCCTCGATGCGCAGGGCCGCACGCAGCGGCTGCCGGACAGCCGCCGGCTGGTCCGCTGATGCGTTACGACGCGGTGCTGCTGGCCGGTGGCCGGGCGACCCGGTTCGGCGGGATCGACAAGACCGGGCTGATTGTCGGCGGACAGACCCTCCTGGAGCGGGTCCTCGCCGCCGTCGCGGGAGCCCAGCGACGCATCGTGGTCGGCGGTGCCAGCCGGCCGGGCGTGGACGTGCTCACCTGCGAGGACCCGCCCGGTGGCGGTCCGGTGGCGGGTCTGGCCGCCGGCCTGGCCCGGGTCGACATGCCCGCGGTCGTCGTACTCGCCGCTGACCTCCCGTTCGTGACCCCCGCGATAGTGGACAGCCTGCTGGCCGCGCTCGGTGCATCGGCGGTCGACGCGGCCATGCTGGTCGATGACGGCGACCGTGATCAGCTGCTCGTCGCGGCGTGGCGCACGCAGCGGCTGCGCGAGCGGGTCGCTGCGATCGGCGATCCGGCCGGCCAGCCGGTTCGCCTGCTCTTCGAGGGGGCCACCGTCGCCCGGGTGGGGGGCGCGGCACCGGCCGGGCGGCCCCCGCCGTGGCTGGACTGCGATACCGACGAGGACCTGCGCCGAGCGAGGGAGTGGATGTGAACATCCTGGACGAGTGGACCGCCGCGGTCTGTGCGGAGCTCGGCATCGAATCCAGGGTCGACCGCGATCTGGTGCTCGACATGACGCGCGACGTCGCGCACGGCGTCGCGAGACCGGCCGCGCCGCTCACCGCGTACCTGATCGGGCTGGCCGCCGGTGCCAGCGCGGATCCGGCCGAGACGACCACCCAGGCCTGCCGGCGCATGTCAGTGCTCGCGGCCGACTGGCCCCGAGGGCGGCGGTAACCTCGAACACGTGACCGATCTGCCGACCGCGATCTCGCTGCGCGAGGTCGGGCCCCGCGACGGGCTGCAGAACGAGGAGCCCGTGCCGACCAGCGCGAAGGTCGCCCTCATCGACGCGCTCTCCGACACCGGCGTGCGCCGCATCGAGGCGGTGTCCTTCGTTCACCCGCGGGCCATCCCGCAGATGGCCGATGCCGACGAGGTCTGGCGGCGGGTCCGCCGCGCCGACGGGATCCGCTACTCGGCACTCGTACCGAACCGCCGCGGTGCCGAACGCGCTCTTGCCGCCGGCTTCGCCGAGATCGAGGTCGTCGTGTCGGCCTCGGACACGCACAACCGCAAGAATGTGAACCGGTCGACCGAGGAGTCACTCGACGACATCTCGGCGATCCTCCAGACGGTGCACGACGCGGGCGGCACCTGCCAGGTCATCGTGTCGACCGCGTGGGGTTGTCCGTACGAAGGTGATGTGCCCGTCGAGCGGGTGGTCGCGGTGGCGCGGCGCGCGATCGCCGACGGGGCCGACGCCCTTTCCTATGGCGACACGACCGGCATGGCTACCCCGACCCGCGTCACGACCCTGATCGGGGCGACCCGCGATGCGCTGCCCGACTCTTCGCTCAACCTGCACTTCCACAACACCCGCGGCACCGGCCTGGCCAATGTGCTCGCGGCGCTGCAACTCGGCGTCGTCGACTTCGACGCCAGCGTCGGCGGGCTCGGCGGCTGCCCGTACGCACCGGGAGCGACCGGCAACGTCTGCACCGAAGACCTGGTGCACATGGTCGAGGACATGGGCGTGTCCACCGGAATTGACCTCCAGCGGATGATCGACGTGGCCCGCGTCGCCGAGGGCCTCGTCGGCCGCGTGCTGCCCAGTCAGGTGCTGCGGGCCGGGCCTCGCACCCGGCTGACGCCAACGGAGTTGCAAGGAAGACAAAGCTCTCTGTAGCGAATCGGCAACAATCCGGTACCCTCGTCAATCTGGAGCCGTGGGAGGAAAACGCCGCCTGTGCAGGCGCGGCTTGGGTCCGCGTCGCTTCCGTAGAAAGGGCTGGTAGACAGGGCATGGCCAAGCCGGATCTTCGTCACGCGCCGGCCCCGCGCGCCCTGCTCCGCATGATCGACGATCTGACCGAGGTCAGCGCTTTCTCCGATACGACGTCCGAGGTGATCGAGGTGACCGCGGAGGCGGCCCGGCAGGCGCTCGACGCCGCGTCGCTGTCGGTGGGGCGGGCGCTGCACAAGAGCGGCACGTTGCGGATGCTGGTCAACGTCGGCCGGCTCGGGCCTGGCGAGGTGCGCTGGCCGCAGAACGACACCTACGCCATGAGCGAGTATCCCCATGGTGACTCGCTCTTCTCCGGTGAGGACGTCGGCTTCGTCACCAACGCGCATCGGACCGACGCCGACCCGATCGAGGCCGCCCTGCTCCGCGCCCTTGGGAAGTCCTCGAGCCTCGAAGTACCGATCATCGTCGACGATCAAAGCTGGGGCATCCTGTGGGCCTCGCGCGACGACTCGCAGCGACCCTTCGACGACGACGATTTGAACCTCGCCAGCGCCATCTCCCGTCGACTGGGTGCGAGCTTTGCGCAAGCGGAGTACCTCGCCAAGGTGGCCCGGCTGGCCTACGAAGACTCGCTCACCGGGCTGGCCAACCGCCGGGCCGCCGACGAGCGACTCGACCGCGCCCTGCACCGACACCGCAGCGAGGGGCTGCCGGTGTCGCTCGTGGTGTGCGACGTCAACGGTCTCAAGCGGGTGAACGACGAGATGGGCCACGACGCCGGCGATGTCCTCCTGATGGACATCGCCGAGGCTCTCCGACTGGCCAGCACCTTGATCGACGGCGGTCTCGCGGCTCGCCTCGGGGGCGACGAGTTCTGCATCGTCCTGGAAGGGCACGGCCTCGACGCCGCGCTCGAGGTCGGCCGCCGGATCTGCGAGCTCACCGCCCGGCTGTCCGGCGAGGCGCAGGTGTCCTGCGGTGTCGCGGGCACCGACGGTGAGTTGCCTGTCGAATCGTCTTCCACCCTGCTCCGGCTGGCTGACGCGGCGCAGTACCACGCCAAGCGCAGCCACGCCACCCAGCCGGTGGTGGCCGGCCGGGACGCCCTGCCGGCGCACCTCTCACCACTGCGCGACCCCGGCGAGCGGCGCGGCCTGCGGGCCCGGCGGGTCGAACCCGGCCGGATGCTCGACATGGTGCTGCGCGCGCTGGACGAGGTCCGCGGCGCGCCGACCCTCGCGCGCTTGGAGATGGCCGCCGAACGCAGCGCGGCCCTGCTCGACGCCGCCGGCTGGTGCGTGTCGCTCGCCGCGCCTGGGTCGTCGACCCTGACCACCTGCTCCGCCTCGGCCTTCCGTGGCAGCTGGGAGCGGCCCGGCGACTGGCGGGGCACCGTTGGAGCCCAGGTGAGTCTCGACGACCACCCGGACAGCGCCGCGGCGATCACCGGCGGGAGCTTCCTCGATGTGCGTGACGGCTCCGGCGTGCTCCCGGCACCCGGCACCCTGCTCGCCAACAGCCAGTACAACTCGCTGCTGGCGGCCGGCGGAACCAACGCCGAGGGCGGCTGGCTGGTGCAGATCTACACCGACGAGCTGGGCGCTCCGGTCGACGGCCTCGCGACGACGCTGCGGGCGCTGGTCGCCGTCGCCATCACAGGCTGACCCGCCGGCCGAACAGCCCCCGGAAGGCGACGGTCAGCACAGGCGATCCGTCACGTACCAACTGACCGCGCATCAAGGCCGTACCCCGGTCAGGCCGGGTCTGGGAGGCGCGGGCGTCCTCGACGGTGATCCAGCCGGCCAGAACGTCGCCCGGCCGCACCGGCGACAGCCAGCGGAACTCCTCACCGCCGGGCGACCCTTGGCTGGTCGAGTCCGACAGCATCCCCTCGACGTAGAGCCGCATGAAGAGCGCGATGGTGAACCAGCCGCTGGCGACGAGACCGCCGAAGGGTGACCGCAGGGCCGCCTCGCGGTCGATGTGGAAGGGCTGCGGGTCGTACCTGCGCGCGAAGTCGAGCATCTCCGCCTCGTCGACGACGATCGTGCCGAGGTCGTAGCTCCGCCCGGGATGCAGGTCCTCGAACGCCAGCGTCATGCGCGCAACTGTAGGGCCGAAGGACCGCCGGTTACGCTGCCAGACGTGACCGATGATGCCGACCGCCCTGTCATCGCCGAGTTGCGGGCCACCGCCGAAAGGGGCGGTGCGGCGAAGTACCACGAGGCGAATGCCGCCAAGGGCAAGCTGTTCGCCCGCGAGCGCATCGCGCTGCTGGTCGACAAGGGGTCGTTCGTCGAGGACGGCGTGCTCGCCAATGCTCTGGCCGGCGACCTGCCCGCCGACGGGGTGGTCACGGGCACGGCGAGGATCGACGGTCGTGCGGTCTGCCTGATGGCCAACGACTCGACGGTCAAGGCGGGCTCCTGGGGTGCCCGCACGGTCGAGAAGATCATCCGCATCATCGAGGTGGCCTATCGGACCGGAGTGCCGATGGTCTGGCTGGTCGACTCGGCGGGTGCCCGCATCACCGACCAGGTGGCGATGTTCCCCGGCCGGCGCGGGGCCGGCCGGATCTTCCACACGCAGGTACGCGCGTCCGGCTCCATCCCGCAGGTGTGTGTCCTCTTTGGACCGTCGGCGGCCGGTGGCGCCTACATCCCGGCCTTCTGCGACGTCGTGATCATGGTCGAGGGCAACGCGTCGATGTACCTCGGCAGCCCGCGGATGGTGGAGATGGTGGTCAAGGAGAAGACCACCTTGGAGGAGATGGGCGGTGCCCGGATGCACTGCTCGGTCTCGGGCGTCGGGCACTTCCTGGTGCAGACCGAGCCCGAGGCGCTGCGGACCGCCCGCGCCTACCTGTCGTACCTGCCGAGCAACTACCGCGGCGCGCCACCCGCCGTGGCGGCGCGCGAGGCGGCGGCCGTCGACCTGCGCGCTCTCGTACCCGAGTCCGAGCGGCAGGCCTTCGACATGCGCCGCTACCTCACGGGCCTGGTCGACGAGGGGTCCCTGCTGGAGATCCAGGCGCTGTGGGCCAAGGAGTTGGTGACCGGCTTCGCCCGCCTCGACGGCGAGGTCATCGGCGTCGTCGCCAACAACCCGATGTTCAAGGGCGGCGTGCTCTTCGTCGACAGCGCCGACAAGGCCACCCGGTTTCTCCAGATCTGCGACGCCTTCAACGTGCCGCTGCTCTTCCTCGCCGACGTGCCCGGATTCATGGTCGGCACGGCGGTCGAGCGGCAGGGCATCATCCGGCACGGCGCCAAGATGATCACGGCGGTCTCCGAGGCGACCGTGCCCAAGATCTGCGTGGTCGTACGAAAGGCCTATGGCGCGGGGCTGTACGCGATGGCCGGGCCGGCCTTCGAGCCGGAGGCCACCATCGCGCTGCCCACCGCCAAGATCGCCGTCATGGGCGCCGATGCCGCCATCAACGCGGTGTACGCCAACAAGATCGCGGCGCTGCCCACACCCGAGGCGCGGGCCGAATACGTGGCCCGGCTGAAGGCGGAGTACGAGGAGGACATCGACGTCGTGCACCTCGCGAGTGAGTTGGTGGTCGATGCCGTCATCGAGCCGGAGGATCTGCGGGGCGAGCTGATCCGGCGCTTCGCGGCCAGCCGCGGCAAGGACCGGTCCTTCTCTCATCGCCGGCACGGCGTCACACCGGTATGAGCCGGCCCGGCGTTACTCCGGCATGACTGGCCTCCCTGCCGAGATGTCGATGCCGGGCTCGACCCGGTTGCGGCCGTTGCGCTTGGCGTCGTACAGCCTGCCGTCGGCTCGGCTAAGGAGCGCGAGAGCATCGGGATCGTCGCACAGTTGGACAACCCCGAAGCTGATGGTGACACCCAGGCCGGGCTTGATCGTGTTCCAGTCGTAGCCCTGCACCGCCGCCCGCAGCCGCTCACACGTCGAATGGGCCGCTTCGAGGCCGACGTCGATCAGCGCCAGGAAGAACTCGTCGCCACCTATCCGGGCGACCAGGTCCTCGGGCCGGCAGCCACCTCGAAGGATCCCGCCGAGGCGTTTGAGGACGAGGTCGCCGGTGGGGTGGCCGAACTCGTCGTTGACGCCCTTGAACCGGTCCACGTCGCCGACCGCGACGCACAGCGGCCGCCGGCTGTACCTGGCCGCGGCCAGGATGCCCGGTAGCTGGTCATCCATGTGCCGCCGGTTCGACAGCCCGGTCAGCGGATCTTCCTGTGCATACCGACCGAGCTCGATCGTCCGGACTTGCGGGAGCTGCTTCTCGGCTTCGAGTTTCGCGCTGCGCAGTCGCTCCAGCGCCGCCTCGACCCGGGCCTTGTCGGCCTCGAGCTGGGCGTTGTAGAGCTCGAACCGGTGGGTCAGGACGCGGGCGCGGGTGGCGGCCTGCTGCGACTGGAGGAGCTGGTCGCTGCGGTGATGCTCCCGGGAGTGCCGGAGCGCATTTTCGAAGTCATGGTTCTGCTCGTACGCGACCGACAGCAGCAGGTGCAGATCGCGGGCCAATTGCGGCTCGCCGGTCCCTGCGATGTCGAGGAGCTCGGTGAAGCGGCCGATCGCGTCCGGCAGGTCACCGCGACGGAGTCGAAGCTCGGCGACGTTCCGCAGCACCTCCGAGCGCAGCGACCGATAGTTGTGCCGTTGACAGAGCTCGTCCACCCGATTCAGCAGCGCGAAGGCCTGGTCGAAATCTCCGGACAACCCGAGCAGCATCGCGTAGCTGGTCAGCGCGATGCTCTCGCGGAACGGGTTCGCCCCGGCCCGGGCCAGCGCGACCGCCGCTGCGCCGGACTCGAGCCCCTCCCTCATCTCATCCTCGGCCTTGGCTTCGTCGGAGCGGTCACGTAGTTGCTTGACGTACTCGACGGTGTTGTGGGTGAGGTTGTTCAGGGCGCAGAACTCCGCTCCGCACCGAGGTCGGCCGTGCGGGCCAGCTCTCGCGCGTGGCGCAGGAACTGCTTGGCCTGGGCGTGGTCGTGCAGGTCGCTGTGCACATTGCCGATGCGGTTCGACGTCCAGCACAGCAACGAGTCGTTGTCGAGGCGCTGGGCGATGTCCAGGCAGGTTCCCAGGGAGGCCAGCGCCTCGTCCGGCAGGCCCAGCTCGGTGTAGGCGTGCGCCTGTGTGGTCAGCGACTCGCAGACGCCGGCCTCGTCGCCGAGGGCGTCCAGTAGAGCCACCGACCGTTCCGCGGACCGCGCTGCCGCCTCGCAGTCGCCCAGCGCAGCCAGCTGGTCGGCCAGCAACCGCAGGGCCGTTGCCTGGAGCAGCTCGTCGCCGTCCGCCTCGGCGGCTTCGGCGGCCTGCCGGGCGTAGGCCGCTCCTTCCTGGTAGTCGCCGGTGCTGCGGGCCTTCTCCGAGAACGCGAGGAGTTCGGCAGCCCCGCACCATCGCTCATCCGTTCGGTACTCATAAGCTCGTCATTCATAAGCTGGGAGACACCACGATGGGCTCCTCCTCATCTTCGGGTCGCTCCTCGACGGCGAGGTGGCCGTCGGCGAGGAAGACCCAGCGGCGATAGGACCAGAACCGGAACACCGTGCCGATTACAAGACCGGCCACGTTGGCGGCGTTGATCGCCACGATGCTGTCCTTGCCGAAACCGTACTTGGTCAGGCCGATGCAGACGAGGGCGATGATCAGGCCCACGAGGTTGAGCAGGAAGAACAGGGTGTACTCCCGGCGCATCCCCGAGCGGGCCCGCTGCCGGAAGGTCCAGTGCCGGTTCATGAAGTACGAACTGGTCGCCGCGATGACCGTCGACACACATTTGGAGCTCAGTGGTCCGACGTCGAGCGCGAAATGCAGGAGGTTGAAGATTCCGAAGTCGAGAGCCGTGTTGATCAGGCCGATCAGACCGAACTTGGTCAACTCGGCGGCAAACACCCGGAACTGGTAGCGGATGAACGAGGTGAGGTGCACCCGCCGAGAATAGGGGTCGGCCGTGCGACGATCGAAGTCCGTACCCCCTCCGCGCACCGGGATGGCACCGTGGTCGACTACCAGCTCACCGAGGATCAGGAGACCTTCCGCAAGACGGTCGAGGACTTCGCCCGCGGCGTCGTCGCGCCCAAGGCCCACGCCTATGACGAGAGCGGCGACTTCCCCTACGACGTGGTGGCCGGCATGGCCGGTATGGGACTGTTCGGCCTGCCGTTCCCCGAGAAGTACGGCGGCATGGGCGGCGACTACTTCACCCTCTGCCTCGCCCTCGAGGAGTTGGCCCGCGCCGACTCCAGCGTCGCCATCACCCTGGAGGCCGGTGTCTCCCTCGGCGCCATGCCGGTCTACCGGTTCGGCAGCGAGGAGCAGCGACAGCTTTGGCTCCCGCAGCTGTGCTCGGGCGCGGCGGTGGGCGCCTTCGGGCTGACCGAGCCGGGCGGCGGCTCGGACGCCGGTGCGACCCGTACCACCGCCCGGATCGAGGACGGCGAGTGGGTGATCAACGGGACCAAGGCGTTCATCACCAACGGGGGCACCGATATCACCCGCCTGGTGACCGTCACGGCGGTCACGGCGCAGGGCACCGACGGGCGCAAGGAGATCAGCTCGATCCTCGTGCCGGTGCCGGCGCCGGGATTCTCGGCGTCGAAGAAGTACTCCAAGGTCGGCTGGCACGCCTCCGACACCCGCGAGCTGTCCTTCGCCGACGTGAGGGTGCCCGAGCAGAATCTGCTCGGCGAGCGGGGCCGCGGCTACCCCAACTTCCTGTCGATCCTCGACGAGGGCCGCATCGCGATCGCCGCCCTGGCGGTCGGCCTGGCACAGGCCTGCGTCGACGAGTCGATCAAGTACGCCGCCGACCGGCAGGCGTTCGGCGCCAACATCGGCTCCTACCAGGCCATCCAGTTCAAGATCGCCGACATGGAGATGCGTACGCACACCGCCCGGCTGACCTACTACGACGCGGCGAGCCGGATGCTGGCCGGCCGCCCGTTCAAGAAGGAGGCCGCCATCGCGAAGCTGCACTCCAGCGAGATCGCGGTGACCAACGCCCGCGAGGCCACCCAGATCTTCGGTGGCTACGGCTTCATGAACGAGTATCCGGTCGCGCGACACTGGCGGGACTCGAAGGTGCTCGAGATCGGCGAGGGCACCTCAGAGGTGCAGCGCATGCTCATCGCCCGGGAGCTGGGAGTTCGCTGATCCGACGTCAGGGCTGGTCCTTGCACCTGCCCTTCTCCTTGCATTGCACGCCCGAGGTCGATGCGACGTTGTTGCTGAGCCTGGAGTCGGAGACATTCGAGCCGACCGACGCTGTGGCCTGACCGCCCAGCGGTGCGTGCTTGTCGACCTTGACGGTCACCGTGCCGTAGGCGTGGCCACCGGTGGCCAAGGCCGCGTGGCCGCAGACGAGCGTCCGCTTACCCTCGCAGCTCCAGCCGCCGAGGGTGCGGCTGGTCGCGGTCGTTCCCCTCGGCAGCGTGATGACCAGCCGAACGGCCCCTGAGGAGGACGGGCCGGCGTTGCTGACGGTGAGCCGGAGCACGTTGGTCCGGTGCCGGATCAGCCGGCCGGTGAGCGTCGCGCTGAGATCGGCATTGGCGGTGACCGGCGGTGGAATGGACGGGGGGCCCCCGGTCACCGGCGGCGTGACGACGCCAGGTGTGACCGCGGCACCCGCGCTCGGCACCGCGGCGGGTCCCGGTGTCGGCGTGGGGCCGGGTGCGGCGACGGTCGGCGCGGTGGAGGGGACCGCGCTAGGGGCGAGTGCCTGGGCGACAGCCGGCGGGCGGTGGCTCCCCGTTCGGCTGGGCGGGGTATTGGCCGCCAGCGTGATCCCCGCGACTACTACCACGGTGGCGACAGCGGCGGCGGCCGCCACTCCCACGGCTGATGCAGCGGTGCCGAAGCTGGCCTGTGCCCAGTGCCAGGGCGCCAGCACCCAGCCCAGGCCGATGGCGCCGACGCCCGCTCCGTTGGCGCTGAGGTAACCCGCGGCCAGCCCACCGAGCACAATGGGGGCCAGGACGCCGCGCAGCCCGGAGTTGACCTCGCCGAGTTCGACGAACAGCGTTCGGCAGGTGTCGCACTCGTGGAGGTGGTCATCGACCCTGCGGCGCTCCCGGTCGGACAGCCCGTCGCGGACATGCGCGCCGAGGTGCTGCGCGGCCCAGTGGCAGTCCGGCGAGTCGGTGCGCTCGATGTGCTCCTGCAGGTAGGCCTGCCGCAGCCGTTCGCGGGCGCGGTAGGCCAGCGCCGACACACCATTGGCGGTGAGGCCGAGCAGGGGCGCCACCTGGGCCGGTGACTCGCCCTCGACCTCCGTGTGCCACAGCACCAACTGCCACCGTTCGGGCAGCCGGGCGAAAGCACGGGCGGCCAGCGACCGCTCGAGGCCGTCGAGCGCTGAGTCCTCGAAGGGCACCCCGACGTCGTGCGGGCTCATGTCGTCGGCGAAGAGCAGGAGGCGGTCGCCGCGGATGCGGTCGTACCGCGCATTGCGGACCGTGGTCAGCAGGTACGGCCGGAAGGCGACGTCGGGTCCGCCGCCGACCCGCAGCGTGGCGAGCACCTTGGCGAAGGCATCGGCGACCAGGTCCTCGGCCGCTGCCCCATCGCGGGTGAGCATGCGGGCCAACCGCTCGGCGGCGGCGACGTGCCGGGTGTAGAGCTCGCCAAATGCCGAGGCGTCGCCGTCTCGGGACGCCGTTATGAGCTCCGCGTCGCTAACCGCGGGCGGCGTGTTGACGCTGTCTTGCGTGGTCATGGGCTCGCGGCTGCCTGCGGGGAAAGGGGGACACAAGAAGAGTAAGCGCATGTCGCGTCATGACGGGGCCGCTCTGGAGTCTTGCTAGTAGAGAAGGCAGAGAGAGGCAGCCGTGATAGGTGTACAACGGGCGTTTCGCCCACTACACGTAGTCCGTGGTGGCCGCGGCACCGACCGGTCCGCCGGCGGTGTCACGTGCATGACGGCCGCTGAGCTTCGGCTGCGCTGGCACAGCGCGACGGTGGCCGGCACCTGGTCACGGCCGCTGGACTGGTGGGTTCCGGAGGTCGACGCCTTGGTCGAGGCCACCGTCGACGGCCGCGACCCGGCCGCGGCCTGCGCCGAGCTCGGTCGGGCCCGGGCCAACGGGGGTGTGGGCCTGGTGGAGAGCCTCGACGACCTGGAGGCCCTGTCGCGCGTCATGGGTACGCCGGCTCCGCCGGTACGTCTGGTGCGGGTGCTCGCCGAGGCCTGGAGCGAGGAGGGCGTCGACCCGATTCGCCTGGCCACGTACGAGGACCCCCTCAGCGGCCTGTCGTCGGCCATGTACCTGCGCACCCGCCTCTCGGAGCTCTATCGCTCGGCCGGCTCGTCGGCACCGGACTACGTGCTGGTTGTCGTCAAGCGCGACGTGCAGCGCCGGGCCGGCTGGCCGGGGCTGGTGCGCCGGATGAGCACCGGGCAGCAGTTGCGGGCGGTGTTCGGGGGCGGCGAGACGCTCGCCTCGATCAGCCCGTCGACCGTGATCGTTCTCGCGCCGCGATCGCCGGACGCGCACCGGTCGGTCAGTGAGCTACGCGGTCGTCTGCCGGCCGCTCGGGTATGGGTGGAGGGGTTACCCGAGCGACTCCAGACGGCGTACGCACAGCTCGACGATCTGTCCCGCTAGGACGGTCGTCGCCCAGGCGCGGAGGTGGCGGGCGGAGGGGCCCGCTGCCTCCGTCTTGTCGTGCGGCCCAGTCATGACCACAGGGATCACTACGCTGAGCCGCATGGACGCCCGTACCGGCCTGCCCATCGTCGGGATGGTCGGGGCCGGGCAGCTCGCCCGCATGACGCACCAGGCGGCCATCCCGCTCGGGCTGTCGCTGCGGCTGCTGGCCGCCTCCGCTGACGACGGGGCCGCGCTGGTGGCGGCCGACGTCACGGTGGGCGACTTCTCGTCGTACCCCACGCTGCTCGGCTTCGCCAGCGGCTGCGACGTCGTGACGTTCGACCACGAGTACGTTCCGGGCGAGTTGCTGCGCCAGCTCGAGGCGGCGGGCCACCGAGTGCTGCCCGGGCCCGACGCCCTGCTGCATGCCCAGGACAAGCGGGTGATGCGGGAGCGGCTGGCCGGCCTCGGTGTGCCGGTGCCGCGCTGGCGCCCGGTGACAGCCGCCGAGGACATCATCGCGTTCGCCGCGGGGGAGTGGCCGGTCGTCACCAAGGCGGTGCGCGGCGGCTATGACGGGCGGGGCGTGTGGCTCGTCGAGGGCCCGGAGCGGGCGCGGGAGCGGGTCGCGACGGGTGTCGAGCTGATCGTGGAGGAGCGGGTCCCCCTGGTACGGGAGATCTCGGCGCTGGTGGCTCGCTCGCCGTACGGGCAGCTGGCAACCTGGCCGGTCGTCGAGACGGTGCAGCGCGACGGGATCTGTGTGGAGGTCCTGGCGCCGGCGCCGGGCTTCCCCGACGCGCGCGCGGTGGCGGCGCAGCGCCTGGCCATCGGCATCGCGCACGAGCTGGGTGTGGTGGGGGTGCTGGCGGTCGAGTTGTTCGACACCGGCGCCGACCTCCTGGTCAACGAACTCGCGATGCGCCCGCACAACTCCGGGCACTGGACCATCGAGGGCTCGCTGACGTCGCAGTTCGAGCAGCACCTGCGGGCCGTGCTCGACTATCCGCTGGGCGCGACCACACCGACGGCACCGGCGGTCGCGATGGCCAACGTCCTCGGCGGCCCGGCCGGAGGCGCCGGCATCGACGAGCGACTGCATCATCTGTTCGCCATGGATCGCGGGGTCAAGGTGCATCTCTACGGCAAGTCGCTGCGCCCGGGTCGCAAGATCGGGCATGTCACCGTGCTCGACGACGACATGGATCGAGCCCGGCACCGCGCCACGCGGGCCGCCAGTCAGCTGACGGAGGGTGCGGCGTGACAAGCTTCCCGGCCAACCGGGCGACCGTCGGCGTGATCATGGGCAGCGACTCCGACTGGCCGGTGATGTCCGAGGCCGTGCAGGCGCTGCGCGACTTCGACGTCTCCTACGAGGTACGCGTCGTCTCGGCCCATCGCACCCCGCACGAGATGCTGGACTACGCCGGCACGGCCGCCGGCCGCGGGCTGCAGGTGATCATCGCCGGTGCCGGTGGGGCGGCCCACCTGCCGGGCATGGTGGCCGCCGCCACGCCGCTGCCGGTGATCGGCGTCCCGGTGCCGCTCAAGCACCTCGACGGGCTCGACTCCCTGCTGTCCATCGTGCAGATGCCCTCCGGCGTGCCGGTCGCGACCGTCTCGGTGGCCGGCGCGCGCAACGCCGGATTGCTCGCCGTACGCATCCTCGCTGTCGCCGACGAGGCCATGCGGGAGCGGATGATCGCCTTCCAGGACGGGCTGCGCCGGGCCGTGGCGGCGAAGGACGCCGCTTTGCAGCGCCAGGTCTCCGGCTAGGTGCCCTCTCGGACCCAGATCCGGACGTCGGCCGGCTCCAGCGTCTGCTGCACCACCGCGCGCAACTCCGCGACGAGCGCGTCAAGGTCGACCTCGCTGCGCAGGTGTTGAGCGAAACGCTCCGCCGTACGCGCGGCGTCGTATCGCTGGCGGTTGAACCGCCGGTCCACGACCACCTGGACGCGCCGCCGCAGCGGGTTGAAGGCCGCGGCGGCGGCCAGCGTGGCGACAGCCACGGCGAGGCTGCCGGTGCTCGGCAGCACTGCGGTGATCAGGGTGACCAGCGCGACGTAGCAGGCGGCCAGCAGTGCGGTGAGGACCGCGTAGCTGATCGTTCGGCTGACCACCCGGCCGATCTCATAGAGCCGGTAGCGCAGCATCGCGACGCTGAGGCTGGCCAGAAACGCCACCAGGCCGAGCAGCACGATGTGCTCCGACGCTCCCGGGATGAAGGCTGCGGCGAGCACCACCGCGAAGGTGCCGGTGCCGTAGGTGAACCACTGGTACTGCGCCCGCTCGACACCGGTGGCCCGGCGCAGTCGCCGGACGAGCGAGACGATCGCCGCGACGGTCGCGGCGAGCAGCCATATGAAGGCGGCCGCCGCGATCGGCCCCGCACCGGGCAGCAGGTGCGCGAGCGGGTTCGGCGGCGAGTCGAGATCGCCGCCGATCGTGTCCGGTCCGAACGCCTGCCCCACGACTGAGACCGCCGCCGCGAATAGCAGACCGATGGCGACCGGGCGCCACCGGCGTGAGGGGAGCCGGCCGTTCGGGAACACCATCAGCAACAGCGGCACGCTGAAGAACATCAGCGTCCACCAGCCCGCGCCGCCCACCGTCCACACCGCCAGCGCGAACGGGAGTGCGCCGGGGTGCGTGTGCACGCCGTACACCCCGTACGCGGCGAGGACAGCGCTCAGGACCTGCCCACCGCCGGCCGCCAGCAGCAGCCAGCCGGCGGGATTGCGCGGGCGCCGGTTGGCCAGCAGCCCACCGAACCCGGCGAGCAGCACGGACGTGATCAGCCCGCCGGCGATCCTGCCGATAGGCAGCCCCGAGCCAGTGTTCAACACCAGCGTTACCCCGGCGAGGACGACGATGACCACCGCAAGCACCAGGGCGAGCCGCGAGCGCCAGGCCGCGTCCCGCCGCGGGGCCGGCCGCGACACCATGTTCCTCAGTATGCGGGGCAGCGTCCGGTAATCGTTACGGCCCGCTCAGGCGAGGGCCAGCACCTGACCGGCGGCGCCGACGAGCACCGGGTCATGGCTGGCGGCGACGACGGCCGTGCCGTGCGCGGCGGCATCGACGAGCACGCCTGAGAGCAACTCGGCGTGCGCCTCGTCGAGCTGGGCGGTCGGCTCGTCGGTGAGCACCAACTCGGCCTCGACGGCCAGCGCCCGCGCCACGGTGACGCGTTGGCGCTCCCCGCCTGAGAGCAGCCCGACCTGCCGTCCGCGTAGGCCGTCGAGGTCGAGCGCCGCCAGCCAGCGATCGATGACGGCTTCGTCTGAAGGCAGGCCGCGGACGGCCCGCGCGACCTGCATGGTTTCCACCACATCGAGGGCCTCGGCCAGATAGACCGACTGCCCGGAGTACGCGATGCGCTCCCGGCGCAGGTCGGCCCGCTGGTTGCGGTCGAGGCCGGCCAGATCGGTGCCGCCGACCTGCACCTGCCCGGCGTCTGGATGGTCCAGCCCGGCGAACAGGCGGAGCAGGGTGCTCTTGCCCGAGCCGGAACGGCCCTGAACGACGGTGAGCTGGCCCTCCCGCACGGCCAGGTTGACACCGGCCAGCACCGTCCGGCCCGCGCGGGCGACCCGCACCTCGCGGGCACTTGCCGCGAGCGGTCCGGCCGGACGGTCTGTGGCCGGGCTCTGGCCAGCCGACACGGGCGGGTCGGGTCGGGTTGCGGGACCGGCCGTGCCGACCAGCCGGATCGCCTGGTCGTGGACAGCAGCCAGCACCCCCGCCTCCGCGCCGGTAGCGCGGCGCATCGACTCCGGCAGCCGCACCCAGCCGCGATCATCGACGACCAACGTCTCGTCGGCCTGCCCCGGCCGCCATTGCTCGCTGACCCGCCCGTCGCGGATCCGCACCAGCCGGTCGGCGATCCGGGCGGCGCCGAGGTCGTGGCTCACGAGCAGCAGCGCCGCACCGGTCGATGTCGCCGCCTCGGCGAGCAGGTCGTAGACGCTGTCGGCGGTCTCCCGGTCGAGCGCACCGGTCGGCTCGTCGGCCAGCACGAGGGACGGCCCGTGGGCGATCGCGGCCGCCACTCCCACCCGCTGCGCCTCGCCACCGGACAGGGTGCCCGGCCGGCGGTCGGCGAACCCGCCGAGGCCGAGCCGGTCGAGCACCCTGTCCGCCTCCTCACGAGCGGAAGATCGGCGCGCGCCGGCCAGCCGCAACTGGAGCGCGACGTTGTCGAGCACAGTGATCTCGGGGCGCAGGACCCGAGCCGGATGCTGCTCGATGTAGCCCACGCCGCGGGCCCGCAGGCCCGCCCGGTCGATGGTGTGGCCGTCGAGGTGCACCACGCCGGCACTCGGTGGCTGCTCGCCGAGCAGCACCCGCAGCAGGGTGGTCTTGCCCGAGCCGTTCGGTCCGTGCACCACGACCCGTTCGCCGGGCTCCACGCCGAGGCTCAGTCCCCGCAGGGCGGCCACGTCGCCGCTCGCGCCACGGTAGAGGCAGAACAGGTCGCGTACCTCGACGGCGGCGCTCACCGGTTGGCTCACCGAAGGTCCGTGTCGGGCATGATCGGTTGCTGCCCGCGCAGCGATCCGGCCGCCACGACGGCCGCGCCGGTCAGGGCCAGCACGAGCAGGGCGGCCAACTCCGCTGTGACGGCGGCCGGTGCGGCCGCGAGGAGCAGGGGAGGGTTGGGCGTGGTACCGGCCGCCGTCACGGCGACCAGAGTGGTGGTGGCCCGGGCGAGAGCCAAGCCCGTGAGGATGCCGAACGGCACCCCGATCGCCACCACAGCCGCGGCCCGGGCGAACAATGCGCGGCGCAGCGTGCCCGGGCGTGAGCCCTCCGCCTCGCGCGCGAAGAGCTCTCCTGCGGACTCGTGGCGCTCCGCACCGACCAAGAGGACGATGCACAGCGCACCGATCAGGAGCGCCGCGGCGGCGGTGCCGAGAAGCAGGCGGGAGGCGGTGACCGCCACCGGATCGGTCCGCAGCGAGTGCTCGATCGCGGCGCGGGACTCGACGGCGAGCCGGTCGTAGGGCTCCTGGCGTACGGCCGCCTCGAGGGCCCGGCTGTGGTCGCCCGAGGGTGCCCAGACCCACACCTCGGTCGGCGTGCCCGCACCCGGCGTGACAGCGTCCACCGCCTGGGCCAGCGCCGCGCGGTCAACTACGGCGAAGCGACCCCGCGTCGTCGGAAAGCGGGCGCCGGTCGCCACGACGTGCACCGCGATGCGGTGCCCCTGCCCGAGGTCCAACGACAGCACGCCGGCCCGGGCCAGCCGCGCGGTCGCGCCGTCGACATAGGCCGATATGGGGGCGGCGGGCGGCCCGGCCGGGGCGGCCGTCGTCGTATCTCCGGCGATGCGGTAGTCGAGCACCAGCCGGCCCGCCGCCGGCGTGCCCCGCCCCGGCGCGGTGACCGACCATCCGGACAGGTCATGGGGCAGCGTGCGACCGGCGGCAGCCGGCTGCCCGAGGGTCACCCGGCCCGTGCGGGCCGGCTGGTCGATCCCGCCCTCGCCGGTCGTGTGCTGCCGCCGGCTGGCCGCCGCCGTGTCCTCTCGCAGCGTCAGCGCGTCGAGCGTGCGGCCGGTTGCCGGCGGCAGGTCGCCGACCAGGACGTCACCTCGTCGCGCCAGGGTGATCGGCAGACTGCGTCCGGGCGCGTCATGCACGAGGGCGATCACATCGAGCTGGAACGTCGATCCCGTGGCCGGCACGGTGAGCATGCGGGCGCCGTCTGGGATGGCGATGCCCGAACGCGGGGTCAGCGTAGCCAGCCGGCGCGACAGTGTCGTTGGATCGGCGGCTGAGTAATCGGGGCGCCAGCGTGCCATGCGCGGCAGCGCCGCCGGGTCGAGGCCGACCAGTTCCACCGAGGCGTTCTCGGCCGACGTCAGTGCCACGGTGGCACTCGTACGCAGCACCGGATAGGCCACTGCCCCCGGCGCCGCGCTCGATAGCGCAGGACCCGAGGCGACGTCGGCGGCCCGGATCAGCGTCGGGCCAGTCGTGAGCCGCGCGACCATCGGCACCCTGTAGGCGGCCTCGTCGGCGGCGCCCCGATCGATAGTGGCGCGGTAGGCGCCGGCGAAGACGACCGAAGCGCAGGTGGCCGACAGGACCGCGACGGTCGCGGTGGGACGCAGGGGGCGTCGGGCAGCGCCGGCCAGCGCGATCCGCAATCCGGCGGCTCGCGATCCGGCTGCACGGGAGGGGATCAGGCGGGCGATGAGCCGCGGGGCGAGCGGCCAGAACCGGGCCGCGATGAGGCCGCCCGCCACGGCCGTCAGAACCGGCAGCAGCGACAGCAGTGGATCGGT
>JBBPZR010000001.1:0-38663 GCA_038276285.1 Mycobacteriales bacterium | reverse complement strand
TAGTCGACCCGCTTGCCGAGCAGGTTCTGCCGGAAGCGGCCCTGCTTGCCCTTGAGCATGTCGCTCAGGGACTTCAGCGGCCGATTGCCGGGCCCGGTCACCGGGCGCCCGCGGCGGCCGTTGTCGAACAACGCGTCGACGGCCTCTTGCAGCATCCGCTTCTCGTTGTTGACGATGATCTCGGGCGCGCCGAGGTCGAGCAGCCGCTTGAGCCGGTTATTGCGGTTGATCACCCGGCGGTAGAGGTCGTTGAGGTCGGAGGTCGCGAAGCGGCCACCGTCGAGCTGCACCATC
Organism: Mycobacteriales bacterium; assembly: GCA_038276285.1. Taxonomy (GTDB): domain Bacteria; phylum Actinomycetota; class Actinomycetes; order Mycobacteriales; family QHCA01; genus QHCA01. Next base: position 38,369 of record JBBPZR010000001.1, on the reverse strand, counting down.
GGACGCAGGTCCGGTGGGATGACCGGGACGCAGTCGAGCACCATGCCCATGGGACTGTTGCGAGTGTTGAGGAACGCGGCGACCACCTTGAGCCGCTTGAGCGCGCGTACCTTGCGCTGGCCCTTGCCGCTGCGGATGGTCTCGCGCAGCGACTCGGCCTCGGCGTCGAGGTCGAAGCTCTCCAGCAGTCGCTGCAGCGCCTCGGCGCCCATGCCGCCGGTGAAGTACTCACCGAAGCGGTCGCGCAGCTCGCGGTAGAGCATCTCGTCGACGACGAGCTGCTTGGGCTCGAGCTTGCGGAAGGTGTCGAGCACCTCGTCGAGGCGGTCCAGCTCCCGCTGCGCACGGTCGCGCAGCTGGCGCATCTCGCGCTCGCCACCCTCCTTGACCTTGCGCCGCACGTCGCTCTTGGCGCCCTCGGCCTCCAGCTCGGCGATGTCGGATTCGAGCTTCTTGGCGCGTGCCTCGATGTCGGTGTCGCGCTTGTCCTCGACCCGCTTGCGCTCGACGGCCATCTCGGCCTCGACGGTCGGCAGGTCGCGGTGGCGAGCGTCGTCATCGACGCTGGTGATCAGGTACGCCGCGAAGTAGATGATCTTCTCGAGGTCCTTGGGTGCCAGGTCGAGCAGGTAGCCAAGCCGGCTCGGGACACCCTTGAAGTACCAGATGTGCGTGACCGGCGCGGCCAGCTCGATGTGGCCCATCCGCTCGCGGCGCACCTTGGCCCGGGTGACCTCGACGCCACAGCGCTCACAGATGATGCCCTTGAAGCGGACCCGCTTGTATTTCCCGCAGTAGCACTCCCAGTCGCGGGTCGGGCCGAAGATCTTCTCGCAGAAGAGCCCGTCCTTTTCCGGCTTGAGCGTGCGGTAGTTGATCGTCTCGGGCTTCTTGACCTCGCCGTGGCTCCAGGTACGGATGTCGTCCGCGGTGGCCAGGCCGATGCGAAGCTCGTCGAAGAAGTTGACGTCAAGCAAGGTGTCTCAGATCCCCTCGGGATGGCAGTTCAGGTGATGATTAGCGGTGGGGTGGGGTCAGACTTCCTCGACTGAGGACGGCTCGCGCCGGGACAGGTCGATGCCGAGCTCCTCCGCGGCGCGGAAGACGTCCTCATCGGTGTCGCGCATCTCGATGGACACGCCGTCGCTGGAGAGCACTTCGACGTTGAGGCACAGCGACTGCAACTCCTTGAGCAGCACCTTGAAGGACTCGGGGATGCCGGGCTCGGGGATGTTCTCGCCCTTGACGATCGCCTCGTAGACCTTGACCCGGCCCAGGACGTCGTCGGACTTGATGGTCAGCAGTTCCTGCAGGGCGTACGCGGCGCCGTAGGCCTGCATGGCCCAGCACTCCATCTCACCGAACCGCTGGCCGCCGAACTGCGCCTTACCGCCCAGCGGCTGCTGGGTGATCATCGAGTACGGACCCGTCGAACGAGCGTGGATCTTGTCGTCGACGAGGTGCAGCAGCTTCATGATGTAGATGTAGCCGACCGCGATGGGCGCGGGGTACGGCTCGCCACTGCGGCCGTCGAACATCATGGCCTTGCCCGTCTCGGCGACCAACCGGTTCCCGTCGCGGTTGGGCAGCGTCGAGCCGAGCAGACCGGTGATCTCCTCCTCGCGGGCACCGTCGAAGACCGGAGTGGCGGTCTTGGTGCCCGAAGGCGCCTCCTGTGCCTCGATCTTCTTGAGACGGTCCTGCCACCCGCCCTTGCCCTCGGCCTTCCAGCCGGCCTTCGCGACCCACCCGAGATGCGTCTCGAGAACCTGGCCGACGTTCATCCGGCCGGGGACGCCCAGCGGGTTGAGCACGATGTCGACCGGTGTGCCGTCCTCGAGGAAAGGCATGTCCTCCTGCGGCAGGATCTTGGCGATGACGCCCTTGTTGCCATGCCGGCCGGCCAGCTTGTCGCCGTCCTGGATCTTGCGCTTCTGGGCGACGTAGACCCGGACCAACTCGTTGACGCCGGGCGAGAGCTCGGCGCCCTCCTCGCGGCTGAACACACTGACGCCGATCACCTTGCCGGACTCACCGTGCGGCACCTTGAGTGACGTGTCGCGGACCTCGCGGGCCTTCTCGCCGAAGATCGCTCGGAGCAGGCGCTCCTCCGGCGTCAGCTCGGTCTCGCCCTTGGGCGTGACCTTGCCGACCAGGATGTCGCCCGGGGTGACATCGGCGCCGATGCGGATGATCCCGCGGTCGTCGAGGTCGGCGAGCACCTCCTCGGAGACGTTGGGGATGTCGCGGGTGATCTCCTCGGCGCCGAGCTTGGTGTCGCGGGCGTCGACCTCGTGCTCCTCGATGTGGATCGAGGTCAAGATGTCGTCCTGCACCAGGCGCTGCGAAAGGATGATCGCGTCTTCGTAGTTGTGGCCCTCCCACGGCATGAATGCGACCAGCAGGTTCTTGCCAAGCGCCATCTCGCCGTCGTCGGTGCACGGGCCGTCGGCGATGACCTGGCCGGTCTCGACCCGGTCGCCGTCAGCCACGATCGGCCGCTGGTTGATGCACGTGCCCTGGTTGCTGCGGCGGAACTTGTGCAGCAGGTAGGTGTGCCGGGTGCCGTCGTCGTGCATGACCGTGATGTAGTCGGCGCACAACTCCTCGACCACACCTGGCTGGACGGCGATGACGACGTCGCCGGCGTCCTGGGCGGCGCGCGCCTCCATGCCGGTGCCGACCAGCGGTGACTCGCTGCGCAGCAGCGGCACCGCCTGCCGCTGCATGTTGGCGCCCATCAGGGCACGGTTGGCGTCGTCGTGCTCCAGGAACGGAATCATCGCGGTCCCCACCGAGACCATCTGCCGCGGCGAGACGTCCATGTAGTCGACGTCATCGGGCTCGATGTAGTCGACCTCGCCGCCCTTGCGCCTCACCAGCACGCGCGCGTTGTCGAACCGGCCCTTGGGGTCCAACGGCTCGTTGGCCTGCGCGATGACGTGCCGGTCCTCTTCGTCGGCGGTCAGATAGTCGATCTGGTCGGTGACCCGGCCGGTCGTCACCTTGCGATAGGGCGTCTCGACGAACCCGAAGGCGTTGATCCGAGCGAAGGTGGACAGCGAACCGATCAGGCCGATGTTCGGGCCCTCAGGAGTCTCGATCGGGCACATCCGGCCGTAGTGCGACGGGTGTACGTCGCGCACCTCGAAGCCGGCCCGCTCGCGCGACAGCCCGCCCGGACCCAGCGCCGACAACCGCCGCTTGTGGGTCAGGCCGGCCAGGGGGTTGGTCTGGTCCATGAACTGCGAGAGCTGGCTGGTGCCGAAGAACTCCTTGATAGAGGCGACGACCGGCCGGATGTTGATCAGGGTCTGCGGCGTGATCGCCTCGACGTCCTGGGTGGTCATCCGCTCCCGGACGACCCGTTCCATCCTGGACAGCCCGACCCGCACCTGGTTCTGGATCAACTCGCCGACCGTGCGCAGCCGGCGGTTGCCGAAGTGGTCGATGTCGTCGGACTCGAAACCATCCTGGCCGTCGTGCAGCTTGACGACGTACTCGATCGTCTTGACGATGTCGTCCTCGGTCAGCGTGCCCTGGTTGGTCGGGAGGTCGACGCCGAGCTTCTTGTTCACCTTGTAGCGGCCGACCTTGGCCAGGTCATAGCGCTTGTGATTGAAGAAGAGGTTGTCGAGCAGCGTCTGCGCGCTCTCGCGGGTCGGCGGCTCGCCCGGGCGCAACTTGCGGTAGATGTCGAGGAGCGCCTCGTCCTGGCCGGCGATGTGGTCCTTCTCCAGGGTGGCCTGGATCGACTCCGACCAGGAGAAGTGCTCGCGGATGCGCTCCTCGGTCCAGCCCAGAGCCTTAAGCAGCACGGTCACCGGCTGGCGGCGCTTGCGGTCGATACGGACGCCGACGGTGTCGCGCTTGTCGACATCGAACTCCAGCCAGGCACCCCGGCTCGGGATCACCTTGGAGCTGGAGACGTCCTTGTCAGAGGTCTTGTCCGGCTGCTTGTCGAAGTAGACACCCGGCGACCGGACGAGCTGAGAGACGACCACGCGCTCGGTGCCGTTGATGATGAAGGTGCCCTTGGGGGTCATCATCGGGAAATCACCCATGAACACCGTCTGCATCTTGATCTCGCCGGTGGTGTTGTTGGTGAACTCGGCGGTGACGAACAACGGTGCGGAGTAGGTGAGGTCCTTCTCCTTGCACTCCTCCACCGGCGCCTTGACGTCCTCGAAGCGCGGGTTGGAGAAGGACAGCGACATCGACCCGGAGAAATCCTCGATCGGCGAGATCTCGAGGAGGATCTCCTCGAGCCCACCCATCGCGGCCGGGTCCGCGGTGACCCGGGCACGCCAGGCGTCGTTGCCCACCAACCAGTCGAACGACTCGGTCTGCAGGGCGAGGAGGTTGGGCACCTCCATCGGCTCACGGATCTTGGCGAAGGAGACCCGGCGGGCTCCGCCTGGGTTCAATGCGGTGGTGCTGACGTCGGTGGTCTTGCCGGAACGGGAGACTGAGACTGCCAAGATGCGTCCTTCCAGACCTGCTGCTGCCTACTTCGGCTCGATCCGCGCGATGAGCCCGTTTTTGCGCAGCCTGAACGACCCGCGTCAAGCGGGCACGAGATCAGGGGACAACGCAAACTAGCAGTGTAGCCGTGAGGCACACCGCTGTCGAGGCGACCACTAAGACCGAGGTCATCTGCATCGAGGGTGACTCCCCGAGGCGGATCCGTCAAGTAGGAAAGCGCACCGGGATGGGCCGGACCCTCCCTAGAGGGCGTCGACCTTGCTGACCAGCCATCGACCCCTGCGATGGACGAGTGTCATCCGGACCCGGCTCTGGTCGATTTTGGGCCCAGCCACCCGGGTGCTGGTTGTGCTCTGGTTGACGAAAAGCAGGACGACGACCTGGTCGGACTCCGCCGTCACCACCGAGGCAGCGCGCACGTCGGCGGCCACCACGACGTGGTATTTCAGGGCCGTCGGCTTGACCACCGTGGTGGTGGTCTTGGCGTACTCGGCGGTGAAGGTGCCGGTGGTTTCCTTGCGGGCCTGGGCGAAATCGGCGTCGAGGTGCCGGTAGTCGTAGGACAGAATGTGCTGCGCGGCGGCACGAGCCGCCGCGAGCCCGTCGGTGCGGGCTCGGTCGACGCGACCGGCCGACCGTGCCTGCAGCCCGAGCACCCCGGCGAGCACCGCGAGAAGCACCACGATCGATCCCGACGCGGCCACGGCGAGGGAGACCTTCACCGGCCTGCTGGGCGACTCCCCGGAAGGCTCAGTCGACGAGGTGGGAGCGGACCCCGGGCGGGGCGGGCCGGCCGGTTGCCTGGTGGCAGGCTGACCTTGGGCCGCGACATCTGCCTCGGTGGAAGGAACCGTGCCTTGGTCCAGCTCGGTCTGTGACCGCCGCGCCCGGGTGCCAGCGACGACCGGGCGGCCGTGCGGAGGCTGACCGGGCTGGCGCGGCTGGCGCGAAGCGGGCACCGAGATCCTTTCGAGGTCTTCAGTTAGCTGACGAACTGCAGGCTGCGGGCGCGCCAGACGCCCTTGAGCAGGGACATCTCCAGTTGGACCCGGTAGTGGCGCAGCTGGCCGGTCTGGTTGGCCTTGTTGCGTACCACGCTGTCGACAACGACCAGGACGGTCACCGAGTCCGTGTCACCGGACACGACGCCCGATTCCAGGACGTTTCCGGTGGAGCTGACCTGATTGGCCGTCACGACTTCTTTCACCTTGGGCGCGTCCTTGACGTACTGATCGGAAAAGTCGCCGGTGGCGCCGGCCAGCACGTTGCGCACGTCGGTGTCGACGTGGCGGTAATCAAGGGTGACGAGGTCAACCGACACCTGGCGGGCGGCGTGCACGGCAGCCTGCTGCGCCGATCTCACGTGCTTGGCCGCACGTACGCGGTTCTCGAAGACCACGGAGAGCACCGCGAGACCGATGGCGATCAGCACGAGCACCGCAGCGGCAAGCGGCAGGACACGCCGAACTCCGGTGTCGTCGCTCACGCGGTCCTCTTCTCGTCGCCCGGTGGGGGCGATCCTCACCCGGCCAGCGGGCCCAGAAGCAGCCACTGCCAGGACTGGTCACCCAGCACCTGCTGCTGTCCGCCGGTGGAGCCGGGCCCGGTGCCCATACCTAATGGATCGTAGCCGCCGGCCGCCGTCGTCCCGGCCGCCTGGGGCGCCGGGCGTGCCTGCTGGCCAGTGGAGGAGGCCGGCGGCGCGCCGTTCGCGCCCGGTGCGTTGGTCGAACCCGGTGCGTTGGTCGCGCCGCGCACGCCGCCGCCCGCCGCCTGCTCGCTCGCCGTGCAGTTGCCGGGCTGCGGATTCTGGGCCGGATGGGACTTGGGATAGGCCGCCGTACAGGCCGTCGGGTCCGGGCTCATCTCGAACCCGAAGTGCGATGTCCATCGCCCGATGCGGGGGTCGAACTGATTCACCGTGAATCCGCCGGTCGTGACAGCGGGGTACGCCACCAGGATCTGCTCCAGCCCGGCCAGTCGACGTCCCTGCACCTGGCCCACCACGATGAGGTTGGACAGCAGCACCCCGATGGTCGGGCGAAGGCCGTTGAGCAAGCTGACCAGCTCGGCCGAGGCGCCGGGCCCCTCGGCCAGCAGCTTGCGGAGGTCGGGGTCGCTCCTGCGAAGCTGGTCGGACAAGGTGGCGAGGCCGGCGGCCCACTGCTTGATGCTCGTGCTGGACACGCGCTGGGTATCCAGGACGGTTCGGCCCTCGCGGATCAGGCTGACGGTCTGGTCCAGATTGGCGCTGGCCTCGGACAGCAGTGCGTCACCGTTGTCGAGGAGTCGCTGCAGATCCGGCCCGGCCCCCGCGAACGCCTTGCCCAGCTCGTCGATGACCGTGGCGAGATCGGGAAGGTTGACCGAGTTGACCAGGCGGTCGAGGTTGAGCAGCAGCGTCTGCACGGGCAACGGAATCTCGGTACGCGTGATGACGTCGCCAGCCTTGAGGAAGGGCCCGCCCGACGAATCCGGCTGCAGGTCGACGTACTGCTCCCCCACCGCCGACCTGTCGGTGACAACCGCCTTCGCGCTTCGGGGCACCTTGGTAGCACCCTTGAGCTGCAGATCAACGAGCACGCCGTCGGCCCGCAGATGCAGCCTGCCCACCTTGCCGACCGTGACGCCGCGGTAGGTCACCTCGGCCCCGCTGAAGATCCCGCCGGAGTCGGTGAAGGCGGCGCCCACGGTGTAGGTGTGGTCGAAGAGCGCCCCGCCCAGCCCGACATAACGCAGGCCGACGTAGCTGATCCCCAGAACGGAGATCACCAGGAACGCGATCACCTGAAGTTTGATGCGGCGCGCGATCATGCGCCCAACCCCCCGAGGAGCAGCGAGAGCAGGTCCGTCACCTGTGGTGTGACCGGTGTGCCCGGCAGGCCGGGGAGGCCCGGCAGCAGTGGCAGGCCCGGGATACCGGGTAGCTGGGGCAACTGCGGCAACTGACCGGGAGCCGCCGGCCCGCCCGGGATCCCCGGCACCGCTGGCTTGCCCGGCAGTTGCCGCACGATCCCGAGGTTGGCGATCAGCGTTTGCAGCGACACGTCGAACGTGATTGAGAGCCGGGTGAAGTCACCGGTGACAGCGGCCGGGAAGTTCTTGGGGAAGGGATAGGTGAAAAGCAGCTCCAGGGCACCGGGCAGGTTGCGGCCGGCGGCGGCCAGATTGGCCAGGATCGGCTCCAGGGCCCGCAGGTTGGCGACGGTGTTCGCGCGGCTGGCCTCGATCACCCGGGTGCCGACGACACCGAGCTTGGCCAGCGCGGCCAGCATCTGGGTGAACTGCTGGCGCTCGTCGGCCAGCACCTTGAGGCCAGGGCCGAAGGTGTCCAGGGCGCTGGCGATGGTGGTGCGCTGGGCGGCCAGGCTGGTGGTCAGCCGGTCGAGGCCGTCCAGCGCCTTCACGATCTGCGCCTTCTGCTCGTCCAGCCCGCCGATGAAGGTGTTAAGCTGGTTCAGCAGGTCACGTACGTCGGGCTCCCGGCCGGTCAGGGCCTTGCTCAGCTCCTGGTTGATCGTCTGGAGCTGCGCGATCCCGCCGCCGTTGAGAAGGAGAGAGAGCGCGCCCAGAACCTCTTCGAGCTCCGTGCTGCGGCTGGTCCGGGCACGCTTGATGAGGTCGCCGTTTCCCAGCCGGCCCAAAGAGACCTCGTCGGGCGGCGGCGAGAGCGACACGAACTTCTCACCCAGCAGGCTGGTCTGCCGGATCGACGCGACGGCGTTGTCGGGCAGCTTGACCCCGTCCTCGAGCCGCACCCGAACCGAGGCAATGAAGCCGACCCGCGGATCCTTGGCAAGGGTGATCTTCTCGACGCTGCCCACTGTCACGTCGTTGACCTTGACCGCCGACTGGGGGACCAGGTCGAGTACGTCGTCGAACTGGATGGTCACCCGGTAGACGTTGCTCCCACCCGCCGCGCCACCGGGAAGCTGCACGTCGTAGACGTTGAAGCCGCAACCGGTCAGCAGCAGCAGTGACAGGGCGAAACTTCCCCTCGCGAGCAGCCGGCGCGCGGTCATGGGAGCACCGCCAGGATGCCGCCGAGCGTCTTGTCCAGATCAGTGGTCGGCTGCGGCAGGCCACCACCGGTGATGCCGAGGCCGCTGCCCGAACCGCCGAGACTGCCGTCGCCGGACGGCAGCGAGCCCGGTGCGAGTGGCACATTGACCGGAAGGCTGGCCCCGCCCAGCCGGTTGCGCAGCGTCTGGATGAGCTGCGCCAGCGCGGCCGGCGAGAGCGCCGCACAGTCCGGCTTGGGAATCTTGAGCGCGTCCAGGACGGCTTGGTTCTGGGTCAGAATCCCGCACAGGAGTTGGTCGAGGCCCGGACCCAACGGGTTGTCGCGGGTGTCCAGGGTGCCCGACGACGGGTTGTACGCGAGATTGAGGTTGGCCAGCGCGAGCGGCGCCTGATCGAGGAACTTCGCCAGCGCCGCCCGTTGCGCTACGAGCACGCCGGTGACGTCGGCGAGCGCGGCCACATTGGTGGTCAGGTCCTTCTTGTTGTCCCGCACGAAGGCCGCGACCTGCGACAGCGCGATGGCCAGATTGTGCAACGCCGCGGCCAGCTCGTCCTTCTCCCCCGCCAACTGGATTGAAACGCTGGCCAGATCGGTGTTGAACTGACGTACCTGCTGGTCATTGGCCGCGAGCGCCGCGGTGAACTGCTCAAGGTTGCGAACGGTCGCGAACAGGTCCTGCCGGCCGTTGCTCAAGGCGGCGATGGCGGTGGAGAAGTCGTGCACGGTGCTGTGCACCTGTAGGCCCTCGCCGCCGAGGTTGTCCGCGCCGACCTTCAACAGGCGGGTCAGTGCACCACCGCTGTTGGCGCCCTCCGGGCCGAGAGCCACGTTGAGGTCGTTGAGGTTGTTGTAGATGTCGTCGAGCTCGACGGGCGCGTGGCTGCGGGCCGCGGGAATCGTGGCGCCGTCGCGCAGGCGCTCGCCACCGGTGTAGACCGGAGCAAGCTGCACATAGCGGTCGCTGACCACCGACGGCGGGATGATGTAGGCGTCGGCGGTGGCCGGCACGTGGTACTTCGCGTCGTACTCCATCTCGACTCGGACCGTGCCGCCGTGCGGCTTCACCTTGGTGATCCGACCGATCGCGACCCCGAGCACCCGCACGTCGGAGCCGGTGTAGACGCCGACGGCATGCGAGAACTCGGCGGAGACACGGATCTTTGGATGGGCGAGGTTGTCGATGACGACGTAACCGGCGACCACCACAAGGAAGGCGACACCGAGGGCGAGGATCCGGGTCAGCGTGCGGCTCGACATCATCACGTCACCCCGCCGCCGGGAGCGCGCCACCGGTGATGGGCCCGGTGAGGTTGGCGATGTAGGTGTCGAACCAGCGGCCGTTGCCCAGGACGTTGGCGAAGCCCTGGGTGAAGGGCGCGAGCAAGGCGATGCTCTTGGACAGGCTCTGCTCGTTGCGCTGGAGGACCGCGACCACGGCATGCAGGCGCTGCAACGCCGGCTTCAGCTGCGTCTGGTTGTCCTGCACGAGACCGATGAGTTGCAGGGAGAGCTGCGAGGTGCTGATCAGCAGCCGGTGGATCGCCTCGCGGCGAAGCTGGACCTCCTTGAGCAGCAGGTCGCCGTCGTTGATCAGCTTGATGAACTCCGCGTCGCGATCGGCGAGCACCTTGGTCACGCCGCTCGTCCGCTGTACGAGCGTCCGCAACTCGGCATCGCGCGATGCGATCGTCTTCGACAGCCGGGAGAGCCCGGTCAGCGAGGCCTTCACCTGCGCCGGCGAGTCCTTGAACGTGGCCGAGATGGTGTCGAATGCCTCGGCGAGCTGATCGGTGTTGATCGCCTCCACCGTGCTGGACAGCCCGCTGACGGCCTGCACGACGTCGTACGGCGAGGTCGTCCGCGAGACCGGGATCTCGCTGTGGGAGCGGAGGTTTCCCGGCCCTGATGGGCTGAGCGCGAGGTACTTCTGGCCCAGCACGGTACGGATGCGGATCGAGGCATAGGGCTTGTCGCCGAGCTGAACGCCCTTGTTGACCCGGAAGTCGACCCGCACGTGACCGCCGTCGAGCCCCACCGCAGTCACCTTGCCGACCTTGACACCGGCGATGCGTACCTCGGACTTGGGCTTGAGCCCGGCCGCCTCGGTGAAGGCCGCGGAGTACGGCATGCCGCCGCCGATGAACGGGAGGGCGTCGGCGTTGAAGGCGGCCAGCAGGATCAGCGCAAGGACGACCAGGCCGGTGGCACCGATGATCACCGGGTTGCGCTCGCGGAACGGCTTCAGGCGGCGCACCTCCCCGAGTCCGGATTCGGGCCCGTGATCGTCACCGGCAGCCCCACGGCAGCGAAGTCGCACAGGTAGAAGTTGAACCACGAGCCGTAGGTCGCCGTGAGGGTGATCGCGGTGAGCTTGGCGGGCAGCCGTTGCAACACGCCTTCGACGATGGCCTGGCTGTCCTGGAGGATCTTGGCCACCACGGCCAGCCGGTTGATGTCGACCTTCAATGCCGGCCGGGCATCGGTGAGCAGACCGGCGGTGGCATCGGTGAGGGTGGAGATGTTCTGCAGCGAGCCGCCGATGATCTGACGATCCTGCGCCAGCCCCGACACGAACCGCTGCAGTTGCAGGATCAGCCCGGACAACTCGGCATCGCGCTCGTTGACGGTGCCGAGAACGGCATTGAGGTTGGTGATGACCCGGCCGATCACCGCGTCGCGATCGGCGAGGGTGTTGGTCAGGTCAGCGGTCTTGGCCAGCAACGTGTTGATCGTGCCGCCCTCACCCTGCAGCGTCTTGATCACCGTGAGGGTGAAGCTGTTGACGTCCTTCGGGCTGAGCGCTTGGAAGAGCGGCTTGAAGCCGTTGAAGAGCACGGTCAGGTCGAGGGCCGGCTCGGTCTGTGAGATCGGGATCACGTCGTTCTTGCGCAGGAGAGTGTCCGGCCCGGCGCCCTCGGTCAGCGAGATGTAACGCTGGCCGACGAGGTTGCGGTAGCGAATCAAGGCGTGCGTGCTCTTGGAGAGTTGCTGGGCCTTGTCGACGGAGAAGGTCACCTCGGCCAGAGTGCGCTTGACGAGCTTCAACTTATCGACCGAGCCGACCTTTACCCCGGCGATCCTCACGTCGTCGCCCGGCTGCAGGCCGGTGACGTCGCTGAACACGGCCTGGTAGGACGTACGGCTGCCGAAGCCGACGGCGGCGATGGTGCTGGCCAACAGAGCGGTCAGGATGATCGTGACGACCGCGAAGAACGACAGCTTCACCAGCGGTGCGACGAAGCCCCTCATGAGAGCCCCACCACGGTGCCGCGCGCCATGGGACCGAACAACAGGGTCGCGATGTCGGGCACCTGGGAGCCGGAAACACCCATCACCGGCGCCAGCAGCGGGTCGACGAGGTCGCGCTCTTCGGCCGTACCGGCTGAGCCCTGGTCGGCGGCCACCTGGTCAAATCCGAGCAGGTCGCCGGACAACGCCCGGCCGAGCGGGGGCGGCGTGACCGTGTAGACGTTCGGGCCCCGGCTGCCGTCGGCGATCGGCGGTGCCGGCCCCGGGAACGGGGTGGCACCGGGATAGCGCTGATAGCAGCGCGGCCCGCGGTGGTCGGCGTAGGCCGGGCTGTCGGCGCCCGTGCGGTACTTGTCGCGCTGCTGGATCACCTCGAGCGTGATGTGCAGGCGCCCGTTGCTGAAGGACCGTTCCAGGCCTGGCTCGAAGTCGGTCAGGTTTTTCAGCAGGCAGGGAAACTCCGGGGAGTACCTGGCCACGAGGGCGAGGATCGGCTGGCTCACCGCGTTGACGTCGATGAGGCGCTGACCGTTGTCCGTCAGGAACGAATCAGCGGTGGTGGCGAGGCCGGTCGTGCTCACGAACAGGGCGTGCACCTGCGCCTGCTGCTGGGACACCGTCGCGTTGGTGACGGACAGATTGTGCAGTATGGCCAAGAGGTCGGGGGCGGCGTCGGCGTAGGAGTCGGTGACATCGGCGAGGCCGGCGAGATCGGCCTTGATCGTCGGCATCTCCGGGTTGATCTGCTTGAGGTAGGCGTCGAATTTCTGGAGGTTGGCACCGAGCCGGTCGCCCCGACCCGACAGTGCCGTGGCCAGGGCCGTGAGCGTCTCGGAGACCTTCTCCGGCTTCAGCGTGTGCAATAGCGGCATGAGGTCGTTGATCACACGCTCGAGCTCGATTGCCGACTGCGACGTGTCCTGCGTGATCTGGGCATGTGCCTTGATCGCGTCGGGCGAGGGGCTGCGCGGGATCACGAAGTCGACGTAACGCTCACCGAAGAGTGTCTTGGGCACCATGCGGGCCTGGACGTTGCCTGGAATCAGCCCGACCTTGTCCGGCCGCAGGGCCAGCGAGACGGATGCCTTCTCGCCGTTGCTGTGGATCTTGCGGACCTCACCGACGATGATGCCGCGCAGCTTGACGTCGGAGCCGGGCAGCAGCTGGTTGCCGGTCGCATCGGTGTGCAGGGTCACGGGCACGATGGTGGTGAATGCCTTGGTGTAGAAGCCCACGGACAAGCCGATCAGCAGGGAGAGCAGCACGATGAAGCCGACGCCGAGCAGGCGAAGACGCGCGAGAGCGCCGATCGACGTCCTGCTCCCGGTGGCCACGGCTAACCCGCGATTCTGACGGTCGTGGTGGCGCCCCAGATGGCCAGGCTGAGGAAGAAGTCGACGATGTTGATCGCCACGATGGCCGTGCGCACGGCGCGGCCGACGGCGATGCCCACCCCGGCCGGCCCGCCCTTGGCGGTGTAGCCGTAGTAGCAGTGGATGAGCACGATCACGATGGCGAAGATCAGCACCTTGCCGAAGGACCACAGCACGTCGACCGGGGGGAGGTACTGATGGAAGTAGTGGTCGTAGGTGCCGACCGATTGCCCGTAGTAGGCGGTGGCGATCGTCCGGGTGGCGAGGTAGGACGAGAGCAGGCCGACCACGTACAGCGGGATCACCGCGGCGAACGCCGCGATCATCCGGGTGGTCACGAGGAAGGGCAGCGACGGCACCCCCATCACCTCGAGCGCGTCCACCTCTTCGCTGATCCGCATGGCACCGAGTTGCGCCGTGAAGCCGCACCCGACGGTCGCCGACAGGGCCAGCCCGGCCACCAGCGGGGCGATCTCGCGGGTGTTGAAGTAGGCGGAAATGAAGCCGGTGAAGTTTTCCGTACCGATCTGGTTGAGGGCTTGGTAACCCTGCAGGCCGACCTCGGTGCCGGTGAAGAAGGTGAGGAAGGCGATGACGCCGATGGTGCCGCCGAGCACGGCGAGCGCTCCCGTGCCGAAGCTCACCTCGGCAAGCAGGCGGAAGATCTCACGCTTGTAGCGGCGCAGGGTGCGCGGTGTCCACCGCACCGCGGAGAGGTAGAAGGAGAGCTGGCCGCCGAGGCCGTCGAGCCCGTCGACCGGCTTTCGTGCCAGCCGGCCCGCCGCGCGGCCGGAGGAGCCGAGAAGGGTCATCAGGACCCCTTCGGCGGCACGAGCTGGAAGTAGATGGCGGTCATCACGAAGTTGGTGAAGAACAGCATCATGAAGGAGATGACGACCGACTGGTTGACCGCGTCACCCACGCCCTTGGGGCCGCCGCCGGCGTTGAGGCCCTTGTGGGCGGCGATGATGCCGGCGATGGCGCCGAAGACGAGTGCTTTGACCTCGCCGGCCCAGAGGTCGGGCAGCTGGGCGAGGGCGGTGAACGACGCCAGGTAGGCGCCGGGGGTGCCGCCCTGGAGCACCACGTTGAAGAAGTAGCCACCCGCGACGCCGACCACCGACACCAGGCCGTTGAGCAGTACGGCGACCAGCATGGTCGCGATCACCCGGGGCACCACGAGGCGCTGGATCGGGTCGATCCCGAGCACCTGCATCGCGTCGATTTCTTCGCGGATCTTGCGCGAGCCCAGGTCGGCACAGATCGCCGAGCCGCCCGCACCGGCGATCAGCAACGCGGTGACGATCGGGCTGGCCTCCCGCACGATGCCCAGCACCGCGGCCGAGCCGGTGAACGACTGTGCCCCGAGCTGTCGGGTGATGCTGCCGAGCTGCAGTGCGAGGACGGCGCCGAACGGGATCGACACCAAGGCGGTCGGCAGGATCGTGACGCTGGCGACGAACCACGACTGCTGCACTAGCTCGCGTGCCTGGAACGGTCGCCGGAACAGCGCGCGGAAGGTGTCGAGGGCGAGTGCGAAGACATTGCCGCTGGCCGCGAACGGCCGGGCGATGAAGGGCGCACTGCTCATCGGTTGTTGTCCGGGTAGCGGGGATGTTGAGTCTGGCCGCTGGTGTAGCGGGGGAAGGGCGACGGGCGCCCGAAAGCTGATGCGGTCAGCGGGGTCGGCTGCTCCTCGGCCGGTCGATCCTTGCTCGGTCGATCCTTGCTCGGCCGATCGTCGTTCGGCCGCTCCTCGGTCGTCTGCTCCCGGTGGCCGTCGGCCGCCTTGGGCAGCTCGCCGTCGAAGGATCCCAGAGGTGGCGTGATCCCGTTCTCGCTCAACCAACGCCCCGGCTTACGTTGGGTGCCGCGGACGCTGCCGTCACTAGGCTCGAGCTGCCGCGGAATCGGCGGCAGATCGGGCATCACATCGTCCTTCTCGGACTCGAGTTCGGCGGTGTCCTTCTCCTCGGCCATGCCGATCGGTCCCTGCCGGCGAGCATTGAGGAACTGCCGGACCACCGGCTCGTTGCTCGAGAGCAGCATCTCGCGGGGGCCGAACATCGCCAGATGCCGGCGGTAGAGCAGGCCGATGTTGTCCGGGACGGTGCGCGCCGTGTTGATGTCGTGCGTGACGATGAGAAAGGTCGCGCCGATCTGGGCGTTGAGGTCGACGATCAGCTGGTTGAGATACGCCGTACGGACCGGGTCCAGGCCGGAATCCGGCTCGTCGAAGAGCATGATCTCGGGATCGAGCACGAGGGCGCGGGCCAGGCCCGCGCGCTTGCGCATGCCGCCGGAGATCTCACCGGGCAGCTTCTTCTCGTCGCCGAGCAGCCCGACGAGTTCCATCTTTTCCCCGACGATCCGTTTGACCTCGGTCTCGCTCTTCTTGGTGTGCTCACGCAACGGGAAGGCGATGTTGTCGTAGAGATTCATGGAACCGAACAGCGCGCCGTCCTGGAAGAGCACGCCGAACAGCTTGCGCACCTCGTACAGCTCGCGTTCGCCGAGCCGGGGCAGGTCCTTGCCCTCGATCCAGATGTGCCCCTGGTTGGGCTTGAGCAGCCCGACGACGGTCTTGAGGAAGACCGATTTGCCCGTGCCGGATGGTCCCAAGAGCACCGAAATCTCACCCGCCGGCAGCGTCAGCGTGACGTCACCCCAGATGAGCTGCTTGCCGAAGGTCTTGGTCAGGCCCTCGACGCGGACCTCGACACCCAACCGAGGCTCCCCTCCAAGACGCGTCAACGACTCCAGGTCTGAGCCCGGTCACTCATACCAACGACCCGCCACCGCACCGGTGACGGGCGGCCGATTGTCGCATAAATGCCGCTTACCTCACGGTGACTGTGCCACCAGCGCCCTCGAGGGCGGCCTTGGCCTTGTCGGCGGCCTCCTTGGTCACCTTCTCCAGCACTGGCTTAGGGGCCGCATCGACCAGGTCCTTGGCCTCCTTGAGGCCGAGGCTGGTGAGGGTACGGACCTCCTTGATCACCTGGATCTTCTTCTCACCCGACGATTCGAGGACGACGTCGAACTCGTCCTTCTCCTCGGGGACGTCGGCGTCGCCGCCACCGCCACTGCCGGGGGGCACCGCGATGGCTACCGGAGCGGCGGCACTCACGCCGAAGGTGTCCTCGAACTGCTTCACGAACTCCGAGAGCTCAAGAAGCGTCATCTCCTTGAAGGCATCGAGCAGGTCGTCCTTGCTGAGCTTCGCCATGGCGGCGAGTCCTTTCGTCAAAGGCCGTTGAGTACGGTCGGGTATCGGTCGGGTCAGCTATCTGGCGTTTCGCCCGCGGCTGGACTGTCAGCGACTGGGTCACCCGCGTTAGGGCTCGCAGGAGGCGTGATCTCCGGGGCTGCGTTGTCGGCGCTCGGGCTGTCTGGGCTGTCTGGGCTGTCCGCGGCTGGGACATCCCCGGCTGGGCTTGCGGCAGCCGGAGCATCGGCGGCCTGCGCCATCTGATCCCGCAGCGCGGCCGCGACGCGGGCCATCGCCGATAGCGGAGCCTGGAAGAGGCTGGCGGCCTGGGACAGCGAGGCCAGCATCGCCCCGGCCAGCCGGCCGAGCAGCACCTCGCGCGATTCGAGATCGGCGAGCCGGCGCACCTCGTCGGCGGAAAGGAACGCGCCTTCGAGCATGGCTCCCTTGATGACCAGCCGGGGGTGCGAACGACTGAAGTCACGGACGCCCTTGGCCGCCTCGACCGGGTCGCCACCGACGAACGCGATCGCGGTCGGGCCGGTGAACAGCCCATCGTCGAGATCCAAGCCGGCATCGGCTGCGGCCCGCTTGGTCAGGGTGTTCTTCACCACGGCGTACGTCGTGCTGGTGCCCAGAGCCCGCCGCAATTCGGTGAGCTCCGCCATCGTCAGCCCGCGGTACTCCGTCAGCAGCGCCGCGGTCGAGTCGCGGAACGCCGCGCTCAACTCGGCGACCGCGGCGACCTTTTCCGGGGGCGGCTCGGTGCGCGAAGCGGATGGACTGGTCGTGTCGGCCATGGCCCTCCTCTCGTACTGCCTGCGGCAGTGATCAGCACTGTGCCAGGCCCGTTAACGACGAACGCCCCGGCGCAGGGCGCACGGGGCGAAGTGCGGCGGCCAGCGGCCGGCGACTCGAACCGTCCATCCTGCGCGGGTCGCCCGCTTCACACGGGACCTTCGGCCGCGCCGGAGCACGGCGACCAGCGGTCTTCGGTTGGAACGTCGTTCACAGTACGTGGGAAGCGACTCTCCTACCAAACCCGCTAGCGCTCAGACCGGAGCGCCGTCCTCGTCCAAGAGGAAGTTGCGGGTGCGGTTGGGGTCGACCGGGATGCCAGGGCCCATGCTCGTCGCGAAGGCCACCTTGCGGATGTACCTGCCCTTACTGCTCGCGGGCTTCGCCCGGCTGATCTCGTCGTGGGCAGCGGCGTAGTTCTGCACCAGTTTCTCGGCGTCGAAAGACACCTTGCCGATCACCAGGTGCAGGTTGGCCTGCTTGTCCACCCGGAAGTTGACCTTGCCGCCCTTAATGTCCGAGACCGCCTTGGCGACGTCGGGCGTCACGGTGCCCGTCTTGGGGTTGGGCATGAGGCCGCGCGGCCCGAGGATGCGGGCGATCTTGCCGACCTTGCTCATCTGGTCGGGCGTCGCAACGGCAGCGTCGAAGTCGAGGAAGCCGCCCTGAATCCGCTCGATGAGGTCGTCGGATCCCACCTCGTCAGCACCCGCTCCGGCTGCCTCCTCGGCCTTGGCGCCAGTCGCGAACACGATGACCCGGGCGGTCTTGCCGGTGCCGTGCGGCAGGTTGACGGTGCCACGCACCATCTGATCGGCCTTGCGGGGGTCGACACCGAGCCGCAGCGCGACCTCAACGGTCGCGTCGTAGGACGTGGTGGAGGTCTCTCGGGCCAGTCGTGCGGCCTGCAATGGGCTGTAGACCCGGCCCGGCTCGATCTTCTCGGCGGCCTGGCGGTACTTCTTGCCGTGCTTCATCTGTTGCTCCTTCAGTGGTCAGACGGGCCGGATCACGGCCCTCCCACGCTTGCCGGGACTAGCGGACGGTGATGCCCATGGATCGGGCGGTGCCGGCGACGATCTTCTCGGCGGCATCGAGATCGTTGGCGTTGAGGTCGGACATCTTGGTCTGGGCGATCTCGCGTACCTGGTCGCGAGTGACCGACGCGACCTTGGTCTTGTGCGGCTCCCCGCTGCCCTTCTCGACGCCGGCGGCCTTGAGCAGCAGGCGCGCGGCGGGCGGGGTCTTGGTGACGAAGGTGAAAGAGCGGTCTTCATAGACCGAGATCTCGACCGGCACGACGTTGCCGCGCTGCGACTCGGTGGCCGCGTTGTAGGCCTTGCAGAACTCCATGATGTTGACGCCGTGCTGGCCCAGTGCGGGGCCGACCGGCGGCGCCGGGGTGGCGGCACCGGCGTTGATCTGCAGCTTGATGACAGCCGACAGCTTCTTCTTCTTGCTCTTGGGGGGCATGTTTTCCTTAGATCTTCGAGACCTGGTTGAAGTTGAGCTCGACCGGCGTTTCGCGGCCGAAGATGGATACCAGCACCTTGAGCTTCTGGGACTCGGGATTGATCTCGCTGATCGTGGCCGGAAGCGTGGCGAACGCGCCCTCGGTCACGGTGACCGAGTCGCCGACCTCGAAGTCGACGACCTTGACCTGCACCTTGGCCTCACGCTCCACGGTGGGGATGAGGATCGTGACGACTTCCTCGGTGCTCAGCGGGGAGGGCTGGTCCATCCGGGAGGTCGCTCCCACGAATCCGGTCACGCCCGGTGTGTTGCGTACGGCGGACCACGATTCCGGGGTGAGCTCCATGCGCACCAGGATGTAGCCCGGGAAGATCTTGCTCTGCACCTGCTGGCGCTTGCCGTTCTTGACCTCGGTGACCTCCTGGGTGGGCACCTCGATCTGGTAGATGAAGTCCTCCATGTCCAGCGACGAGATCCGGCTCGCGAGGTTGGTCTTCACCTTGTTCTCGTATCCGGCGTAGGAGTGCACGACGTACCACTCGCCGGGCTGGGCCCGCAGTGCCGCCCGCAGCTCCTCAGCCGGGTCGACCTCGACCGGCTCGGCCTCGACCGGCTCGGCCTCTGCCGAAGCCGCCTCAGCCGCGTCGCTGTCGATGGCCACCTCTGGGGAGGTGTCGGTGGATTCGTCGACGTCGGGCACTCGGGAACTCTCTTCCATGGGGTACGGGGGAATCACGGCGGCTATCGGTCAGCCGAAGACGGCCAACACGCCGCGAGCGAAGACGACGTCGAGGCCGGCCACGATGGCGACGATGATCGACACAAACACCACGACGACGGTCGTATAGGTCACCAGCTCGCGCCTGGTGGGCCAGATGACCTTGCGAAGCTCGGCGACCACCTCGCGGTAGAAGCGCCCGAGCCGCGACAGCGGGTTGCCCCGGCCGTCGCTGGTGGTCGCGTCGGACGGCGGCTTCCTCGGGGTCTTGGTGGCGTCCCCGGCGGTCTGGGTCAAGGCTGCCTTCTTCAGGTCGGTCTTTAGTTCAATACGGTGTCTAGTTCAATGCGGTGTGGAGCCATGCGCAGGGGCGGCAGGACTCGAACCTGCAACCGCCGGTTTTGGAGACCGGTGCTCTAACCAATTGAGCCACGCCCCTAGGACACGATGCCCCTAGGACACCACGCCCCTCGGGCACCTCACCGCTACCGGCGGGCAGGCCGAGCACCCAAGGAGCGAGCACCCGAGGAGCGAGGCCAGGCACCCCAGAGATGCCAGTGTAAGGGTTAGCGGGGCCTCCACCCAACCGCACCGCGGCGCCCGAACCTTATCGGGTCTGGGACGATAGCTTCCATGACGTCCACTCGGCGGATCTCGGCGCGGGTCGCCGCCATCACGGAGTCCGCCACCCTAGCCGTCGACGTAGCCGCCAAGGCGCTGGTTGCCGCGGGGGCACCTGTGATCATCTTCGGCGCCGGTGAGCCCGACTTCCCGACCCCGGCCCACATCGTCGAGGCCGCCCAGCGGGCCTGCGGCCAGCGCCGCTACCACGGCTACACGCCAGCGGGGGGCCTGCCCGAGCTGCGCGAGGCGGTCGCCGCCAAGACCTCGCGGGACTCGGGCTATTGCGTCGACCCCGCCCAGGTGCTCATCACCAACGGCGGCAAGATGGCGTTGTACGAGACCTTCGCCACCTTGCTCGATCCCGGCGACGAGGTCCTCCTGCCGGCGCCGTACTGGACGACCTACCCTGAATCGATCCGGCTCGCCGGTGGAGTGCCGGTCGAGGTCGCCACCGATGAGTCCTCCGGCTATCGGACCTCGGTCGAAGCCCTCAAGGCGGCCTGCACCGACCGTACGAAGCTCCTGGTGTTCGTCTCACCGTCCAACCCGACCGGCGCGGTCTATCCACCCGCCGAGATCGAGGCGATCGGCCGGTGGGCGGCCGGGCGCGGGCTGTGGGTCGTGACCGACGAGATCTACGAGCACCTCGTCTACGGCGAGGCGGTCTTTGCCTCGATGCCGGTGCTGGTGCCCGAGTTGGCCGACCGCTGCATCGTGGTCAACGGCGTCGCCAAGACGTACGCCATGACCGGCTGGCGGGTCGGCTGGATGATCGGGCCGCGCGACGTGGTGAAGGCCGCGACCAGCCTGCAGTCGCACGCCACCTCCAACGTCGGCAACATCTCCCAGGTCGCCGCACTCGCGGCCGTCAGTGGCGACCTCGCGGCGGTGGCGGAAATGCGGGCCGCGTTCGACCGACGGCGGCGCACGATGACCACGATGCTGCGTGAGATCGAGGGCGTGGGCTGCCCTGAGCCGCAGGGAGCCTTCTACTGCTATCCGTCGGTGCGAGCCCTGCTCGGTCGCCCGCTTCGCGGGCGTATCGCACGGACCTCGGTCGAGCTCGCATCGCTCGTGCTCGATGAGGTCGAGGTGGCGGTGGTCCCCGGCGAGGCCTTCGGCACCCCGGGCTACTGGCGGCTGTCGTACGCGCTGGGCGACGACGATCTGGCCGAGGGGATCGGCCGGCTGGCCAAGCTGTTCGCCGAAGTCGGCTGAGCTCGGCGAACAGCTTGGCCGCTGCGCGGCACTGACCGGTCAAAAAAGATCTTCACCGGCAATTACACAGAAACCTCACCCCGGGCGTTCTACGGTCGTGACGGTGATCCGGTGAGCGGCTCGTTCGAGGGGTACGTGGCGGGCCGTGGGCAGGCCCTCCTGCGGTTCGGCTACGTCCTGACCGGCGACCGGCACCTGAGCGAGGACCTGGTCCAGGAGGCGCTCGCGCGAGCGCACCGACGCTGGCCGCGAATCAGCTCCCTCGACCATCCCGACGCCTACATCCGCCGGATCATCGTCAACGACTTCATGTCCTGGCGGCGTCGGACCCGTCGCCTGTTGTTGGTCGCTGACCCGCCCGAGCCCAGGACACCGGGAGCCCACAGCGGTGACCATGGCGCCGCTCGTGCTGAGCGCGATGCGATGTGGCAACTGCTGGCGGAGCTACCCAAGCAACAGCGGGCCGTGCTGGTGCTGAGGTTCTACGAAGGGCTCACTGACTCCGACATCGCCCACCTCGTGCAGTGCAGCCCCGCCACGGTGCGGGCCCATGCAGCCAAAGGTCTGGCCCGCCTTCGCGGCAGCGCCGCGACGCTTTCGATATTGAACGGAGCCAACTGATGCCGTCCGTCGAAGAAGAGCTGATCCTCACCTTGAGGCGGCACGCCGACACGGTGCCGGCCGACCCTGCGCTGCTCACCGTGGTCAAGGCGCGCAGCCGTCGGGCCGCCGCGGGTTCCCGCTTCGCGCTCACCGCCGGTGCGGCGGCCGCCGTAGCTCTCATCATGTTGGCGTCATCGGTGGCCATCGACCTGAGCGGGTTCGGACCGCGGGATGGTCTGCGGCCGGCTGCGGGACCCGACGGCTTCCTTGTCGATACGCCACCCTTCGTGGCTTCGTTCCCGCTGACCCCGACGTATCTTCCGTCCGGGCTCCGGACACAGCCGAACCTCAGCGGCGCACCAGGCAGCGCCAACGCTTCGTACGTGAGCACGCGGGCCGGCAAGAACGGTCGCCCGGTCGTGGCTATCAATATCGCCGTGGTCTGGGCCGCCGTCCTCCCGGCGAGAAATCCCCCTCTGATGCCGAACGACAAGCCGCTGGCCGCGCGGGTGCACGGTCACCCGGCCACGTTCGTCCGGAGCGCGGCCGGGTCGGACACCGCGGACATCACGTGGCGCGTCAAGCCGGGACAGTGGGTCATCCTGTCCGGGACGGCAGAATGGTCCACCCGCGGGGTCGTTCTGCGGGTCGCCGACGGCCTCGTCGCCAGGACGGTGAGATCCGCTGGGCAATTCAAGATCAAGCTGGCGCCACCGGGCTTCAAGATCTGTTTGTGGAGCACGGACTCCATCTCGTTGGCGCCCTGCGCCGTCAAGCCGAGTCGGTACTCGGATAAGCGGACGATCCAAATATGGGTCACGGGTGCGTCCGACACCGTCAACGGCCGCGGCAAGCCGGTGACGATCGGCACCCACACCGGTTGGCTGCAAACGGTCGGCCGGGGGCAGAACGCCCTGAACGTGCTGGTACTCAAGATCTCCGCCAAGACCCGGCTGATGATCTCCGCGTCCTCAGTCGCCCTCCGGAACGCCGCTGAGCTCAGTCGCTTTGCGTCTGGCGTGGAATATCTCGGCCCGACACACCACCTCACCGTGGACTGAACGCTTGCCGGGCGGGCTCAGGGCAGCGCACCGGCGGCGCGCAGCACGGCGATGGCTCGGGGCAGCCCTGCCAACGCCCGCACTAGGTCGTCGGGGGTGGCGACAGTCCACGCGTTCGCGTGGACGTAACAGCGAAGCGCCGCATCGAACGCCGCCGAGCCGGCCTGTTGCCGCGCGGTGAGCAGTGCGGCCGCACCCTTGCCGTAGATGGTGGCGTAGTAGCCCTTGTCATTGTTGCCCCAGGACGCCATGGGAGCGCCGACCGAGCCGGGCAGATGCAGTGCCGGCAGGTCGACCGCCTCGGTGTGGTTGACCCGCGCCTCGGAGTAGGTCGCGAAGGCTTCGTCCAGCCATGGGTCGCGGGCCTGGTTGTCGCCGACCATGCCGTAGAAGTACTGATGCGCGAGCTCATGAGGCACGATCACGATCCAGCCCTGCGGTCCCAACTGCACGGCCCCTGGGTACTCGATCCCTCCGCCGAACGCTCCGGGTAGCACCGACATGTTCACCCCCGGGTACGGGAAAGGTCCGTACAGCCCGACCAGCGCGCTGATCGAGCGCTTCGTCTGGCTCAGCAGCGCATCGGCATCGGCGACGGCGTCCGACGCGATGCCGACCCTCACGTGAACTCCGGCAACCTCCCCCGTGCGCACCGTGAAGCGCCCGACGGACACGCTCAGGTCGCGAGCGGTCGCGAGCCTTGCATGCCACAGCAGCCGGCCACCTGCCGCCGCGGCGGCCGGGGCGTCCGACCCGGTCATCAGAGCAGTCACGCCCCCTGGTGTCGTCACATTGATCTCGGTGTCGGCCGCCTCACTCACAGCGGCCTCCGAGGGGAACCGCACGGCAGGTTGACGCTGCCACCCACCGCCACCACGCTCCCAGGCGAGCAACGGGTGGCCGCTGGCCCACCACGCGGTGCTCCCGGACGAGCCCCACCTCTCGAAGGTCGGCTTGGGCAGGTCGAGCGCGAAGGTCAGGTCGGCGACGATCGGTTGCCCGGCGGGCGCCGTACGCCGCAACGGGATCGACAGCAGAGTGCCTTGCGTACCAGGAGCGCCACCCAGCGACTGCGTCGTGAGCGCACCAGCACCCGCCACGACGGCCCGGGAGACGGTCAGCTTGGTTCCGGCCGGTGCGGTCACGCCGTTGGGCCACAGCCGGAACACCAACTCGGTCACCGGCAGGTCAGGGGTGAAGCGAACGCTCTCCTTGCCGGTGACGTGGCGCAGATCTGCCGAGAGGGCGAAGTCGAGCCGGATGACGGGCCGGTGCGGGTCGGGTTCGGCGTACGCGGGGGGGCAGTCTGAGGGGCTCGCGGTCGGAGTCGGCCGCGCCGGCGCGGGGCTCGGCGAGTGACGGGGGCTCGCCTCGTGTCGCTGCGGGAGGCATGCGGCGAGGGCGAGTGTCAGGAGCAGGCCGCTGACGGCGATCCGAGAACGTGGCCGCCTCCGCATGCACCCGAAGCTAGTGGATGCGCAGGTCCTCCCGGTCACGGAACCGTTGCAGGAACCGATCATAGTTTCGCTTCGACTCGCGGTCGCGGTAGGCGGGATCGGAGTCGTGGTAGCCGCGATGGCGGGCTTGTCGCAGCGGCAACTTTCCTGCCGGGACGACGAGCCGGCCGAGTCCGGCGTCGCGCAGGGCGTAAGAAAACTCCATGTCGGCGTTGCGATAGAACCGTGCCTTCGGATGGGGCGGCACCGCCAACAGAGCGGCCCGGCGAACCGCGAAAAGGTAGCCAAGCACGGCCTCCACCTCGCCGGCCGGGGCATCGGAGAAGGAGCGCCAGTCGTCGTCCACGTGCACCCCCCGCCAGCCGGCCCCGACGACCTCGGGATCGTCGAGGGCAGTCAGCAGCGGTGTGATCGCATCGCCTTCGAAGACCGTGGAGAGGTCGGCGAGGACATGCACCGCGGCTGTATCGGCCCGGGCTAGCGCCGTGACCGCGTCGGCCCAGCCCGCGGGGCGCTCGACATGGAACTCCTCCACTCGACCGGTTTGGGCCTCGGCGAGTTCGTGCAGGACGTCGCCGGCGCCGTCGCGGTTGGCCAGATCGAGTCCGAGGAGGACCACATCACCGGGCAGGTGCCGCAACGCAGCCGTCACGAATGTCCGCACGTCATCGGGCCAGCCGTCGATGACGACCGCGACGCTGGCCCGGCGGATGTCCAGCTCCGCCGAACGGTCCGGCAGATCATGGATCGACGACAGCACGTCGTAGGGCGGCTTGGGCCGCAGTGAGAAACCGTCGGCATCGTCGGCCACCACCCAGCCGGTCGCCTCGATCAGCCCACGCAGTGCGTCGGCGGCGGCGAAGTTCCGTTCGGCGCGCGCGCTGGCTCGCTGCTGAGCAAGGGCCAGCACCTCGTCGGGCGGCGAGCTCACGCGAGGCGGACGACGGCTCGCGACTGGGCCAGCACCTTGGCATCACCGCAGCGGACGGTGAGCTCGACGACGACCTCGTTGTCCGGCCGCTTCTCGGTGACGACGCCCCCCACGGAGAGCAGGGCGCCGCGGTCATCGTCGGGCACCACGACCGGGCGGGTGAACCGCACTCCGTACTCCACGACGGCGGCCGGGTCGCCCACCCAGTCGGTGACCACCCGGCCGGCCTGCGCCATGGTGTACATCCCGTGGGCGATGACGTCGGGGAGCCCGACCGAGGTGGCGATCCGCTCATTCCAGTGGATGACGTTGAAGTCACCCGATGCCCCGCAGTATCTGACCAGGTTGGCCCGCTGGATCTCGAAGGTCTGCGAAGGCAACTCGGTGCCGACCTCGACGTCGGAGTAGCGCACCTGGGCGGTCATCCGGCGTCCTCACCGGCGGTGCCTCGCGCGACCAGGATCGACCGGGCGGTCACCACGTGTTCACCATCGACTGTGGTCACTTCTGCCCGAGTCGTGATGATGTCGTTGCCCGCGGCCGAACGGATGTTGTCGACGGTGACCACCACGGTGAGCACGTCGCCGGCACGCACCGGCCGGCCGTAGCTGAAACGCTGCTCGCCGTGCACCACGCGGCTGTAGTCCAGACCCAGAGCGGGATCGAAGACGATCTGCTGGGCGGCCAGGCTGGACAGCACGATGGGGAACGTCGGAGGTGCGATGACGTCCGGGTGCCCGAGCGCCTGTGCGGCCGCGCGATCGCGGTAGGC
Organism: Mycobacteriales bacterium; assembly: GCA_038276285.1. Taxonomy (GTDB): domain Bacteria; phylum Actinomycetota; class Actinomycetes; order Mycobacteriales; family QHCA01; genus QHCA01. Next base: position 12,372 of record JBBPZR010000001.1, on the reverse strand, counting down.
GGGGTTGTCATCGCCGATCGCATCGGCGAACTCCCGGATTTTTTCCCGGCCCACCTCGTAGGGCTTTGTAGGCGGATATTCCTTGCCCACGAAAGAGGAATCGAGCGCCATCGGGCCGGTGCCGCTCCGGGTCAGAGACCGCGAGCGATCGCGGCCGAGATGTCGAGCCAGGCCTGTCGGGTCTCTTCGGAGAGCGATTTGAAGCGGATCTCGTCGCCGTTGTCGAGTTGCGGGTCGAACGGCACGAACAGCACCTCTCGGGTGCGCAGCTTGAAGTGCGTCTCGACCTGAGGCAGGTTGAGCCCCTTCATGGACCGCGGCATCACCAGGACGGTCACCGCGTTGGCCACGAGGTCGCCCCGACCAGACTGCTCGAGATAGTCGAGCATGCGTGAGGCGCTGTACGCGGACTCCCATCGCACGCTCGAGGTCACGACCAGTTGGTCGGTGCTGTCGATGGACGCCGCCCAGTTGGCTGCGCGCACATTGTTGCCGGTGTCGACGCAGATGAGCTTGTAGAAACGGCCGACCACTTCGCGGACCGCCTGGAACGCCGCCGCCGTCATCATCTCGCCAGCCTCGGCCTGCTCGTCGGATGCGAGCACGTCGAACATCGCATCGCCCTGGGATCGGACGAACTGCGCCAGATCACCGACGCGACCGGGCACCGGCCCGGAGAAGGACGGCAGGTTGGCGACCAGGTCGCGCACCGTATTGGCGTGGTGGTCGGGCCTGGCCCGAACCCCGAGCGTTCCCTGTGTCTCGTTGTTGTCCCAGGCGAGGATGTAGCCACCGCGCAACTGGCCGAGCGTCATGCTGGTGAGAAGTGCGGCCGTGGTCTTGCCGCTCCCCCCCTTGGGGTTGGTGAAGGTGATCTGCCGCAGCCCGGCGATGCTGCGCCGGATGTCGCGAATGGCATCGCGGCGCTGGCGCTCTTCCTTGGTGGGCCGCATCTTGATGCCGCCGAAGCTGGCCCTATGCACGAACTTCGGGAAGCCCTGGGTCGGAGGATCATCAACAACGGCGGCGCTGCGCTGAGCAGCGAACCCAGAGGCGTTTGTCGCCACTCCATCTGGTGTGTCTCGGGGAGGCACGTCCAGAACCGGGGTATCGAGCTCGCGCTCGTAGCTGCTCCAGTTCGGCGATGCCGCGTCGTAGAGCTCGTCCCATTTGGCCGACTCACTGGCTACCACCGGCGACGGAGCGGGGTTCCATTGCTCCGGCGGGGGTGGGGTGTCATAGGCGGGCTCGCTGACCCCGGCAGCTTCCTGGGTTTCGGGCTCGGGAAACGTGTCGGGCAGATACTCGACGGCCTGCGCCTCTTCGGACACCGGCTCCAGCAGCCACGACTCCGAACGCCAGAACGGCTCGCTGGCAACCGGTGCGGAATTGTCGATAGGCGCGCTCTGGTCTTGCAGCTGCGTCGAGGACCAGATATCCGTGGACTCGTCGGCGGCCGGTGCCCAAGCATCGCCGGCGGCCTCGGCCGACGGTGGCCAGCCGTTGGCCGAGGACTCTTCGGCCACCGGCCATGGGGTCGCAGAAGTGTCGTCGAGGGAGGGCAAGCGACTGGCCGCTACTTCATCGCCGACGGGCCACGCGTTCGAGGAGGTGTTGGAGGTCGACGGCCAAGGGGTGCTCGGCGTCTCATCGGACGGCCAGCTGCTACTCGGCGACTCTTCGGCAGGCGGCCAGTTGCTACTCGGCGACTCTTCGGCAGGCGGCCAGGTGCTACTCGGCGACTCTTCGGCAGGCGGCCAGCTGCTGATTGGCGTCTCATCAGCAGGCGGCCAGCTGCTGAAGGAACTGTCGTCCGTCGACGGCCAGCCGGGAGTCGGGACCTCCTCGGTCGACGGCCAAGTCGAGGCCTGCTCGGTCGACGGCCAGATGGTCGAGGTGTCGTCGCCGGTGGGCCACATGCTGTCGGTGTTGTCTATCGACGGCCAGGCCGAGGTGTCCTCTGCGGGTGGCCAGACGCTGGCCCCGGCATTGTCCGCCGGGGGCCACAGCTCCGACTCCTCAGTCGACGGCCACACGTCGTCAGTGCTACGTCCGTGGCCGTACGGGTCGTCGGGCATCACGAACCCTCCCGGTCGGATCCAGGATGAGGATGACGGCGAGGGCGCGGATGTGGACCGCGGCTACCGGCAGTTGAGGCGCGCCGCATGACGTGATCCGCCGTACCTGTCAGCGCGTCTCGCGGTGCGCGGTGTGGGTCCGGCAATTCGGACAAAACTTTTTCAGCTCCATGCGATCCGGATCATTACGACGGTTCTTACGCGTGATGTAGTTGCGGTGCTTGCACTCGTTGCACGCCATGGTGATCTTCGGTCGGACATCGGTGGCGGCCAATGCGAGTGCCTTTCATGAACGAAACGAGAAGGACATAGAGAGGCCAGCGTAGCCCAGCCTGGACCCGAGGTCGAAGTCGTGACCGTGGCGCGTGCTTGGCGCGTGGTAGCGGTGGCCGGATTTGAACCGGCGACACAGCGATTATGAGCCGCTTGCTCTGCCTGGCTGAGCTACACCGCCACATCTCGACCGACCGGCCGACGATCGAGCCCCCTTACGGAATCGAACCGTAGACCTTCTCCTTACCATGGAGACGCTCTGCCGACTGAGCTAAGGGGGCCGGGGCCCGGCCAGCGTACACAACGTGTGCGGGCGAGCCGAAACGACTTCCAGCGCTATGGGTGCGGGTGCTGGAGGTCAGCTGTTGCTGCTGAGCAGGGCCTCGCTCCGGGCGGCCGCGGCCGATGCACATGCACGCCGCTCACTTCACGCCCCCGCCACCCCAGTCCTGTCGGCGTGCGGCGACCCGTCGCGCGGCCTGCCGCGATCACCCTTCTCCGGCTTCGCCAAACCCCGTTACGATTTCGCCATAACGGGCCGCGATTACCCAATGGGAGGCATTCCATGACGAACCCGGCCTACCGCCGATCCACGGACTGGATACGCGGCGCTGACCCGCAGGATCCGGTCGTACCGAATGAGGTCGACACGAGCAAGCCGTCGATCGCGCGCGTGTATGACTACGTGCTCGGAGGCAAGGACAACTTCGCCGTCGACCGCGCCGCGGCTCAGGCCTTCCTTCGGGTGGTGCCGGAGACAGCCCTCATGGCTCGAGACAACCGGTCTTTCCTACGTCGCGCGGTCCGGTTCCTGGTGGGCGAGGCGGGGATCCGGCAGATCATCGACATTGGTTCGGGCCTGCCCACCAAGGGCAACGTGCATGAGATAGCCCACCAGGTCGACCCGGCCACTCGGGTCGTCTACGTCGACATCGATCCGATCGTGCTCTCCCACTGTCGGGCGCTGCTCGGGGACAACGACACCAGCACGGTGATCACCGCTGACCTCCGGGATCCGAACACGATCTTCGACCACCCCACGACCCGCGGCTACATCGACGACAGTGAGCCCCTCGCCGTGTTGGTATCAGGCATCCTCCACCACCTGCACGACGACGAGGATCCGGTCGGCGTCTCTGCGGCCATCACGGCCCGGCTACCCGCCGGCAGCTATTTGGTAGCCACGAACTTCACCGACTCCGGTGAGCGCCGAGCACGCGATCTCGAGCGCGCCTTCATCGAGGGCGGCCTGGGCACTGGACGTTTTCGCACCCTGGACGAGCAGCTCCGCTACTTCGATGGCCTGGAGCTCGTCGATCCCGGACTTGTGCCCGTCAATGATTGGCGCCGCGATGCCGACACCGCGAGCGACAGCCCGGTGCACCACCTGTATTCCGGGGGCATCGGCAAGAAGGCCTAGCAGTCAAGAAGGCCTAGCAGTGACGCCTTGCCAGCGCGCGCCGCACGTTGGCCCGGCGAAGAACCGTCCGCGGCCGGGTCACCGACCGGCGACCGCGGACAGTTCTACGCCGGGGCAACGATAGGAGTCGCAGCTCCGTGCGGCCGTGACGATGTCTGCTGTGTCGGGAAGCCGCCAGCCCACGGTCCAGGGGGGCCGCAGCCAGCTGAGCCGGTCGCGGGTGCGCCCGATGGGTGGGACCGGGACCCAGGAGCCGCTGGTGTGCAGCAGCAGGCCGGCCCGCGATTCCTCTTCGGAGGTGCTGACCGGGGCGGTCTGGGTGAGGTCGGGTTGGGGGCGGCAGAACATCAGCCATCGCTGACCGGCCTCGACCGCGATCGGCCCGGCGGCCCCGCCGAGCCGGTCGGCGGTGCGCTGGCCGAGCCCGGCCGGCATCTCCACGACCTGCAGGTCAGGGCCGGTGGGCAGCAGGATGATCCAGGGCTGGCGGGCCCACCAGCGGGCGACCTGCATGATGTCGGTGGTGGCGGCATGCTGCCAGTGCTCAGGGACCGGGTGCAGGCTGGCCCGGCCGGGCTGGCGGGTCGAGGCGGGTGCGCCGCCGGCGGTGTATCCGCCGGGGACGACCGCCCAGCCGTGCGCGGCGTAGGTCGCGGCGGCGTGCCGCAGGGACCAGACCTGACCGGGGGGCTGGCGCAGGCCGCGCAGGATACCGCCGACGGCGCGACCGGCGCCGCCGACATCACCCAATCCGGCATTTGTAGTTGCAAAATGCTCCTGCATGTGCGCTAGCATGCCCTGTACGCGCGTGAGTACGCAAGACCCGATGCACATGCATCGACCCTTTTCTCCGCAGCCGATCAGAGGAGCATCAGATGCACCAGCCATCCAACGGCACCCCCGCCAGCCAGCTTTCGCCGGTCCGCTGGCGCAAGGCCGCCGCTAGCAACCCCAGCGGCAACTGCGTCGAAATGGCGCTACTCCCCGACCAGTTGATCGCCATGCGCAACTCGCGCGACCCCCAGGGGCCGGCACTGATCTACACGCGCGACGAAATCGCCGCTCTTCTCGCCGGCGCGCGCGCCGGCGACTTCGACGATTTGGTCCAGTAGCCCGTCGCACCGCGGACAACTGCGGTGCGGACTTAGAACAACTTGAGGATCTCCATCAGGGTGTCTGTCGTCTGCGCCGGCGGATCGGCGTCGACGCACAGGCGCTCGATGGCTTCGAGGTAGCGGTCGACGTCTTCTCGCTTGTCGAGGTAGAGGGCGCTGGTGAGCTGCTCGGTGAAGACGACGTCGGGCATCTGCTCGTCGGGGAAGCGCAGGATGCTGAAGGCTCCACCGGCTGCCGCGTGTCCGCCGGCGCCGAAGGGGATGACCTGCAGGGCGACGTTCGGCGCGTTGACCGCGGTGATCAGGTGCTCGAGTTGGCTCCGCATGACGCTGCGACCGCCGATGGGCCGACGAAGGACCGCCTCGTCAACGACGGCCCATAGGCGTACGGGGCCCGGGCGAGTCAGGATCTGTTGTCGGGCCACCCGCAGGCTGACTCGCTGCGCGACATCGCTCGACGACGCGGTCGCGTATCCGAGCTTGATCACCGCGCGGGCATAGTCCTCCGTCTGCAGCAGTCCGGGGACGAACTGCACCTCGTAGGCGCGAATCAGCGAGGCGGACGCTTCCAGGCCGACATAGGACTGGAACCAGCCCGGCAGGACGTCACTGTAGCGATGCCACCACCCGGGGGCATTCGCGTCGCGTACCAGGTTGAGCATGGCCTCTCGCTCCTCGGCGCGACTCATCCCGTAGAGGATGAGCAGGTCGGAAACGTCGCGTTCCTTGAAGCCGACCCGACCCAACTCCATCCGACTGATCTTGGACTCGGATGCGCGGATGGTGTAGCCGGCCTCTTCGCGGGTGATTCCGCGCGTCTCGCGCAACTGCCGGAGCTGGGCCCCGATCAGAATTCGCAGGACGGTCGGGCCACTGGCGGCCTCCGGCTCTGTCACATTCCCCACCTTGCCGCTCGCGCCGGCCCGTCCGGAACCTGGGAGGCATTATCGCCCGTGGTGGAGGTGAGCAACAGAGTCAGCCTGCCGCGTGTTTCGTCCTGTCTCAACGGTTCACACCAGCACGACATCGGCTCGGAACGTACCCGACATGTGGTTCGAAACCTGGGCCGAACCCCCCTGAAACAGCCGTTCGACACGCTATCGGCATGTGCGGACTTCCGCTTCCGAGGGCCTACGTGCAACTGCCACCTGGTTGCCATTATCTGACACGATGCCCTTTTTGCCGTAGTCTTCGCGGGCGTACGCTCGTCCCGTCTCGACCCGGCCCGGGCTCAGGTTCCGGTCCAGGTCACGCTTCTCCTGCCACACCTTGATCGTGACAACAGACGCCATCCCCGCCCACCCCTTGAGCGAGGACACGCCCTAATGGCTGAGGAACAAGACCTCCTTCACAAGCTCTGGGGTTTCGTCGAACCCGGTGGGGATGTGGATGGCATCCGGCGCGCTGCCGAGGCGTGCCGCAAGCTGTCCGCCGACCTGACCGGTGTTGTCAACGGCTTGGACCCGGTCGCCACAGGCCTGCGGAAGAAGTGGCAAGGCCCGTCCGGTGAGGGCTTTCAGAAGGCATGGACGTCCTTCGATCCGGGCGTCCTCGCTTACACCAAGCACCTTGTCGAGGCCGCAGACGGCCTGGACAAGGTCGCCGACATGATCCATGAAGCGCAGGTGCAGGCCCGCAACTTCAAGATCGCGTGCGCCGCGACCGTCGCCGTCGGTGCCGCGTTGACCGTGTTCACCTTCGGGTTCTCCGATGCCGCCGCCGCGGCCCCGGTCGAGGCGGAGGGCACTGCCCTCGCCGTCATGATGGCGCGATTAGCGGCACTGCTGGCCGGAGAGGCCGAGGCGGTCTCCGCCCTGTTCAGCACCATGGCGGTCGTCGCGGAGCGGTTCGCTCTCGGCATCGCCTTCTCCGCGGCCGCCACCGTCCTGGTGAAGGGCGTTTTCGAGGGCGAGAACGTCCTCGACCCGGCGAACTACTCCATCAAGGATGCGACGAAGACACTGTTCGACGCCTGGCTTTTCGGTGGGATGGGGGCCCTCGCCGGTACGGGCACCGTTTCCGCCGCCCTGGAGGCGCACCCCGTCCTGGGATTCGGCGCCTTCGCCGGATCCGCCAGCGGCATCTTCAGTGGCCTCTCGCAGTTCTGGCTCAATGGGGAGTCGCTCGCCGAGCCGAATGCGTGGCTGAACGTCGCCAAGGGCACGGGCGTGGGCACCGTGTCCGGCCTGTCCGTGGGGGGTGCCTCACTGGGCCTGCCGAAGCTGCTCGGCTTCCTGCGAGAGGCCGGGGCGCCCGGCGTCGAGGATCCGATCCTGAGCGCCGGCGAGATCAGACTCACCGAGGTGCTCGGCCCCGACGGACTTCGGTTGCGGCTGGACGGCATCGAAGAACTGCCGGCACCTCGCACGCTGTTCGGGCCGGACGGCGAGCCACTGGCTGATGCGCCGCCGGCTGGCGCAGGCCCCCTTCCGGGTCCCGGTGGTCGGCCCCTGTTCCCGCCCCAGTCCTTCCCGTTGGTGGGTATCACCCCCGGCGACATCATCAGGGACACCGCCGGCGTCGTCTCGGGTGCTCTCAATTACCTCGTCAACTTTCCCGACGGCACGCCGCCGGTCACCGCCCCGGAGCCGCCGTCGCGGTGCCCTCCGATCACTTTCCCGTGCAGCCCGTACCACCGCCACCACCGCCACCGCACATACCGCCGCTGCAGCCCCACTTGCACCCGGGAAATTTCACCGTGCATCCCGGCGACTCGCTGTGGGCGATCGCGCAGAAGGTCTACGGCGACGGCCGCAAGTTCGGCCTCATCGCCGATGCCAACCTCATCGGCCCGCCGTACCTCATCCAGCCCGGTCAGGACCTGGTCATCCCGCCGCTGCGGGACCACCCGCATCTGCACGGCAGCCAGCCGATCAGCTACACGTGCAGAACGGTGACTCGTTGTGGGCGATCGCGCAGCGGGAATACGGCGATGGCGCGCAGTACTGGCGGATCGCCGAGGCCAGTCATATAAGGCCCGCCGTACCAGATCAACCCAGGTCAGAGCGTGACCGTCCCGCCGCTGCCCGCCACGGTCCCCTAGCCGCGGGAAGTCGCAGAGGCCAAATGTCCCACTGGACCCGATTGCCGCCAATGACTCAATGAGCCGATTCACATTACGGAGCGTATCGGCGGCTCCTCGGGGCACCCCCCCAATTCATCCTTTTATGACCGCCTGACTAGCGACTCGCTGCTAACCGTGTTATGCACCAAGGCGCGAGGTCGCCGCTCACGGGATCGTCGACGTGTTGACATCGCCTGTTCCGGACCAGTCAGGGGGCGAGGTACGTGGATCCACAACCGACACCCCAGCCCCCCAGAGGGGCACGAAGCGGACGCAGCGAACCGGTGTCCCATGCCCGCGGAGGTGCCAGGGGCGGCGGGCGGCCGATGGTGGAGGAGCCGCCCGCGGAGGTAGTCGAGCGGCAGGGCCAGCTGATCACGCACAGTCGCGCGGTTGCTGCCAGCGGCCACCGGCAGTCGCGGTCGCGGGTAGGCGTGGGGGCGGGTTCGGTCCCGGCACGGACGCGGACGTCGGTGTCGAGGAGGCGCCGTACTTCGACATCCAGCCCATGTCCGACGCGGTGGTGGGCGCCCGGTACGTACAGCCAGGAACACTCCGTCCACGCTGGACCAGCCTGCGCGAGTGGGGAATCCGGCCGAAGCTCGTCGTCGTCCTCACCATCCCCACACTCGCCGCTCTAGCGCTGAGTGGGCTCAACCTGCAGGCCGCGCTCAAGACCATCAGCGATTACGGGCACATCTACGAGCTGTCGTCGTCACTTGGGCGGCAAGTGACGACGGTGACCGGCGCCTTGCAAGACGAGCGGGACCTCAGCAGTGGCCTGGTCACCCGCGGGGTCAACAGCGACCCCTCCCTCACCAGTCAGCGGCAGGTGGTCGACCGCGCGGTGGCCAACCTGCGAACCACGGCCGGACGGATCGACACGTCATACGACCCAGGGATACAGCGAAAGGTCGCGGCGGCACTCAGCGGATTGTCCGGGCTCTCCGCGCTCCGCGGGTCGAGCGCGATCGGCGCCGAGGCGGCAACCACGCTGGTCCGGGGCTACAGCGCGATCGTCGCGACGCTGCTGCAGATCAACGGTGACCTACACCTCGGCAATGGGGACGGCGGATTCGTCGAGCACGTGGAGGCGATGGCTGACGTCTCGCGCGCCGCCGAGATGGCCTCACAGCAGCGGGCACTGCTGTACATCGCGCTGCAGGCGGGGTCGTTCCGCGGAACGCTGTATCGCGACCTGATCGCTGCCCGGACCCAGCAGGACGCCGCACTCAGCGCATTTCGGTCGCGTGGTGGTAGTGACACCATGGGGGACCAGGAGATGTATGGCCACATGGTCACCGGGCCTGGCGTCGACCTCTCCGACGCCGCGCTGCGCAGGGCCATCAACTCCGGGAGTACGGCTGGCGTGGGTTTGACCGCCCGGCAGTGGTTCACGTTGAAGAGCGCAGAGATCACCCAGATCAACCGCCTGGCAGGGCACCAACTGGATGAGGTCGCCAGCCGTGCCCGGCAACTGCGCGGCCTCGCGCAACGGCGAGCCGTCAGCAGCGCCGTGATCATCGGCCTGATCCTGCTCTTCGTCATGATCGCGACCCTCGTCGTCGCACGTTCGATGATCGGCCCCCTGCAGCGGCTCCGCTCGGCGGCCCTGGACGTGGCCGATCGCGGATTGCCCGAAACGGTCCGGCGGCTCCACGAGGGCGACATGCGCGGCCTGGAGGACTTCGAAGCAGGAGTGCGCCCTGTCGACGTCGTGGCCCGCGACGAGCTCGGCCAGGTAGCCCGCGCGTTCGACGCCGTGCACGCGCAAGCCGTCCGGCTAGCCGGCGAGCAGGCACTCATGCGCGCCAACATGAGCTCGATGTTCGTCAACCTCTCCCGGCGCAGCCAGACCCTGGTCGAGCGCCAGTTGCGAGTTCTCGATCAGCTGGAGAGCAGCGAGCGGGACCCCGACCAGCTCGCCAGCCTGTACACCCTCGACCTGCTGGCGACCCGCATGCGCCGCAACGACGAGAACCTGCTGGTGCTCGCGGGCGCTGAGGCCGGGCGGCGCTGGACCCACCCGGTGCCGATCCTCGACGTGGTACGCGCCGGAGTCGCCGAGGTGGAGCAGTACCCCCGGGTGCAGACCCACGTCCAGCCCGGATTCGACATCGCCAGTGCGGCGGTGAGCGATGTCGTACACCTCCTCGCCGAGCTGCTTGAGAACGCCGCCACCTTCTCGGCACCCGAGACCCCGGTCGAGATTCGCAGCCGCAGCCTGGGCGCCAGCGGTGAGCTGATGATCGATGTCGAGGACCAGGGCATCGGCATGACGGAGGAGCAGATGGCCGAGGCCAACGAGCGGCTCGCCGCTCCCCCGGCCTTCGACGTCTCGGCGTCACGGATGATGGGGCTGTACGTGGTTGCCCGGCTGGCCCAGCGGCACGACATCAAGGTCAGGCTGCGTCTTGCACCGTCGGGCGGAGTGACCGCCCTGGTTCAGATACCCACCCGGATCGCGCTGCCCGCCGCGGGCGCCGGCGCTTCCACCGCGGCCGAGACCACGCGATCCCACTCGGCCGAACTGGCTGAAACGCTGCCGGCGTACATCCCAAGCGCGCCTGATCGCCTCAAGGTCGCTCCTGCCCCACCTGCTCCGTCACCGCCGATCCGAGCGGCTCCCCCCGAGCCGCCGCGTCTCGAGCGGCTCCCGATCTTCGACACCGTGCAGTCGGAGTGGTTCGTGCGCCCCGACCGCGACAGCTTCGCTACGGTCGGCGCTGTGCAAGCGCAACCCGCGGCGGCCGCGGCGACGGTCAAGGGGTGGTCATCCCCAGGCGACGAGGGCTGGCGAGCCGCGCAGGTGGTCACCGCGCCGGTCGCCGCCGGCGTCACCGATGCCGGGCTGCCCATCCGGGTACGCGGCTCGAACCTCGTGCCCGGCTCGGCCGCCGGCACTGGTGCACCGGCGCCGCCCGTGGTGCCGGCACACCCGGCCCATGCCGCGCAGGGCCTGAGCAGTTACCAACGCGGTATCGCGCGAGGCCGGGGCCTAGACGATAATTCTGCTTCGACCGGGCGCCGCCCGGCCGACGCAGAGCAACAGGAGGCCCGTCCTTGACGAAGTCCAGTGGGTCAGCGCAGGACCTGCGCTGGCTCCTCGACAATTTCGCCGACCAGGTGCCAGGAATCTCCCACGCGATAGTTGTGTCCACCGACGGGCTTCCCCTGTCGGCGACCCGGGGATTCCCGGTCGACAGCGCCGATCGACTGGCCGCCGTCGCTTCAGGTGTGTCCAGCCTCACCCAAGGCGCGTCGCTGTGCTTCAACGCCGGCGCGGTGCGCCAGGTTGTCGTGGAGATGGAGCAGGGCTATCTCTTCGTCATGGCCGTTGGCGACGGTTCGTGCCTGGCGGTCCTGGCGGCGATCACGAGCGATCTTGGGCTGGTCGGCTACGAGATGTCGCTGCTCGTCTCGCGGGTGGGACCGGTACTCAACCCGGCCCTGCGGGCGCAGGTCCCGGTGACAGGGACGCGTTGAACCCGAACGGCCCGGCGGGCGGCGTGGGGTCGTCGAACTCGAACGGGTCCGCCAGCGGCCCGGCGAGCCCCTTCGTCCGGCCGTACGCCATCACCGGCGGCCGTACCCGCGCCCAGCACTCGTTTCCGCTCGAGGCGCTCGTGCTCACCACCGTCCAGGGCGAGAAGAACGACCTCGCGCCGACTCCCGCGGCACGCACCATCTGCCGGCTGTGCCGCAGCGCGCGTTCGGTGGCGGAGGTGGCCGCGCTGCTCAATGTGCCGCTCGGCGTCGCAAGGGTTCTCGTCGGGGACCTGCTCGAAAGCGGGCTGATCATGGTCCACGACAATTCCACGGCAGGTGGTCCCGACAATGGTGTGCTCGAGAAGGTGCTGAGTGGTCTCAAGCGGCTATAGCGCAGCGAACGCTGTCGATGCCAGCGCCGCGACCCTGTCGGCCAAGATCGTCGTAGCGGGCGGTTTCGGTGTGGGCAAGACCACCTTCGTCGGGTCGGTCTCGGAGATCGTGCCGCTCACCACCGAGGCCGTGATGACCGAGGCCGGCGAGGGCCATGACGACATCAGCGTGCTGCCGTCCAAGCGGACCACCACCGTGGCCATGGACTTCGGCCGGATCTCGCTGGCCGATGACCTGATCTTCTATCTGTTCGGCACGCCCGGGCAGCAACGGTTCTGGTTCATGTGGGACGACCTGGTACGAGGAGCGATCGGTGCCGTCGTGCTCGTCGACTCGCGCCGGCTGGCCGACAGCTTCGCCGCGGTGGACTACTTCGAGGAGCGGCAACTGCCCTTCATCGTCGGGCTCAATCGCTTTGACGGCATCAAGGCGCATACGTCCGAGCAGGTGCGCGAGGCGCTCGGCGTGTCGGGCGGTGTGCCGATCCTCGACTGCGACGCGCGCGACCGCGCCTCGACCAAGACGATGCTCATTCACCTG